>JBOFGY010000037.1:0-6516 GCA_051649365.1 Trueperaceae bacterium
TTCTAACGCTCAAAAAGCATGGCAGGCTAGAACGCTGTCGTTTTCGTTACAGGCTTGACAAACGGAGAGGGCTTATCTTTCAACACGCACTCAATTCCCCACAGGCTTTACCGTTCATTCGTCTTTTGACGTGTACTTAAAATTACAAAATATAGTTCATTTTGGAATAAACAAAAGACCCACCCCTACACTAATGATTTTTCTTTCTTCTTTTCTCTTATCTCTGCTTCTGATACATTATAGGTTTATGAATCACTTCGGACATACCAGAACAAGAGTTACAGCTCAACACGCTTTTATTGCACCCGATGGACACGTCAAAACCACACTGCCAGGTTGGTTAAAAACTCAAGGCATTCTTCTTATTTCACCGCAAATGGGTGCACGGTTTACACAGTATTTCGCCTTGATGGACGCAGGAGGCGAAGGTGCCATGCCTCTTCCTGGAATTGAACGCTTTATTTTTATCATGGACGGCTCGGTGAATATCACGACGAACTCGAGCACCATCACTTTAGAGCGCAATGACTATATCTATTTACCACCAAATGAAAGCCACACAATTCGCACGGTCAAGCCTGCGAGCTTAAACATTTTTGAGCGGCGGTATATTCCACTTGGTACAGACCTCGAGCGTCCGCCGATTGTCACGGGCAACGAACAAAAACAAAAAGGTGAAAGCTTCTTGGATGACCCTGATGTGATTGCCAAAAAACTTTTGCCCGACTTGCCTACATTCGATATGGCGGTAAACGCTATGAGCTTTCGCCCTGGCGCAACCCTACCGTTTGCCGAAACACATTTTATGGAACACGGCATGGTGATGTTGCGCGGTGGCGGTATTTACCGTCTGAATGATGACTGGTATCCCATTCAAACAGGTGACGTTCTGTGGATGGGGCCGTATTGTCCGCAGTGGTTTGGTGCGCTCGGCAAAGAAGGTTCGACCTATTTACTTTATAAAGAGGCGAACCGTGATGTATTTACGTTTGAAAAGGAAAACTAGCCCCGTACACTATGGCGGAGATAGATTGGCTATAAAAATTCCCTCAAGTTATTCCAGTCCATCAATATGCCCAAGAGATGAATAATTCCAATACCTAGAGACATAAGAGAAAAAACAATCTTCCTTATGGGCACAGAAGACAATTTAACTCTCAAAAATATTTGTGGGATCACCGCCAATCCGCGAACAACATAAACAGTAGTAATACCTATTAAGTAGCTCCATGCTCACTTTGTCAGATTAGAATACTAGCAACACTTCCTATGCCAAAAAGCAAGTTGTCCATAATCCATTCTAATAAACATCAAACCTCGTCGTCGTACCGCGCAAAACGAAACTTGGCTTAGCTAGTTCAGGAGCTTTGATAGATCGCTTGATAACAACACGCTTTGTTGCCTGAGACTTTGCAATCTCAAAAAGTTCTTGCACGTCAACGTCATCTCCAACCACCTCACGAAAAAGCCGCATCTCTTTTCGCTTGGCCGCAGACTTGCCTGATTCTGGATACATGGGATCAAGATAAATCACTTCAGAGTTTCGATTCTTTAGAAATGTTTTTGCATCCGCGTATTTGGGCTCCATCCTCTTCATTACCTCTGCAATCTCTGGGTCAGCTTTAGCATGTTCTAAACCATCACGTAACAACGCAAATACGATAGGCGAACGCTCGAGCATCATCACCTTACAACCCCATAAGGCCATGACAAAAGCATCTCCCCCTAACCCTGCTGTGGCATCTAGCACCTGAGGTTTGTTTTTCGCATCTACTGCCCTGGCAATCAAATCCATTGGGCGGCGCAGGTTTGCAGCATATTTGCGTTTGAGGAGAGAAAAGTCTACATAGACGGGGCCAGTTTTAGAGGCAGTTTCGCGTAGCTCGAGCCTCTCCCCAACCACGAGCTGAAGTGGTAACTGGAGCTCGAGTGGCAAGCCTAGTTCTGTTGCCAATGTTTCTGCCTTAGCCTGAAATTCTGGCAATGCTGCAACAACACTAACTTTCACACTATTGCTCACTGACCTAGCTTAACCGATATACAAGAACCCTAAATCCTGTACCCCACCCCCTGTACCCTTTTGTGATCAGGGGGTTCACAGCCATCAAAACTCATGCTAATCTATAGTAAGAAATTAGTACGTTTTAGATATTGTTCATAAAATTATTTAGCTTTTTGCCTAAAATAATTAAGTTTATAGCTAAGATTACTTAGTAATACAAAACAGAGATTACCCATAGTGAGCTTCTGGAGGTCATCATGCCAACGTCAAAACAAACAAAGAATCTTGCTCTCGCCCAACGCCGCAAAGAAGCGGTTACACCTGCCGCCTACAGCGTCCACCCTTTTTCACCCCAAAAAGCGCAAGGCTCCTATGTTTGGGATGCCGATGGCAATAAATATTTGGATTGGTCAGTGGGTATTGCTGTGATGAATATTGGGCATTCACACCCCAAAGTCTTAAAAGCAGTCAAAGCGCAAATTGACGAGTTCCAGCACCTCTGCTTTGCGGTGGGTATGAACGAAACGTATATCAAAGTGGCTGAAAAACTCAACGCCATTGCACCAGGCCCTTCACCTAAGAAAACCTTTTTAGTCAATACAGGTGCTGAAGCTGTCGAGAATGCCGTGAAGATTGCACGGGCTGTCACTGGCCGAACAGGCATCGTGAGTTTCACCCACGCTTTTCACGGGCGCACCTATATGGCGATGAGCTTAACCGCGAAAGCGAATCCTTACAAAGTCGGTTTCGCTCCGAGAGCGAGCGAGGTTTACCGCGCTGAATATCCTTATGGTTACCGCTCACTTTACAATGACCGTAAAGATTGGTATCAACATGAATTTAATGGGCTAAAAAATTTAGTTCATAACGTGATTGGCGAAGAAGAAGTTGCGGCATTTATTGTTGAACCTATTGCCGGCGAAGGTGGGTTTATTCCCGCGCCAGAGGGTTTCTTAAGAGCCTTGCGTGCCTACTGTGATGAAATTGGCGCACTCTGGATTGACGACGAAGTGCAAGCCGGCATTGGGCGCACGGGTGCCTGGTGGGCCGTTGACCATTACGGGCTCGAGCCCGACCTCGTTTGCACGGCCAAGGCGTTATCAAGCGGCTTCCCACTTTCTGCCGTCATTGGCAAAGCCGACATCATGGACAAACTGCAACCAGGAATGCTCGGCTCGACCTTTGGGGGTAATCCTGCAGGTTGCGCGGCTGCACTCGCTACGCTGCAAACTATTGAAGAAGAAAACTTGCTCGAGCGTGCTTCTGAAATTGGTGCCGTGCTCAAAGACCGCCTGCAAAAACTCCAAAACCAGCACGAGCAAATCGGCGATGTACGCGGCGTGGGTGCAATGATTGGCATTGAATTTGTCAAAGATGCTGCGAAAACCCCAGACGAGGACAGTGTAAAGAAAATCGTCGAGGTTGCAAGAGGCAATGGACTTATCTTGCTGTCTACTGGAACTTACGGCAATGTGATTCGCCTATTGCCGCCTATTAATATGAGCGACGCAGAACTTAACAAGGGTATGGAAAAGCTCGAGCAAGCCATCACACACGTGCTAGCAAAACAATACGCTGTAGCTTAGATTTTAGTCTTGCAACCTGATTCAGACATTTAGGTGTGAGCTGGCTGTGCAGCCAGCTCACACCTTTTTCTTCGCCATTGTGAGACGCTACTCGAGGTATCTTTCAGTTTCTCCATAACTATTTAACCTGAGTTCGGAGTTATGTAGCACAAAGCCTCGAAGCCTACGGCTGAGTACAAGGGGCTACAGCCCCTTGTTGTCCAAACTACGGTCAGCAGAACAAGGGGCTGTAGCCCCTTGGTTCCGCAGCGAAAGGTGAGCCTTGGAACTTGAAGCGCGACATCTGAAAACTCCGAATTCAGGTTATTTAGGCTGCTTTCCTCCTATACTGTCTTAGCGGTATTTACGGTGGGTAAGAGAGGAAGTCTTTGTTGCTTTGCCAAATGTAGCCTAACCAAGACATGGTTGACGGCTCGAGCAATTTCTAAATGGCTATCAGTATCGTTAAAATCCCCGAAGATAGCCTGAATCATCTTCGATCAAGATGCATTAATTCAGTTACCGAGAAAGGAACTGTAGAGACCATCATCACGTCTTCCTTCTCAGTAAAAAGCGGATCAAGACTTTAACCACCGAAATTCTTGTGCTTTCTGCACATCGGGATCTTGATCCACTTGTTGCTGGATACGTTCATAAGCCTCTAAGCTATCGTAAACCCACAACGCTGCAATACGGCTACCATCTTGTGTTTGCCAACGCCCAATTAACCTGGCACCGTAACGTTGTTGTACAGGTAAAAGATACTCGAGAAAAAACGTGTTGAAGGCTTCTGTTTTTCCAGGCACAATTTTGTACTGACGCAACCGAAATATTATAAAGCAAGTATACAAAAAGTGAGCTAGTTCAAAGCTAGCTCACTCAAACGGCACAAAAAATCTTACGCGCCTTTTTCAATCGGCACGCCAACGCTGTTGCCCCACTCTGTCCAAGAGCCATCATAATTTTTGACGTTCTTGTAACCAAGTAGATGCGTCAGCACGAACCAACTGTGACTGCTGCGCTCGGCAATACGGCAATAAGCAATCACTTCTTTATCAGGTATAACACCCTTGGGTTCGTAAAGAGCTTTAAGTTCATCCGCACTTTTGAACGTGCCATCTGAGTTGACCGTTGTCGCCCAAGGAATGCTTTGAGCACCAGGAATGTGTCCACCACGCAAGACACCTTCTTGTGGATATTCGGGCATGTGGGTTTTTTCGCCCGAGAACTCCGCAGGACTACGCACGTCTACGAGTGCGCCTTTGCCTGCTTGAACAAGCTCAAGATGTTTCAACACTTCATCTTTGAAAGCGCGAAGTTTGGAGTCACGTTGGCCGTGTTTGTAAGTGCCTTTTGGATAACTGGGAATATCGGTTGTCATAGGTTTATTTTCTTGTGTCCACTTGATGCGTCCACCATTCATAAGCTTCAAGTTTTTGTGACCGCTGTAGCTAAAGAACCAAAACGCATAGGCCGCCCACCAGTTGTTTTTATCACCGTAAAGAACGAGGGTCGTATCGTTCGAAATACCTAAACGCTCGAAGAGCTTGGCAAGCGCATCGGGCTGAATAAATTCACGAATCGTATCGTCCCACAAATCCATGAGCCAGTCAATTTTTTGTGAACCTGGAATATGACCCGTATCATAAAGCAGCACGTCTTCACAAACGTCGAGAATTTTAAGGTTGGAGTCTTGGTGATGCTCTAAGACCCAATCGGTTGAAACGAGTACATCAGGATTTGCATAGTCTGCCATTAGTTTTCCTCCATTTGCGTATAGCTCCGCTAGCATATCGCTCTACCCTTGATAGCCCAAGTAGTTTACAAGACTTATCAATTTTTCACAAGAGTTGCCCTTTTGAAACCACTTCCTTTTTATCTCTGATCTCTCATAACTCAAAACCACCCGTAACACGATTTAGGTGCAAGAAAAAGTTTTCTTTCCAAGGATCTTTGATTGCCCAATTGACAGACAACGTTTGAAAGCCACTGAGGGTTTTTCACGCGGGGCGCGTTTCCAGTCTACAGAGCGGTCATAAAGATACTCCGAACCGTTCCTCTGATGATAAAAAGCCCCAAGATACACCCTCCGCTAGAGCTGCATTAAAATGGGCAACGAGCGTACTGTCTTCGTTAATTACAATGGGATGTGGACGTTTGCGAATAGATTCTGATTCTGCTGGCGACCCCCCTACTTTGGCTCAAAGCGAATCATATTCTTGCATAATTCATTGCTTCCTCTACCTATTCATAGGGTTGTTCGGGTTTAGGTTATGTTTTCTCCCGAGCGCACTGGGCGGATAGCCCAAGACTTTCTTAAACATAAACGTGAGATGCGGTTGACTCGAGAACCCTACCTCGAGCGCAATCTGAGCAAGCGGTAACGCTGTTGTTTCTATCAGTTCTTTCGCTTTGTAAACGCGCTGTTCTAAAACGTACTTGTAAGGTGGAATGCCTGTGGTCTTCTTGAAAGCTCTTGCAAGCTCCCATTCTTGAATGCCTAATACTTTTGACAAATCCTGCAAGCTCAGGGATTCTGTCAAGCGGTCATGAATGTGATCAACAACTTGTTGCATTTGCTTCTTCGTTAGACCTTTGGTTTGGAAGGCTTGTTTCTTGAGGCGTTCACTTTTGTAAAGCAAGGCAGAGACGAGGGTATAAGCGGTGTGGTCTATAAACAAACTACCAAGCGAATTATCCTCGGCGGCTTCATCCCAGAGTTTGAGGAGAAGTTGTTGAATGAGAGGGTCTCGAAAATTTTTATCGTGTAATGTATTCAAATCAGACGAGGTTGTGTCTGTCATCTTTTCCAGGTACGCGAGAAACGGCGCGATTGCAAAATAGCAAAATATCGTTACATTATCATCAAAAACTTCATAGTTGCAGGCTGTGTGGGTGGGAGCAATTACAAGAGTGCCTTTGCTTCTCTTACCCACATAAAAGGAGCCA
>JBOFGY010000038.1:0-13061 GCA_051649365.1 Trueperaceae bacterium
CGCGCCCACGAGGTACACCGCCTACACCAAGGGCCAAGTCTACGGAAAGTGATCCCGTCGAGATAACACCCTGATCGAGCATGGTGTTGTCATCGCCCAGGCGCATGATGGCACCTTTGCCAAATTGTTTTTCAATCTGGCTTAAAGTCGAGTCGAGCGCCTTAAGTTTTTCGCGGCTGGGTTGGGGTGGTTGAGCTTCTGACCTCTGCTCTGCCGATTTCGTTTCAGTTTTTGCCACATCACGCCTCCATGTCCTCGAGTCCTCAGTCTCGAGGTTCAAAACCTGTTTATAGAGGCAAGGAGCTTTTCGCTAAATAGAACTGGACACGTGTCCATCTCCCTTTAGTGATGTCCACAGCAGTGCCAAGGCACCATAACTCGCCCGTTCCCGCAACCATTCAGGCTCGAGTTGGGGCAGTGTCAAACTTCGGTGTTGTTGCCCACCTGGAATTACATGTGGTGGGCCATGTACGGCTACATGCACGGTGACGCTTCGTCTTGCTTTATCTACGTCAGGACGTGTATCAGAGGCCAGCGCGGTTGTATTGAATAAGCCTACTCCTGCGCTTAACCCCGTTATTGCCAGTCCAAGGTCTGTGTGGAAAAGCTCGGCTGCAGCACGGGCCATCGCTAGGGCAACCTCGAGAGAAGTTACACCAAATGTCTCTATGGCTGTTAATACATAACTGAGTGCTACACTTGCCTGCATGGGGTATGCTACCACGCCGCCTGCATAAGCATTTGTATATTCTTCCAGACTAGTATATTTTTCTAAACTCAGTAGTTGCGCCAACATGCCCCCTGTAAAGGACTCGAGCGTGGCCACTTTCAACCCCTTTTGCGCCACGCTTGCCAAAATGAGTTTGGGCAATTCATCATTGTCGTAACCCCAGGTAATGTCACTAAGCAGCTGCTCTACAGTCTCGAGCGCGGGTTGAGCAAGCGTCGCAGACTCGAGTGCACTCTTCCCTTTTGCTGCAACACGCACGTGCACACCGTCTTTTTTGGCATAGGTTGCCACACTCGGGTTAAACCCTTTCGTGAGGTCTCCGAGCTTCTCAGCCACCCCCGATTCACCAAGCCCTAACGTCTTAAAAGTTTTGGTGAATAAAAATGACTCGGAAAGTTGCAAACGCGGTATAGCCTGCTCTTCCCACATCTTTTTGAGTTCGCGGGGCGGCCCAGGCAAGGCAATAATCGTTTTGCCCTCCTTTTGCACAAACCAACCCGGAGCCGTACCAATCGGATTATCTAGAACTCCTGCAGAAGGAATGAGCCAACATTGTTTTAAGTTATTTTCAGGCATGTGCCGCGAGAACTGGGCAAACTTTTCTCGGAGGCTTCGCTCGAGCCCCGCATCCACCTTTGGTTCTTCTCCTAAAACCCCAGCAATGGCCTCTCTCGTCATGTCATCATCGGTGGGGCCAAGCCCACCCCCAACCACGAGCAAATCGCTGCGAGCGAGTGCTTGCATTATTGCTCCAGTGATTCGGGCTAAATTGTCCCCAACACGCTGCGACCAGTACACGTCCACACCGCGCTCGGCTAGGCTCGAGGCTAAGTAAGCACTATTCGTATCCACAATCTCACCAAGAAGTAGTTCTGTACCTACACTGAGAAGTTCGGCAGTTTTGATCATGGGTCAGTATAAAGTACAGGTTGAAAATTCAAAGTTGAAGACTGAAGATTCAAGGTTGAATTTTTAGTTTTGACTCTTTAACCTTCAGCCTCAAAAAGCAACTTAAAACACTATTGAGAAGTAAAATAAGCTCAAATTCATTTTGTAAGAATTTTGTAAGGGGTCATGAATTACACTAACTTCAGGTTAGCCGGTGTGCGGCGAAACCTAAAACGAGGGAACATACCCCCTCCACCATCTCCTCTCTGACGACCCTGCGTACCCCCCGCGCAGGGTCATTTTTTATTAACCTGAGTTTGAGGTTTCGGTCAGAGCAGTCAAAATGGATAAGTAAGAGGTAAACGCGAAACGTTAACGATTATCTGCTGAAACACTGCCATAAAACGTAGCTAGGTTGATAGCTAAGGACTCGAGGGCCCATACATCGTCTTTACCTGTTTTCATAGCGACTTCGGCTTCTAAAATGTGCGTCAAGACTTTTTTAAGACCTACTTCGTTTAGTTTGGACGCAATAGCCAAGGCTTTTTGTGCTACAAAAGGTTTTACTTTGAGCGTTTGCGTGACGAGAGCAGGGTCAACCCTCGAGCGGTCTTCGCGCAATGCAACACAACGCGCCACCAAGTTATATTGCCAGGTCAAGGCACCGAGTACCCTGGGCGGTGCTTCACCTTGTGCCAACAAACTACGGCACACATTTAGGGCTTCGCTGGCGTTGCCATTGGCCGTGGCTTCAATAAAATTAAATGCGTCTCGAGCCGCTGGGCGGTTGACAATCTCGCGTACCTGTTGCGGGCTTAGTTCCTCGCCCAGCACGGCAAGTTTCTGCACTTCTGCGGCAATGCTTGGTAAGTCTTCACCAAATAGGTCTGCCAGCGTTTCTGGCACACTTTTTTGAAAACGCACTTTTTCTTCCGTAAGTTCTTGGCGTATCCAGTGAGTTAAGGCCGAAAAACGCGGCGTGGGCTGATGATGATGTTCACCGAGGGATTTATACGTTTTTTTCCGTGATTCAGTAGCTTCTAAATCTAGAATCACCACGAGCGCGTGTTGTGAAAGCGTTTCTAAAATTTTGATGACTTCGTTGCGTGGTTTGACACCCGCTTGGCCTTTGAAAGCAAGGTCGAACTCGAGCAACAACGCAACCTGCCCAAACAATCCCGACTGAGCGGCAAGCTGAGAAACTTGCAGTGCCGTCATACCTTCACCAAGTTCGGTTACTTCCTCCGCTCGAAACCCTTTCGCTTTAAGGTAGCGACGGACTGCACGGGCGGCTAGAAAGGGGTCTCCGCTAAAAGCAACAATCACACGCTCATTATATTATGTAGAAACGCAAGAAAAATTTGGCATATACCGAGAGGTTAAGATTTACGAAAACGAGGCCATTTATATATACCCTTCTTGAATAGGACTGTTAAGGCAACAAGATAGCCCACTATTCCAAAAACCTCATAGATGCGTGATAATCTAAGTTCAACAGCAACTAGCCAAAAAATGAAGCCGAAAAACAATACAAAAGTCAAAAAGAGTGAAAGTCTAAATCCTACAGGAAGATTCTTGGTTGCTATGATCCAATTTTTTTCGTCAGGGAAGCGACGATTGGCTATCAAGGCTTCGACAAGCATCCACCAGCCAAGTATGTTCATAATTGTTAACAAAATTAGCGAGGTCATGTGGTGCTCCCCTTTCATTCTAGCAATATAAGCATCTTGACTCTTGCAAACTTACTTTTTTGATAGGTTAAGATTTACGAAAACGAGGCCACTTATACCTACCCGTCATCACTAGACCTATCAAGGCAACAAGATAGCCTAATACCCCAAAAACTTCATAGACACCTAAAAATTTAAGTTCTACGGCAATCCAAAAAAGAACTCCAAAAAATAACGCAAAAGCTAAAAGGAGTAAAAGCCTATTTTGTAAGCGAAGCTTTTTAACTGCTAGTATCCAATTCGTTTCATCAGGAAAGCGACGTTTGGCTATCAAGACCTCTACAAGCATCCACCAGCAAAAAATGTTTATAATAGTTAATAAAATCAATTTTCTCATGACTTTTTCTCCTATTGAGGGAGTACATTCAATGGGATGACCCACGCAGCATTAAGGTCGCGTGGGTCACTTTACCAATTAAGGATTACAGGCTTCATTTCGGCTCCGGCAAACCCAGTAGTCACCCATAGATTTACCTAAATTATCTCCTGCTTCCGCGAGGTAAGCTGCGCTGCCCCCTGTCACGAGGGCAGCTCCACCACAAGCAACTATACTTGTAATAGGTGCCACACAAACTGCTACTGTACCTGTTGCTAGAGTAAAAGTGCCTGACGCACTCAGTGCTACATTACCTGCATTCCATGCTGATTTAACTAAATACGTCCCACAGTTTTCTTTTTCACAAGCCGTAGGCTCGGGTGCAGACGGGGGCGGAGCTGGATTTGGAATGACCGTAGGGGGCGGATCAGTCTCTGGGCAGGGGTCATTGGGATAGCGTTGGCTTGCACATTCTGCTTCAGCTTGCGCTTGTATGGTTCCATCATTCATAACTTGTTGAATAGACACTCTAGGCGCATTGGGTCGGTTAACCGCAACGACTGTACTTGCTGACTGAGCTTGAAGAAGTGGGTCAAGTTTCAAGGAGCTGCTAGCAGGCACGGAAGCAAATGCAAACATAGCCTCCCACGAGTCTGAACCCCACCAAGAGCCTATTTCAGGGTAGTCATAAATTTTGCTTTTATCATTCGAGTCTGTATAGACTTTAGAAAGCATATTATGCCCAAGGTCAGCCGTGGCAGTCACTGTTCTACCAGGATAGGCTGTGCTTGCATATTGTTTTTGTACGAGATAATCTCGAGGAAGACACACTTCAAATAATGATTTTGGCTGAGAACAAGGCTTAAAAGAAACTGTAAACACCACATCAGCACCTACGTATGCAATAGCGGTATAAATGTTATCCCTTCGGTGTACAGTTTTCCAACAAACCGAAAACCTATCCCCATAACTTTCGTAGAGTGCGTCTTTGAATCTATTGACGAAAACATCGGTATCGAACCTAAGTTCCTTTTCAGTTTGAGTTTGGGAAACACTGCGAGAATTGCTGGGATAATCTTCATTGGCCCAAGATACCATATCGCTACACATTCCTAAAGCATCCAAACCTCCTGCACTACCTGGCTCCGGAACTTTTTCATCAACGTAGGTGGCTGTGGGGACTTTACCGCAACTTAAAAGTGAAACTAGTAAAACAACAACAGATAGAACCTTCCAATTCCAAACCTTTGCCATTTATCTCTCTCCTCGTCAGCTAGAACTTTAATTGAGCATAATCAGATTGTAGTCCACCTTTCTATTTAAGATAGGCAAAGATAACAAAACCTCGAGGGTGTGTCAAGACACACCCTCAAGGTTTTTAATTTTGTAGTTTTAATTTTGAAGCTTTGAACCCTGTACCCCAAACCCTAATAGCTCCAGGCAGGCTCGAGCGAGCCCTCGAGGGCGGCTTGCATGTCTTCGGCAGTTTGAAAACGGTTCATAGGATTATGATCTAAAGATTGATAAACGACATCCGCGAGACCCGCAAATTCGTCGGGTAGGGGTTCTAGTTTGATGCTTTTATCCCCGACTAAAAAGCGGAAAATTTGCCCGCCGTAAGGAGGTGAACCTGCCAGCATGTGGTAAAGCACAGCACCCGCCGAATAAAGGTCGCTGCGGGGGTCATTACGCTCGCCGCGAAACTGCTCAGGGGCCATATAGTTGGGTGTGCCGAGCATCGTACCTTCAGCGGTGATGGCTGAAAGACCCAAATCTTTGGCAAAGCCAAAATCGCCTAACAGGGCGCGTTCGCCTTTTACAATGATATTGCCAGGTTTTACATCAAAATGAATCACATTATTTTGGTGGGCATAGGCCAGAGCTGCCAAAACATCATTCATGATTTTGAGGCTGCGGCGCAGGGGAAAAGCCCCAGACTCGAGTGCGTCTGCTAAATTCACACCAGGGCAATAGGCATAGACTAGCGAGTCCCCTTCAGTCATAAGTAAAGGCACGATGCTCTCATGCTGCAACTTGCGTAGTACTTCTGCTTCTCGGTGAAGCCGTTCCATTGCAAAGGGTGAATGACTCTTGAGCTTTTTCACCACGACAAGACGGTCCTTCCAGCGGGCCAGCTCGACACGCACGGGACCGTTATCTGACAAAACACGAACAGGAGCAAACATCTTTACCTAATGTAGCATTTTGTGAAGTTTTAGACTTCGCAATTGAGTTACAAATCGTTATTGTTGACACATTTTTGAGAAAATTTGATATCAAAGGATGCTCAATAGGGGTTTTAGAGGGTCGTGGGGGCAAAAAGCTGAAGGCTAAAAGCTAAAAATCTTTGCTCGCCTTTTCGCTGCTTCGACATAAACTCTCTCATGTCCGGTTGTGTCAGTTTCTCGTAAGGGGTCATCTGTCAAACTACTTTATAGGCACTGGAAGTCATCTTGCATCTTGCATAACGTCCTCTTACGCTTTCAACCAGTGCTCTACAATTTCGAGTCCTTGTCAAGAAGCCCCCTAAATCTTAGGGGGCTTCTTGGCATTTACCCTTCTGCCTCTCCAGCTCTTGTCAAACCCCAGCTCTTGTCAAACCCCAGCTCTTGTCAAACTTCCAGCTCTTAGCAAAACCTAATATAGAAACTGCCTGAGCTACAATAAACTCCATGCTATCCGATATTCGCAAATCGTATACCTTTGACGCACTCGCGGCAGACCACATGCACGCCAACCCCACCGAGCAATTTAAGTTATGGCTTCAAGAGGCAATTGCCGCTGAGATGCTCGAGCCCACCGCCATGACGCTAGCTACTGTGAGTAACGATGGCCAGCCTTCAGCACGAACCGTACTTCTAAAAGAAGTAGACGAACGCGGCTTTGTTTTCTACAGCAATTACGAAAGTCGCAAAGCTCGAGATATGAAGGGCAATCCCAAAGCAGCACTGTTATTTTTTTGGGACAAGCTCGAGCGGCAAGTACGCATTGAAGGACATATCACAAAACTTGCAAAAGAAGAATCTGAAACTTATTTTCATTCACGTCCACACGGGAGTCAGCTTGGTGCTTGGGTTTCCAAACAGAGCGAAGTCATTCCAAACCGCAAACTATTAGAAGATAAAATGCTCGAGTTAGAAAAAACGTTCCAGGAAGGCCAAGTACCTTTGCCAGAGTTTTGGGGTGGCTACCGTTTGGCTCCTGAAGTGCTCGAGTTTTGGCAAGGCCGACCCAACCGTTTGCATGACCGTTTACGATATTCAAAACAAAAAGATACCTGGCACATTGAGCGTTTGTCCCCTTGATACTCAGAAAAGTTAGTGCGTCTATAACAACGCTCTATACTAAAGTGCTCACGTCATGGGAGCCTAACAACAGGGTGAAGCAGAGGGTTACTGAGTTTAGCGTGGCTCCAGCCGCAAAGCAATCTCTCATCACTAACTTTGCTGACAACTCCGTAGGAAAAGATTGCTTCGTGACTGCATCAGGAATGAACTGGATTAATGCTTGCACTATCTAAAACTGAGACTCGCAATGACGAAACCATTCACAAATGGAATAGTGCATAGACTCCGCATTTCTACAAAGTGGCTAAATAAGACTCGAGCTTCTCTAACGCTTCTGGCATATTCTCTCTACCAAAGCCCATACGGATATGCTGGGGTTGATCGTAGACAGTACCAGGTAGAAGTAGAACACTCGTTTTCGCAACAACATCCTCACAAAATTTCAGTGTGTCTTTTACCGTAACTCGAGGAAAGCCTATCGGGCTTGCGTTGGGCTTAACCCATTCAAACATGTGGTCGTGTTGTGCGAGAAAAGCTTCGAGTAGCGGCAAATTTTTGTGAACAATCTCGAGATTTCGCTTGATCAATAGATCTCTATTTCGGAGAGCCAGTGCCGACAAAAACTCACTCGGTGCACTGTTACAAATGCTGGTGTAGTATTTAAACGCCAAAAACTTTTCAAGCATTTCTCGATTTTTGGTTACGAGCCAGCCAGGGCGTAACCCAGCGAGACCGTAAGTTTTCGACATTGAGCCCAAGCTTACACCGTTCTCGTAAATGTCGCACAGGGCAGGCAAGCGTAGGCTTGGGTCATGCTCAAGTTCTCTATAAACTTCATCACAAAAAACAATGATGTTTTTGCTCTTTGCTAATGCGACAATGTGCTCGAAAATATCTCGTTTCATCTGTAAGCCCGTCGGATTATTGGGCGAATTAAATGCAATGATTTTTGTGTTAGGGCGGATGAGTTTTTCTAATGCTCTAATATCATGTTGCCAATTCTCTTCATAATGCCTTTTCCATTCACTTACCTCTGCACCTGTGCTTTTTGCAAGTTCTAAGGATGATTCGTAGCACGGCGTTTCGACAATAATGTGATCTCCTGAATCTGCTAGAGCATGATAAAGAACAAAGATTCCTTCTTCGGCTGCCGCCATAACAAGGACATCTTCAGACGTTATGGTGCTGTAAATGTTGGCAATAGCTTCACGCAAATAATGTGCACCTGCGGCTTCAGTGTAACCACACCACTGTTCCAAGAATTGCTCGTATGCGCCAGGCTCCAACTCGAGCAATTCTCTTATACTCCGTGACTGCGCGTCGCTGCTCGAGAGCATGTACTTCGCCGTAAATTCGTAGGGTGCGTAGTAGTGTTCAATGCGGAAAGGTTTGAGTTTCATGGTTTTTCATTTCTCCTTAGCTGAGATTCTTTAGAACGACTTCTGCGGCAACTAAATCTTGAATACCTAAACCGACAAGTTTTGCAACACTCAAACCTTCAGGTCGTTGAAAGGTTTTGTTCGCTAGCACCTCGCCAAGCTCGAGCATTTCTTTTTCAACACCACGTTGTTTCGCATGGTAGACATCGCCGTATTTTAAATTAGCCTCACGACTATCCACGACGAGAAGGCTTGCTTTTCCTAGGGTTGCAACCTCGAGTTCTTGTTTCTGCGTATCATCTGCGCCAACAGCGGTAATGTGCTGATGATGTAGCCACTCTGTTTTGATTAAAGGCTCGTGGCTCGAGGTGGTTGTAAGAATGACTTCAGATTGCTCGATTAATTCTTGTAGCTTAACTACTTCGACGCGCCTTTTTAGTTCTACTTCCAAACGCTGTGCAAGCTGCTGGGCTTTGGTTTTATCACGTCCCCAGATGTACAACACCTCAGGTTCACGAATCAAGACTAGGCCCTGGGCTTGCAAGTAGGCTTGAACACCTGTACCAACAATGCCGGCACGTTTTATTTTCTTGGGCGCGAGCGCATCTGTTGCAACTGCGCCTGCAGCGGCTGTACGAAGGTCGGAGAGATAGCCTTCGTCTTGGAGTAAAGCTACAGGTACACCCATTTCCGACTCGAAAACAGATACAAAACCACTGCTTGGATTCTCCCCAAGTGTGCGTTTTTTCTCTGACCAATTTGCGATTTTAACAACAAAATATGGATGATTTTTTAGAACGGCTGATTTGATATGCACATCAGTTTTTTCGACTGGATAGAGCACGCCGATGGCACTTTGGGCCTCACCTTTACTGAACTGGACAAAGGCAGCCCTTGTTGGTTCTAGGAGCTGCTCGAGTTTCACAGCTTCTTTTATCTGAGCTAAAGCGTAAATCTTCATTCTCCAGAATGTATGTTTGTGGGCCTCTGTTTGTCTAGGACGATTTTGTACTACTGAAGAGCTTTCTGATACTGCCCCGCTGTCACACCTACCAAACGCTTGAAGTGTCTATTGAGATGGCTCTGGTCATAAAAACCCGTCTCGAGCGCGACCTCTGCCGCGTGCCAGCCTTTTTGCAATAAACGCTTTGCCGCCATCACTCTGAGCTGTGTCTGGTATTCGTGAGGCGGTATACCAACATGTTTCTTAAATAACCGCACCACATAACTTGGCGTAACCTTGGCAAGGCTAGCAAGTTGCTCGAGCGTCACGGAGTCTGCATTATGGTCGTGCAAATAGCTTCGCACTTTTTTGACAAGAGCAGAATCTTCAAAAAGCACTTTGGGTTGCAACCGCGTATCCGCGTGGCGCAACATCAACAAACCCAGGGCTCTATAAAGTTTTTCCTCGCGCTCGAGGCTCGAGGCAGGTGTTTCAAAACTCTTATGTGCTTCTAGCAGAAGGCTCGAGACTTCGGCATCGGGAACGACAGCGTTCAGGAAAAATGGCACACCCTGAGCTTTCCCCGTAATGTCCTCGCCGATAGATTGCAACAATTTGGCGGTGGGGTAAAACGCGCGGTAGCGATAACCTGCGGGTGTACCCGCCTGACCTGTATGAATTTCATCAGGATTGGTAAGGCTAATATCGCCCAGGCTAGCGTAGCGCATTTGATTTTTATTAAAGAACGCTTCTACACCCTCCTCCACGCTGCCAATGACATAAAAATCATGGGTGTGGCGTGGGAAACTGTGGCGAACGTAAAAGGCATGAAGTAACTCGAGCCCAGGAAATTCTGGCACGGACCACAAATGCGCTTGCTCGAGCATAACCACAGTTTAATCGTTAAAAAGCGAGAAGGCAAAAAAAATGAAGAACCGAGAGGGCATTCGGTTCTTCTTGGAGGGGTCACGTGTCTCTAGGAGGTGTTAAAAATCTAGTGCCCTGCTTAAGGAAAAGTATAGCCTGCTTCCGTGGGCATGAGCTAAGGTTCTAGTGAGGAGTGTGAGGAAAAAGCCAGGTTAAAGGTGCAAGGGAAAAGGTTAAAGGTCAACAATGGACTTGTAACTTTCTTATATTGAACCTTCAACCTTTCACCTTACATAACTTAACCGCAACTGCAACTCAGCATAAACTAGGGGAATGTCCAAAACCCTTCTTGGCAAAACCCTCTTAGTTAGTCTTGCACATCCTGATGATGAAGTTTTTGGGATGGGTGGCACGCTCGCGCACTATGCCGCGCAAGGTGTCAACGTTTATTTGATTTGTGCTACTAAAGGTGAGTCTGGCAAAATCACCGATCCGAGCATTGACCCGAATGTAGATAAAGGAATCTTGCGTGAAGCAGAATTAAAGGCCTCGTGTAAGGCTCTGGGTATTCACGAACCTATTTTCTTAGGCTACCTAGATTCGGGACGTTTTGAACGCACCCAACACGGCAACACGCAGGCCCTCATGAATGTAGATAACCTCGAGGTCGAGCAAAAGATTTTAGAGCATGTTGCAAAATTGCAACCTGACATTATGCTTACCTTTGACCCACACGGTATTTATGGCCACATTGACCACATCAACATTCACCGCGCCACTACTGCCGCCTTTTGGTCAGCAGGCAAAGTAATGAAAATCCCACCAAAGCGGCTATTCTACGCAGCTATCTCAAGCAGCAACTTAAAGCTGATGCAGCACATGCGCGACAACTCCCCGATGAGCAACCTCGATGCAGACATCTACGGCGTGTCTGAAGATTCCTTTGCGGCTATTTTCAATGTGGAGCAGTATTTAAGCCAAAAACAAACAGCTATTTCCGCCCACCGCTCGCAGGTCGGGCCAAGCTCATCCTTTGCGGGAATGGATGAAGGCGAAGCAAAAATAACCTGGCAAACGTTTATGTCTAAAGAAACCTTTACACTTGGTGGACTGCGTGGGAGTTTTCCTGACATGCCCGTAAGTGATTTGTTTGCTGGTATGTAAAGCTGGTATGTAAAGAGCATGTGGGATTTGGAATCTGGAGTTCTTGACTTTACCCTAAACCCTGCACTCTAAATCTCTCTTTATGTCTACTCTCCTCCTCACCTACACTGACATTAAAAACCTCCTCGACATCTCTACGTTACTTCCTGCTCTTGAGCAAAGTTTTATTCAGTACAGCCAGCGCGAAAGGTTGAAGTTACCCGCTGCGCAGCGTGGACGGGCTGCGTTGCTTAAAGAAGGCTCGAGTGCTGTTGTCATCTACCCAGGACTCTTACCCAATATTCCTGCTTACACGGTCAAGGTTCACGCGAAATTTCCAGGTCAGACCCCTGCCATTCGTGGGCTGATTCATCTTTTTGATAGTGAAACGGGAGAGCTTTTGGCGGTGCTCGAGTCCAGCTACATCACGGCTGTTCGCACGGGTGTAGCAAGTGCCTTAGCTGCACATACTTTAGCAAGACCAGAAGCAAAAACTGTTGCGGTGATTGGTGCAGGAATGCAAGGACGCTGGCAACTTAGAGCCTTAGAAAAAATGCGTTTTGTTAAACAGGTTTTTGTTTTTGACAACAGCCCGTTTGTTGCTGGTAAGTTCGTCGCTGAGATGGCGCGTGAAATGGACGCGAAACTCGTTTCTGTCAATACAATGGCGGAAGCACTCATAGACGCAGAAATCACTCTAAGCGCAACCTGGTCACGCTCGCCATTTTTACATGTTGGTATGGTGAATGAAGGCACGCATATTTCAACCCTCGGTGCGGATGAAGTTGGTAAAGCTGAAGTAAGCGCAGACTTACTGCAAGAGAGCATCGTGATTTGTGATGACAGGGATTTAGCTGTGTCACAGGGTGCGCTCGGTAATGTTGGTTTGACACTAGAAGATATTCACGCCGAATTTGGTGAAGTTTTAGCACAGCAAAAAACCGTAAGACAAAGTAACGACGACATCACGGTATTTGCAAGTGTTGGACTTGCTTGGCAGGATTTAGTTGCAGCGTGGCAAGTCTATTTGAAAGCAAAAGAAGCAGGTGTGGGGGAGAGGCTCGAGTTCTTAAAATGATTGAAGGTTCAAGATTGAAGATTAAAAACCAGTTCGCAACCATTAGATTGAGTAAAACCTGAGATTGCTCATTCAACACTGCTACCTAAGAGCCTGTCTTAAAAATGTTTTTTTGGTTTTTGTAGGGTGGGCAGTGCCCACCGCAAAGGTGAGAGTTGATGTTTGCCATTGATTACGAACTAAGTGCTTGTGGTGGGCTTCTCTCCCACCCTACTTTTCAAACGGGTTCTAACACCATAAAACTGTAAAGAGTGAAGTTACTGCTTGGGAGATTTAGCTTCATTATCGTGCCACTGATAAGCCCAGCGATGAATCTCCACCAGAACTTCGCGCAGGGCTAACCCTTTCTCAGTCAAGTGATAGGTTATTTTTACAGGTGTATCAGCCACAACTTTTCTCGTCACAATGCCCTCTTGTTCCATCTCTTTAAGTCGCTCACTTAAAACACGTTTACTTAAACCTGTGACAGCGTGAGCGATCTCCGAGAAACGCTCGAGCCCGTGAAACAATGAATAAATAATAGCCGCGTTCCAGCGTTTACCGATAAGGTCCGAGGCACGCAAAAATTGCGGGTTAAACGGACCTTTGGAAAATTTTTCAGATACTTTAGACACGTTGCTACACCTCGTAACTTCATGATTGTAAGCCATTTTTGTTTTAGCAACTTAAACCTCAATCGTTAAACTTGACAAATTCTTGC
>JBOFGY010000039.1:0-18230 GCA_051649365.1 Trueperaceae bacterium
CGCGCCCACGAGGTACACCGCCTACACCAAGGGCCAAGTCTACGGAAAGTGATCCCGTCGAGATAACACCCTGATCGAGCATGGTGTTGTCATCGCCCAGGCGCATGATGGCACCTTTGCCAAATTGTTTTTCAATCTGACTTAGGGTTTGATCTAAAACTTTGCGTTTGTCTGCGTTCATTGTCTCTCTCCGAAATCTCCTGCGAAACGTCTTCAACAGGCTCGAGTCTCACAAGGAATTTACAAAACGGAGTTAGCACTAACGGGATGCTACCCCCTGTTGAAGACTCTATGGGGAGTGGCTCGAGCCCCCTACCAAGTGGGATGGCCTATCCGTTGGGATAGTGAGGGGGTCTCGAGCACACTTGGAGAGATTATACCTTAATTTTTAAGTAATGTCTAGTGTTTTGGAAAATAGCAAAGGGGTAGGCGAAAGCAGAAGTTAAAAAAACAAAGAATGTTAAGGGGTTTTGGCCTTTCCTCTTTGCCTTCTGCCTTCACCTATTGCATTATCGCAACATTTGCTACGCTGCCATCTGCCCTATTCACGTCCGCTTCGACGATCACTTCTTCACCCGATAAAAAGCGCACTTTCCAAGCTTCACCCTCGAGCCTTTCGGTGCTGGTCGTCCAGTCTTGGCCGCGCACGGCGGCGGCAACTTCGGGGTGTTCAAAGGCAATTGCCACAACACCAGATGTATTGGCGTTGAGCCAGTCGTCATAGGACAGAATGCTGTTCGCAAAGACTTTGTCAAGATAAAGATTTTCAAACGACTTGGCGTTGTTAGTGCTCGAGCGCAGCGTAATGTCTACCGAGTCTTCACCTCTATCCAAATGAACTTGCCAAACGTCGCGCCAGCCGTCGTAGTCAAACCACCAACCATAAGAATCATCTACGTTGCCAATGAGTTGCAGGCTTAGTGGGTCATTGCGTAGAAAATCAATCAGTACAGTTTCTGCTTCAGCATTTTCACGTTCGATGGGGTCATACATGGATTCCCAAGCATAAAGTTTTTGTTGCTCGAGGTTCGCATCTGCCCAGCCTAGATAGTTGCCATCCGCGTCATAAAACTCGATATGCCAAAGCCCGTAACGCTCGTGTGCAAAATAAGCATTCGCTGTCCAGCCAGGGCGGTCTGCGAGTCCTTGACTAAAAGCAGGTTGACCTGAGACAAAATCAATGGCTTCTTGCGGGCTTTGCGCCATAGCGAAAGAGAAAACAATCATGAAAGGTAAAAGGTTAAAGGTAAAAGGTTGAAGGTTAAAAAAACTCTTCGCCTTTAACGTTTCACTTTTTACTGCTTTTTTCATCACGCCCCCCTCGAGTTCAAAATCCCGCGCACCTTTGCGCTGTAATTTGGAAACACTCCATCAAGTGCCGTGTTGCTAAGGCGTTGCGTTAGAATTTCGCCAAGCACGTCTCTAAAATCTGTGGTGATTTCCAGGTCGCCTTTGTCCAGTGCGTCAGGACTGAGCGTCGGCCAATCTGCATACACGCCGCCATTTACACCGCCACCTAACACGAACATGGAGCCGCCGTGTCCGTGGTCGGTGCCGGTGCTGGCGTTTTCCTCGAGCCGTCTGCCAAATTCGCTCATCGTCACGAGGGTGAGGTCATTCATGTGGTCTTGCATGTCTTGGTGGAACGCTGCAATGCCCTGAGAAAGCTCACCGAGCAGCGCTGCAAATTGTCCTTCTGTGCCGCCCTGTTGTTCGTGCGTGTCCCAACCACCAAAATCCACACAGGCAACCTCGAGCCCGACATTGGCTTTGATAAGCTGTGCGACTTGTTTGAGGTTGTAGCCAAAACCTGTATCTGGGTACTGTGCTTCGTAGGAAGGTGTGTACTCTTCGCCCGCAAGTCTCGAGAGATAGCTCATGGTAGACAACGTGTCTTTGGCTTGTTGGTGTAAAAAACTTTCTGGCTTCGAGGTGCGGTAAAGCTGCGCCATCGTGCGCTGCAACATTTCTTTTTGATGATCTGGCCCCTGCAAATAAAAGTCCCCGAGGGATTGCATAGCGAGTGCTGAAATGGGACCTTGCAACGCGGTTTGCACCATTGTTCCCATACCAAGTGCGCGAAAAGGGGAATCGTTCATCCAAGGTACGCTTTGCAAGTGCCGTGTAAGCCAGCCCGTGTCGGTTATTTTAATGCCTGGTGTGCCACGCTCCATATATTCCATCGCGTCAAAGTGTGACCTCGAGGGGTGGGGTGAACCCACCGCGTGAACGACAGCAAAGTTGCCATTCTGGTAAACCTCGTGCAGTGGAGCCATCGAGGGGTGGAATCCAAAGAAACCATCCAAATCCAAAACACTGCCCTCACCAATCGCAATGTTCGGGCGTTTGTCATAGTAATGACTACCTTCGCCGTACGGCACGACAGCATTCAGTGCGTCCATACCACCACGCAAAAAAATCACTACGAGCGTATCGGCTTGGCGTTGCTCTTGCGCAAAAGCCAAAAAAGGCAGGGATTGTTTGAACACAGACTCCGTGAGTAATAAACCACCGCCCACACCGGCAGCTTTGAGAAAGGTGCGCCTCGAGCGTCCCGCCGAGCTTAAGCCCATGCTGTGATGGTTAAGAGCTTTGAATTCCGCACAACCCGTTGGCCGCGCGTGATGGGTGTGTTGATGTTTCATAGTGTCTCCCTTTGCAAATGAGTAGGCAAATTATTCTCGTAGGAGCGGGTTCGTTCGCTAGTTACGTGTAAAGAACGTTGCTTGAATGGTTTGCAATTGATTTGAAACCCGCCCTCGGACAATTCGATGCGAACAGGTTTCAACATGGAACCAATACTGTTTTTATTTGGGAGAGGAAGGGCGGGTTTTCTATCGTCAATTAGTGAATTAAAAACAGGTTTGGAATTTGATTTGCAAAGCGAACCTGCCCCTAAAAGTGAATGTGCCATGATTATGTCCACTGAAAATAGGGCGAGGCCAGAATGAGACCAACCAGCGTAGGTAGGCGGTCATTGCGGAGGTTGTCATCTATGACTTGTTCAGGGTCGCCGTAATCCGAGACAAAATAGGCGAGTTGGTTTTGGTCTTCAGGGCTTAGTTCATAACCTAAAAGTCGTTGACACGTAACGGCAATAAGTTCACGCACGGTAGTTGCACTTGGAATCACAGCATTGAGGTCGTAGGTAATGGCACCGTCTGTCCAGCCTTGGCTGCTGTGGGCCAAAACCATGGCACTATTCCAACGGTGCAAAAGTCCATTGCTGTTAACCCAAGCGCCAGCTACGTCTGGATAGCCATTGGGTGGATACCAGTGATAGGGGCGTTGTCCCATAAGCTCGAGCCAGTACATGAGTGTCCAGTAATCCTTGATGTGCACCGCAGGTGTAAGTGTGCGAACCATCGCCACCACAGCTTCCATCGGACGGCGAAACTTTTGACCTTTAGAGCTGTTAAATTCTTCCGAATAAAAAATTGTGCGGAGCATCGCTTTGATGTCACCACCTGTGTCATTAAAGGTTTCTGCCACTGCCTGCACTAGGCTATCTTCAGGCCCGTCACTCACAAATTTGCGACAAAGTTTTTTGCTAATAAAAGTCGCGGTTGAGGGATGCGTTGCTAAAATGTCCAAGACTTGCAAGCCATCTTCGATGCCGCGCCCCGCAGGAATATGCACACCGAGCACAATTTTTTCGCCCTCGTCGTGCATGTGTCTATCAAAGAAAAATCTGCCGTCCCAGTTGTCTCGCAATGTCCAACCCGTAAAACACCGCGCCACCTCGCGCACGTCCTGTTCGGTGTAACCACCGTCCACACCAAGGGTATGAAGTTCCATGAGTTCTCTGGCGTAGTTTTCGTTGGGATGGTCGCGGTGGCTATTAAAGTTATCGAGATAAATCAGCATCGCTGGGCTTTTGGCCGAAGCAAAAAGTAGTTCTCGAAATGTTGTGAGTGCGTGTGGGCGAATCGTGTCTCTATCATCTAACGTTTTTTCAACAAGCAAATCTGGAATAGGCACGTTAAAGTGATCCGTCCAAAAATCCACGACTTTTTCAAAGAGTTGCCGCTCGCTGTAAATGGCGCGTTGCAGTCTGCTCCAGAGTGCGGGGCGATTGAGATTGTCGTAGTCTTCATCCATCGCGCGACGCATTTCTTTTTCGTCGGCTAGCAAGACATTGTTTTCTTCTAAAAATCCATTGACAAGTGGATCGTCAAGGGCATCAGGGTCGAGTTGCCACTCGAGATAGCCCTCGATACCCATGTCCCGTATGCGAACAATATCTTCGGGTCTAGCTCCCCAGGTCAGGCGGTTAAGCACGTGAAGCTGTGAGCTAAGTTCTGGGTCATCTAAAGTTTGCGCCTTGACTGCTCGAGTCTGCAAACTCGGTAAAAATGCAGCTAAACTAGACCATCGTAAAAAATCACGCCGAGAAAGATTCATATAGTAGACCTCCATGCAAAAGATGGACGTGCAGGTGGATACCTGCTGCTAGTATGCGTTAGAGGTCGCTAAACTCGAGAGAAAAAATCGTCAGTGGTTAAAAAGTAGGGTGAGCGGTGAAAGGGGAGAAGTGAAAGGTTTTAGCAGTTCAGCATTTCAGGGGGCGAGAATTTCAAAAAGATTAACCACAAAGATGCGAAGTGCCTCCATAGTGAAAATGCAGAACCCTAGTGAGAATGCAGAACCCTAGTGAGAATGCAGAACCCTAGTGAGAATGCAGAACCAAAAGCGAGAATATGTTTCAACAAGGGGCTTTAGCCCATTGCAAAAGTGAGCTTCCTGCAACCTTAGTATGGAGAAACTTAAGTATGGAGAAACTTACATTAGTGAAGCGAAGCTACAAAGGCAGAAAATATTATTGAACGATTGCAACCCACAGGAAAAGCTTAAGAATGTCAAAAGGTAGAAGATGTTACATTGAGTTTATGTCTATTACTTCGGAACAAGAATTGCAAGGAATGAAACGTGCTGGGTTGGTTGCGGCGGAGGCTCGAGAAACGTTGAAACGTGCAGTTGCTACGGGTGTAAGCCCCGCTGACCTTAATGAACTTTGCGGGGAGGTGTTTAGAAAACACGGTGCAGTAGCAGCACCGAGGCTCGAGTATGGCGCACCGAGTCATGTGTTTATCTCTGTCAATGAAGACGTGGTGCACGGTCTACCTACAAAGCGAAAATTTCAAGCTGGTGATGTGGTCAAAATAGATGTAACACCCTCTGTGGACGGTTACATTGCAGACACTGCTACTACTGTTATCGTGCCGTCCCCTTCTAATGTAGCGAAGCGACTTGTGAAGTGTGCCGAAGACGCTTTGCAACATGCCTTGGGGATGATTCGTGCAGGGCGACCCCTTAACCTCATTGGCAGAACGGTTGAACGCAGCGTGAATCGCGGGGGTTTTCGGGTGATTCGCCAACTGGCAGGTCACAGTACGGGGCGCAAAATTCACGAAGAACCTGAAGTGCTCAATTTCCTCGAGCCTAAAGATCGCCGACTTCTTCATGAAGGTCTAGTCCTCGCCGTCGAACCAATGATTGCTGCCAAAAACCCCTATGTGGTGCAGCGTAGCGACGGCTGGACGATTGGCACGAAAGACAAAAGCCTTCACTGCGCACGTGGAGCATACGATAGTGGTAATGAAGGGTGAGCCAATTGTTTTGACAGTATGAAATTTTTTGACAGTATGAAATTTTGACAGCATGAATTTGACAGCATGAAAATAGCCATCAGCTATCAGCCGTCAGTTAAAACAAAAAGCGGATAGCTGAATAGCTGCAAAGTGCATTTCTCTCTTGCAATTCCATTCCAAATAGCAAATAGTAATCTCCATGAACCGCCTCGACCTAAGTTTGCCCCTAGCCACCCTTGTTTTACTGATGGCGGGGCTCGTGACCCTCAGTACAGCAGCACCCGAGTTTGGCTTTGTCTCGAAGCAGATGGGTTTTATGGCTTTGGGGTTTGTGTTGTGTGCAGGTGTCATCCTTGCGGGGCGCAGGCGCGTGATGAATAGTGTTACGCCGCTTTACTGGACGACCATTGGGCTACTGGTGCTCGTTCACTTGGTGGGTACAGAAATTAACGGGGCCAAGTCCTGGCTCATTTTTGCACCCCTCCCTGGCTTTCAGCCTTCCGAACTTGCCAAAATCTCTTTGCTACTCGCGCTGGCGAAAATGCTGCATGAAAAACCGATTACTTCCTTTGCGAGTTATATCCGCCCTGGCTTGACGCTAGTGTTGCCGTTTGGGTTGGTGTTTCTCGAGCCTGACCTGGGCAGTTCACTCGTGTTAGCAGCTATCGGTGGCGGTATGCTCCTCGTACGCGGCATTCCCTGGCGGCATTGTCTCCTGTTTGTCATTGTGTTGGGGGTGGCCCTTCCCACTGTAGTATGGTCGAATCTAAAACCACACCAGAAAACTCGCCTGACTGCTTTCCTCAATCCCGAAGCTGACCCCCAAGGAAGCGGTTTTCAAGTCATTCAATCACGGATTGCGATTGGCTCGGGTGGTGTCTTTGGCAAAGGCTACAAAGAAGGCACACAGGCACAGCTCGGTTTTATTCCTTACCGTTATTCAGATTTTATTTTTCCCGTCTTAGCTGAAGAAGGCGGTCTAATAGCTGCAGTTAGCCTTTTGGCACTCTACGGGTTGCTCTTTTGGCGACTCGCGGTCCTTGCCGCCGA
Source organism: Trueperaceae bacterium (assembly GCA_051649365.1). Classification (GTDB taxonomy): domain Bacteria; phylum Deinococcota; class Deinococci; order Deinococcales; family Trueperaceae; genus CAVTAE01. Next base: position 6,642 of record JBOFGY010000039.1, read on the forward strand.
ATGCCCAGATGAGCGCGACCAACTTGCGATTGTGGGAGTTTTATCGCTTATTGCCTTTCAGGTTATTGTGAATATTGGCGTAACGATTGGCTTAGCTCCCGTTACAGGTATTACGTTGCCACTCGTGTCCTACGGTGGAACGAGCCTCATTTCTACACTTGTGGCACTGAGTCTCGCGTTTGTAATTCATAGAGATAGATATAAAGATTGGTAGGGTTAGGGTTTGGTTTTTGCTTTAACCCCAAACCCTAAGCCCCAACCCCGTTTCAGCTTAAGCCTAAGTGATCCTTGAGTTTGGCATTTAGCTCGAGCATCAAATCTTCAGGCATATAACCAATCACCTTGCGAATTCTGTTGATGGCGACGTGTCTCAAAAGTTCCACTTGTGCTTTGCTGTCACGGTCTAAGCCTGTGCGCTCGTTAGGTAAAAAAAGCTGCATTGGATAAATACGCTCTACGTTGCTTATTAAGGGAATAACGGTCACGACAGGTGCAATAACATTTGCCTGATTATTCGTAATGATAATTGCAGGTCTGGTGTAATTAGCTTCCCCTTCGCGGGCAGGGGCAAAATCAGTAAAAGCAATATCTCCACGTCGTAAAAGCGGTTTCACCATGAGGTTTCGTCACTTGGCTCTAGACCGTCGTGGATGCCAGCTTCTACGAATGGGTCAGGTTTCTTTCGGTAGTCCTGCGCCATTGCTTGGTAGCCCTCGAGTAGTTCCCGCTCTCTTAGAGCCTTCATCGCATGGGCGATAACCTCACTGCGACTTGCCAAGTTGTGGGCTTTTTGGTATTCCTCCGCATAGTGCAGCAATTCAGGGCTAAGGCTAACGCTGATTTTCTGATGGGTGTTTTGCATCATAACTGTACTGTAGCATAAATCTTGCTACTTTCTTTGCTACCAAAGTCCGTTTTTCTAAAGTCCGTTTTTCCGTTTTTCGCTCTCTTGCACTATGTGGAAATATCCGCTATACTCCTCTCTTGGCTGCCAGCATTGGCTGGCTTTTTTTGTCTTGATTTGTAGAAAGTATTCGCCCCTGTGACGACACAAAACAAGACTGAAATGAAGGGATTTAGACATGTTTGCGATTATTCAAAGTGGCGGTAAACAGTACCGCGTTGCAGAAGGGGATTTGGTTAAGCTCGAGCTTCTCACTGCTGAAGTTGGCCAAAGCGTAGATTTGCCCGTCCTCATGCTGGGTGGCAGCGCTGTAAAAGTCGGTACACCATTGGTTCAAGGTGCTTCAGTCAAAGCAGAAGTTGTTTCACATGGCAAAGGCGAAAAGCTCCACAGCTACCGCTACGTCGCTAAAACTAACGTCCGTCGCAAGACAGGTCACCGTCAACCCTATACAGAAGTGAAGATTACAGCAATTAGTTAAAGAAAAGGCTTAATAGCATGTAGTGTGTAGGAAAATCCAATATGCTACATACTACAAGCCACAAGCTCATTATCTTAAGGAGACCCCAGACATGGCACATAAGAAGGGTGTAGGTAGTTCTAAAAATGGACGTGACAGCCAGTCCAAGAGACTTGGTGTAAAGCGTTTTGACGGCGAGATGGTCTTAGCTGGTAATATTTTGGTGCGTCAGCGTGGTACGAAGTTTCAACCTGGTATGAACGTTGGCCAAGGCCGCGACCACACGCTCTTTGCACTGCGTACAGGTTTTGTAAAGTTTGCAGATAAAGGTTCTAAGGGCCGTTTTATCAGCATCGAAGAAGACAAAACCGACGCAATTGCTGCTGACTAAGGTTTAGTTGCATTCACAAGAAGCGCGAATGATCATTCGCGCTTTTTTATTGTGAAACTTTGGGTGACACATCAAAGCTCTGAGCAAATTGAGGTGCAATGTGACTGAGGTGCAATGTGACTGGGCAAGGGGCTTCAGCCCCTTGTTGAAATAGTTACTCGACGTTAACCTTCACCTTTTAAGGTTAAACTAACAAAACCAGAAAGACTTCAGGGTTTCACCCCAACTCCCAATTCCTGATTCCCAATTCCTACTTATGGCTTTTAGAGATACATTAGATATTACTGTACAAGGTGGCAAAGGCGGCGATGGTGGCTTGTCGTTTATGCGCCTCAAGTACATTCCCAAAGGTGGCCCTGACGGTGGGCATGGTGGTAATGGTGGCAGTGTTTACCTCGAGGCCATCAGCGACGTGACTTCACTAGACCGCCTGGTAGACAATCGTGGCTACAAAGCAGAGACGGGTGGACAGGGCGAAGGCCGCAACAAAGCTGGTGCGAACGGTAATGACATCACTATTCAAGTGCCACTAGGCACCATTGCGTATGACCGAGACACAGGTGAACGTGTTGCCGACCTAACCGAGGTGGGTCAGCGTGCGTTGGTCGCCCAGGGTGGACTGGGTGGACGGGGTAACAGTTCCTTTGCGAACTCAAAACGCCAAGCCCCACGGTTTAACGAGCTTGGTACACCGGGTGAAAAGCGTAAGTTAAGGCTCGAGCTACGCATGATTGCCGATGTTGGTTTGGTGGGTTACCCAAATGCGGGTAAGTCTAGCCTCCTCGCTGCTCTCTCGAACGCCAAACCAGAAATTGCCTCGTATCCGTTTACAACGCTCAGTCCAAATTTGGGTGTGGTGCAACTCGAGATTGAACGCTTTACCCTCGCTGATATTCCAGGCATTATCGAAGACGCGCACAAAGGCAAGGGTTTAGGTTTAGATTTCTTGCGCCACATTTCGCGCACGCGCTTACTTGTTTATGTACTCGATATTTCAGAGGAACCTGTAGAAACCTTGGCATCTCTTCAGCACGAACTGCGCGAATACGATCCCAAACTTTTAGAACTTCCTGCACTCATTGCGCTGAATAAAATTGACCTTGCCGAGCAGCACGATATGGCTAAAGCCAATAAAGATTTAACGAGATTCGGTTTGCCAATCATTGCGATTTCTGCAGCAGAAAACATCAACACGGAAGACTTAAAAACTACACTTTTTGCGATGCTGCCCGTGCGCCCAACACTCGAGCCCGAATCCTCAACCAAAGAAATTACGGCTGACCCCATTCGCATCGAGCAACTCGACGGGCGTTGGCTCGTGCGTGGCAAAGACCTCGAGGATATTGTGGCGAGATTTGATGCCAAAAATCCTGAAGCCGTTTCGTATCTTCAGCATCACTTTGCATCTTTGGGTATCAACAAACGCTTGAAACGTGCCGGTGCCAAAGATGGTGATGACGTGCAGATTGGACTTGCGGTGTTTGATTATTTTGATGAAGAGAAAGAGCAACAACGTAAGCGGGAAGAAGAAAAAGAGGCAGAATAATTGATAAATCCTTGCTTGATAGGTGTAAGCCAGCTCGAACCCATAGGCGTCTTTTCACTTCATTTTTTCAAACCTCAATTTGAAAGTCTTCTAAAACTTTTTCGTAATGTTGACGGCTGCGTTCTGCGATGGGTGCAGCGAGCAAACGCTCGAGGTCTTCAAGGGCTTGCACTTTTTGGTAAAACATCTGGAATTCCTCGAGGGTCGTTACGGCATATTGTCCACGAATATATTTGACTTCATTACCAGCTTGTAAAGAACCTGTTTGAATGACACGTGTGTACACACCGGGTTTTGCTGCTTTCGCAAATTTTTTGACAAAAGCTAAATCATTCATACGTGCCGCCAACGTGGAGCAGGGAATACGCGGTGCTGTCACTTCTAAAATCACAGCGTCGCCAGTATCAGAACCAATGGCAAATCTATCTCCAATATAAAGTGGTTCGGGGAGGCTCGAAAGAGTCAAGTTTTCCCCAAAAGTTCCGTGCTCTAGTACGAGACCAAGTTGCTCCGACCACCAAGCATAATCATCATTGTTGTAAAGATAAACGGCTTGGTCTTTGCCGCCGTGATTTTCACTATCGACTTGTGTGTCACCCTTGAGTCCCAACACACCAACGTTCACAGTCCCCGCTATGCTTTCTTTGAAAATACCTGTTTGTCCAGATTTACCGCCACGCTCAATGGTTTTGGGGCCGCTGATGTTCACAGAAAGAAGTTTCATGACAAAGAGTATAAAACAGGATTTGGGAGTTAGAAGTTAGGAATTGGGGAAAACTTAAAAACCTAACCCCAACATTCCATCGCCTAAATCCTACGTCCTGTAGACTTTAATCGTGTTACCCCCTCTCTTTGCAGAAAACCCAAAAGACTTTTTGCTCATGCTCGGGCGAGCGCACCATGAATGTGGTGATGTGTTTCGTCTCAAGTTTGGGAATAACGAAACGTATGTTGTTGCTCATCCTGAATTGGCGTACGAAGTTTTAGTAAGACAAAAAGAAAACTACAGCAAACTTGGTGATGCTGCTGGGTTGGCTCGAGTGCTTCGTAAAGGGATTTTAACGAATGCGGACTATGATTCTTGGTTTTCGCATAGACGTGTCTTGCAACAAGCCTTTCACAAAGAGGCTGCGAAAATTTGGATGCACTATATTGAAGGAACCGCGGAAAGATTACTCGAGCGGTGGCGGCGTTTGCCAACACATGCTGTTGTTGATATTGCCGAAGAAATGCTAGCAGTCACTCATGAGATTCTTTACAAATTAGTTTTCAGTCTCGAGGCGAGTGCAATAAAAGAGCATCCCATCTTTTTGCCTCTTACACTAGCCACACGCAAAAATAATTTGGTGCGCGAAGCAAAGCGAAACGTTGACGGTGTTCTTTATAAACTCATTGCTCAACGCCGCGAGGAGATGCGCGGCGGAAAACAATTTAGGGATTTACTCGAGCTTCTTCTTACATCACAAGATGCTGACACGGGCGCAACGATGAGCGATGAGGAAATCCGTGACGAGCTGGCGACAGTATTTGCAGCAGGTCACGACACGACTTCGCATGCACTAACCTGGACGCTTTATTTATTGGCGCAAAACCCTACTGTCTTATCAACATTACAAAGAGAATTAAAACGTGCGAAAGTGCAGGTGGGGGAGCTAAATACGTTACCTTTCACACTTGCTACCTTCAAAGAAGGCTTGCGGCTTTATCCGACCATTCCATCTATTCCGCGTATTACTTTACGTGATGTAATACTAAGCGGTTTTGAAATTCCTAAGGGCTCGAGGCTTTTCTTGAGTCTTTACCTCATTCACCGCCACAAAGTATTTTGGCAAGACGCAAACGTATTTAGACCCGAAAGGTTTTTAGAAACGGTGCAACCGAAAGCCTATATTCCTTTTGGTTTGGGCGAGCGGTATTGTTTGGGAAAAAACCTAGCAATGTTGCAAGGGCCATTGCTGCTAGCGATGATAGTAAAGCATGTTGATTTTTCTCTCGTACCAGAATTTGCAGTCATTCCAAAAGTCACGGTAAGTTTATTTCCGAGAGGTGGACTAAAAATGCGGTTAAAGATTCAAGATTTTAATTTTCAACCTTGAATCTTTACCATCCGTGCGTTCCTCGTTCACCTTTAAATGGTCCTACAATCTCTGAGGTAATCCAACCCCCATAAAAATCACCGGGCTGGGGTGTAACTTGTTCTTCATCTACAAAACAAGCGTCCATTTTGCCTGGATAAAAAGCAAGGTAATCTTTGATGTCCTCAAAGCCTTCAGAAGGCTTTGCGTAACTCCAAGCTGCGCTGGCAACTTCTTTACCGTTGACGTTGATGGTCCAGTAGGAGGCCGCGCCTTTGAATTCACAAAAGGTTTTGCGTGGGGTAGCATCAAAGTAGTCCATGTTGATGTCGGCTTTGGGAATGTAATACGAAGGCGGATGACTCGTCTCGAGCACGCGGATGGCACTCGTGCTATCCGCGATGGTCACCCCGTTCAACAGAATGCGAATACGCTTTGCAGAGGGTTCAACTCTGGGTGGGCGCGGATAATCCCAAACTGATTCTTGACCATTTTGAGGTTTAATATATTGAGGTTTCACAATTACAGCATAAAACAGTTTGCGCTTTTCATTCGTGACTTGGACGTAAAAAATAGTAGAAAGAAGTAATCAACAATGAAGAATAATGGCGAATTTCCTAGTAATTTTGATTGTTTAATGCTTTTTATAGTGTATTCTCGTGTGGGCGTAGATGAAACCTTGGAAGGAAACAAGCATGATTCTCGAGCTAGCGATTCTTAATATTAAGCCTGGACAAACAAAAGAATTTGAAAAAGCGTTTGCAGAAGCGTAGAAGATTATCTCGAGCATGAAAGGTTATCTTTCACATCAACTCAAAAAGTGTCTCGAGAACGACCACCAATATCTTTTACTTGTCGAGTGGGAAAAACTCGAAGACCACACAATGGGCTTTCGTGGTTCAGCCGAGTATCAGCAGTGGAAAGCGTTACTTCATCATTTTTATGAGCCGTTTCCCGTTGTAGAGCATTATGCCAAGATTGACAATTTTTAACATTGACAACTTTTAATTTAGGGCGTAAGCTACCATCTAGCCAAATGGCTACTTAGAGTTTGGGGAAGTTTGGTGACGTTGTAGGTATCTAACAATCCTTAATAGGATGATACCCCCACAATTATTCCAACGCTGTCCCGCAACGGTAAAGTTTGCAGTGGTTTTCTAACCTTGGGGTTTCTAATCTTAAACTTTTTAACCTTAAGTTTTTTAACCTTGCAACAAAGCCCGACTGCCAAGCCCTAAGGAACTTGCGCGGACGAGAATGGGCAGTATTTTTATTTCCCTTTTCAAATCTATAGCTCTGTGCAAGTTGCTCGAGGAGGCCGTTGTGTCACGCTTTTTTCAACTTGTACGAAGTTGTCCGTTCTTCTTTACAAATCAGTCATTTTCTATAAATCAGGTAACAGACAAGAGACAAGGAATATGGGTAAAAGTATTTACTCTTTTTCTCCTATCTCCTATCTCCTATCTCTTGTCTCCTGTCTTCGCCACGGATTACCCTTTCACCATCACCGACGAAATGAACCGCGAAGTGACACTGCAAGCGGAACCGCAGCGCATCATTTCCATGCTGCCAAGTCACACTGAAACGCTTTGCGCCATAGATGCGTGCGACAAACTCGTGGCTGTAGATGATTATAGTAACTATCCCGCCGAAGCCGACGCACTGCCCAAGCTTGGTGGTGGGCTTACAGGTGGTGAAGGGGGCCCAGATGTCGAGGCGATCGTTGCTTTAGAACCTGATCTAGTTCTAGTGAGTGAATACGGTGAACTGGCACAACTGCTCGAGGAAGTAGGTCTGACCGTGTATGCAGGAAGTCCACAAACTTACGAAGACACCTTTTTATTCTTTGATAGTTTAGGACAACTTACAAACCGTGAACTCGAGGCGGGTATCTTGGCGGACGACGTACAAAAAGAGATTGACGAAATTGCAAAACTCGTTGCCAGTGCAGAGCCCGTAAGTGTCTACTACGAAATTGACGCGACACCGTACAGTGTCGGGCCGAAGTCTTTTATTGGTGTGTTGCTTGCTAAAGCTGGCGGTCAAACGATTGTGACGGAAGAACAGGGCGATTTTCCGCAACTTGACCCAGAGTTTATTATCTCGAGCGACCCACAAGCCATCATCCTTAGTGACGCACCAAGTGGTGAGAGCCTCGAGACCTTAGAAGCGCGTCCGGGTTGGGAAAACTTACAAGCGATTACAAACAACAAAGTTTTTGCCATGACCGCCGAACAAAATGATGTTGCCAATCGCCCTGGCCCGAGACTGCCAGAAGTCGTGCGTCTGTTCGCCCAAATGCTTCATCCAGACTTGGTGGATTAAGATGCAACGAACATTGCTAAGAGCGACTCGAGCCCTTGTCTGGACACCACTTTTTATTGCGAGTGTGCTCCTCGTTGCCGTTATGGTTGTGGCAGTAGGCATTGGTTCCGAATACATCGCACCTACAGAAGTTTTGCAGGCGATGTTTCACGGTATTACAGGAAATTTGATGACAGCAGAGGACACAATTATTTGGCAAATGCGTTTGCCGAGAGTATTGCTTGCTGCACTTGTTGGTGCAGCTTTAGGGGTATCGGGTGTAACCTTTCAAGGACTCTTTCGCAATCCACTTGCCGACCCCTATTTACTTGGTGTAGCGAGTGGCGCAGGTTTTGGAGCCACACTCGTGATGGTCTTTGCTGCCTCGGTGCCGTTCTTTGTAAGTGTGGGAGTACCATTTGCTGCGTTTATTGGTGGCTTGCTGAGTGTTGCGCTCGTGTTTCTCTTGGCACGCCAAGGGCGAACAGTTCCGTTCATTACACTTGTGTTAGCAGGCGTTGTTGTTGGTTCTGTACTTACTGCAGCGACCTCTTTTTTAATGCTTTACTCGAGAGAACAAGGACTTTCTATTCTCGCTTGGCTCTTAGGAAGTTTTACCTTTGCAAGTTGGTCAAAAGTTTTTGTCATGCTGCCAACGCTGTTTGTCGTAACCCTGGTGGTGGTGGGCTCGAGTCGCGCACTTAACGTGTTGCAACTTGGTGAAGAACAAGCCATGCAACTCGGGTTATCTGTTGAAAAATTTAAGTTACTTTTAATTATTGTGGCCACACTCGCAACCTCTATTGCAGTGAGCGTGTCAGGTATTATCGGCTTTGTCGGTCTTATTATTCCACACGCGGTGCGTTTGGGTGTGGGTGCCGATTATCGTCGTATTACACCGCTGGTCGCTGTTGTAGGCGCACTGTTTTTGGTGCTCGCGGATTTACTAGCACGTACACTCATTGCGCCAAGTCAGTTGCCCATTGGGATTATTACGTCACTCGTGGGTGGGCCATTTTTTCTGTATTTGCTTCGCAAACGTCAGAGCGAGATTCGCTAATGATAGACGTTAAAAACCTTAACTTCTCTTATGGCAAGAAACAAGTGCTGCGTGACGTGTCGTTTGTGCTGCGCCCTAATGAAATTCTTGGCGTTGTAGGTCCAAACGGTGCTGGTAAATCTACACTGATTAAACTCATTACGAAGCTTTTGGAACCGTCAAGTGGGAGTACAGAGCTGAACGGTCAAAACCTAAAAGCTATCAGTAGGTTAGAGCTAGCCCGTGAGCTTGCCGTCGTACCACAGAGTGGTGAATTGCCCTCAGATTACCGCGTCTATGATTTAGTCATGATGGGCCGCACTCCGCACCTGGGGTTTTTAGCGAGAGAAAGTGAGCAAGGTAAAAGTATCGTGCAGCGCATCATGCAACGCACGGATACCTGGCAATTTCGTGACCGTCTTGCTAACGATTTATCGGGGGGTGAAAGACAGCGCGTGGTGTTGGCGAGGGCGTTGGTGCAAGAGCCGTGTTTCTTACTTCTCGACGAGCCGACCAATCACCTCGATTTGAACTATCAAATTGAAATGCTGTCTTTGGTACGTCAGGAAGTACAAAGGAGTTTGGGTGCCTTGGTTGTGTTGCACGACTTAAATATAGCCTCGAGCTTTTGTGACCGTCTCCTCGTCATGCAGCAGGGGTCAATTGTTGCAGAAGGTAAACCGCAAGATATTTTGACAGAGACCCTTGTTGCCCAAGTCTATGGTGCGCGTGTTCAGGTTGTGCAAAACTTAGGTTCTCGTCCTGTTATCTTGCCGAGTTTATAAGTTCATGACGTTTGTGTTGCCATCAATGCGAAAGTTGATAAAGAGAGATTGCTTCGCAGCTATGTCAACGGTGCGCGAAGTTAAGTACGAATAAACCATCAGACCAGGCTCGCAATGACGAGTCGTTCGTCATTGCGAGCCGCAGTGTAGGAAGTACTCAAGCTAAGCACTGCCGAAGCCGCGAAGCAATCTGATTTTTCTTGCACATAAAGTATCTGAATTTGCGACTTTGTAGACTTCGGTAAACTCAAAAGGTGCCAATTGATTGCAGTGTACTGAGAGCTAGAAGCTATCTCAAAAGTCATTTTGATGCAGAATCCGTCAATGAAATGAATAATGTTTCAGAATTTATCAAGTTATTTGAAAGAAAATCTCATAATGATGACTTTTGAGATGGGCTCTAATCTCGCTAAGGTCTTCTACCTAGGACACGAATTGTAGTGCAATACAAACGAAGCACATTATATATTGTAACTACTGTGAAAGATTACCTTCGTGCTGTACGTGTGGCCTTTGGTTTTTTAACAACACTACCTGTCTCCCTCATCACCGATTGGCGAGACGACGATTTGCGTTTGGCAGTTCGGGCCTATCCAGTTGTGGGCTTAGTCATTGGCTTGATTTTGACATTACCACTATTTCTACCTTTCAATGCTTTTTTACAGGCCGTGCTTATTGTAGCGTTGTGGCTTGCAGTTACGGGTGCATTGCATTTTGATGGCTTTTGTGATTTAGCCGATGCTGTCCTAGTACCAAAAACACCCGAAGAACGCTGGAAAATTGTCAAAGACCCCAGGATTGGTAGCTTTGCGCTTATGGCTGGCACGCTTCTAATTTTGCTGAAAGTAGCTGCACTCAGTGATCTTTTTGCAGTTCGCAAAAACATTCTGAGCTATGCGCCTGCACTTATCAGTATTCCTATCTTGGCTAGAGCTTCAGTAACGTGGGCCATGGCGAGGTTTCCTGTTTATGACTCGAGCCTCCTAGGTCGCCGCACAAATCTAAACTTTAACGAAACCTATGTGCCAATTGCACTTGGTGTACTCCTGTCGGTTTTCCTGGCTTCTTTTGGGCTTACTTCACTGCAATTCGCGCTCCTCCTTATTGCCTGTGGACTGACGACGGTTATTGCCGGACGCTGGCTCAACAACCGCATGGCAGGTTTAGGTGGGGATGCTTACGGAGCGATTATAGAATTAAATGAGGTAGTGCTCCTTATTGTTTTAACCTTCATAGTGTAAGTTATGGATTATTTCATTCTTTCTTGATGAAATCTACAAACAACGAAAAATGAATTACGAAGGGTTTTTTTATGCTCGAGCTTTACCTCATCCGTCATGGCAAAAGTACTTGGAATGAAACAGGACGCATTCAGGGACAAACGGATGTCCCTCTTAGTGAAGAGGGTCTTCGCCAAGCAGAAGCCTTAGCACAGCGTCTTAAAACGTGGTCGTTTGACGCCGTCTATTCGTCCGACCTAAAACGTGCTAGCCAAACTGCACAGATTGCTTTGCCCAATGTAAACATACATTTTGATGTACGCCTACGTGAAATTCACTTGGGCGATTTTCAAGGTCGCACATGGTTTGAAATGACTGACGCAGAGCGCGATGTTTTTTCGGTGCAATATGCTGGGCCCTATCACCAAAAGGTTCCTGGTGGTGAATCGAATGACGATTTGCGTGACCGCGCGTTATCGTGGCTTGCTTCGTTACCAAACGAAGGTCGCGCGGTTGCGTTTTCACATGGAGGTTTTATCTCGAGCGCACTCTACACGATTGTGGGCCGCCCCGAGGTCAAACATTGGAACGAGCCAGGTGGTTGGGGGTTTCACTTAAAGAATACGAGTATCAGCAAGCTCCTCCTGTCTTCGGACTTCAAAAGTATCGAGTGTGTAGGCGACATTGCTCATCTCGAGAACTTAAAAAGTGAAAAACAGAAAGTGCAAGAAGAACCGAGCCAAGCAGAACTGGAGCAAGAAAAACAAGAAGCTGAGAACGCTGTAAAAATTCGCTGAACAAGATTTGAAAGTAGTTTGCTATAGATGACGTTTACATCAAAACCTGTAGGGGCGCATGGCCATGC
>JBOFGY010000040.1:0-61387 GCA_051649365.1 Trueperaceae bacterium
CAAAGGCTGCACCCTTGCCAGGTGTTTCCAAAATGTGCAAGGTGTAGTTGGGTTTATAAGCTCGTAAGAATTCTAGCGTGTCATCCGTGCAACCATCCGCAACTACGATGGTTTCCAAAGGTGTTTGTTGCTCGAGTGCCTTCAGTTTTTTCTCGAGTAAAGCCTTTCGGTTATGCGTTGGCACGATCACGGAAATCATTTCAGTTTTTTCAAGTCAATGTTGAGAGTGTGGTGATTTAGGTAAGCCTCGAGGCTGTAATTATTTTCCGCTAACGTGTTCATAAGCTCATGTGTTCTCGTAAGCGCAAATCCTATCTCACTCGTTGCCATCAAATTTTCTTGAATAGCTTGTAAATATTCGTCAGTATCGAGAATATGTGCAGCTCTATTAGCAACCACTAAAACATCCAAATACAAATCACGAAATAACCATTGCTCCGGGGTTTGCTGAGTGACCTGACCAACGTCAACGTAGTAATCATAAAAAGTGTACTTGCTAGGTATTTCTTTGTCGTAAAAGAAGAAATGGTTGATTTGAATACCCAGACTTGGAATAATAAAAGCTTTTAAATAGGCAATGTAAGAATGATTGACGACTGAACGTGCCATGTATAGCCAGTCAGGTGTGATTTCATAAGTATCTACCTTGAAACGACCATGTGCAACGGTGTTGGTCCCCTCGAGAATGTTGTAAACAATTTCTTTAGGCTTATGCATATTAAACGTTCACCTTATAATTTAAGTTTAATTCATCGCCAGCCACACCGCGAATTCCCCAGTTGTGTTTGGGTGTTTCAATCATCACAATTTCTACATCTTGCACTGAAATACCAAAAGACGCGCCCAGTAGTTCATAAAGCAAACCAATCAAACGCTTTTTCGCTTCGACACTGCGACCCTCAAACATGGTGATCTCAATAATCGTGTATTTTTCGGAGCGGTCAGAGGGGAATATAAAGTTGGTAGGCTCGAGTAAAATAAATCTTTGAAACTTTTTGTCTTCAGGGAGTTTGAAGGCTTTGACTAAACACTGATGGATGACTTCTGACACCTGGAGTTTGATGGGCTCGAGCTGAGTTTTTAGCCCGTAGATTTTGACCTGTGTCATCAGCAAATATCCAAGAAGTTCCGAAGTATTTGATGCCCCGATTGTGTCAGGATGCTTTCGGGATGAAACTGCACACCCCAGATAGGATAGTCACGGTGGCGCATAGCCATGATGACTTCTTCACCATCATCATTCACCCAAGCGTTGGCTCTAAGTTCGTCGGGTACATCTGTGACAATGAGCGAGTGATAGCGCGTTGCGGTGAGTTCACTTGGCAAGTCCTTAAACATTGCACTGCCATCATGGTTTATCTGGCTCGTTTTGCCGTGCATGATTTTATGAGCGCGAACAACTTTAGCACCAAAGGCTGCACCAATACTCTGATGACCCAAGCACACACCAAAAATAGGAATATCTTTGCCGTATTCTTTAATGACCTCAACCGAATGGCCAGCTTCGTGAGGGGTACACGGGCCTGGTGAAATCACAATGCCATCAGGATTTAACTCTTTAACATCTTTTAGGTCAAACTGGTCATTTCTCCAAATCGTTGTATCTGTTTTTAACTCACCGAGATACTGGGCGAGGTTGTAAGTAAATGAATCATAGTTATCAATCATTAAAATCTTTTTCATCGTGTCCTCCGTAGAGTGCATTTCACTCACCGTCTCAACGTCTGTGTGTCGTTCGTCGTTAATACCAATTGCAAAACTCACGGTTGTCGGGTGTTCAAGGGGCTACAGCCCCTTGCTGGTACGAATGATTCTGTTTTTTCAAATCATAAATAAAATTAGCAGCGTTTGGGCGTTCTGCCCAACCATGTTTAGTGTAATAGTTTCGTTCGTAAGATGGTTTATGTCGCATGTTGAGGAGGCAGAGCCTGGCACAGCCTCGAGCCCTGCCTTCTTCAATAATCTTGTCTGTTAAAGCTGTGCCAATCCCCCTCGAGCGAAACTCTGGATGTATAAAAAGTTCAGAAATATAGCCTTCACCATCAGCAGTCAACATCATGGGATGCCAGTGAACATTGATATAACCAACGATTTTACTTTCTTCTTCAAATACAAGTAAGGTGTGCTCAACGCTCGAGGCTATTCTCTTTAAGTGTTTTTGGACTCGAGCCAGCGTAGCATCAATACTCTCTTTACCAATCTGACTTAAATCTTCAATAGCATGAAGAAGCTCAGCTAAGCCCTGAGCATCGTTAGAATTGCCAGTGCGAATCATTATAAATACTACGCAAGACCTTCTGTGGCTAGCTCTACAGCCTTTCGCAGTGCGCCAAGTTTTTGATTGGATTCATTGAACTCAAATTCTGGGTCGGAATCTGCAACGACACCACCACCAGCTTGTAGGTGAATTTTGCCGTTGGTAATCACGGCAGTGCGTAATGTCAATGCCATATCCATTGCACCATTAACGCTCACGTAGCCAAAGGCTCCTGCATAAGCTCCTCGGCGGACAGGCTCGAGTTCGTCAATAATCTCCATCGCCCTAATTTTTGGTGCACCTGAGGCTGTACCCATCGGTAACGTGCTGGCAAGTGCGTCGAGGGGTGTTTTGTCCTCGAGCAATTCGCCTTCAACGGTAGAGACAATATGCATCACATGGCTGTAGCGTTCAATTCGCATGAGGTTAGAAACTTTTACGCTGCCAGCTTTGCACACGCGACCTAAATCATTACGGCCTAAATCAACAAGCATGATGTGTTCGGCGCGTTCTTTTTCGTCCGCTAAAAGCTCTTTAGCAAGTGCGGCATCTTCTTCAACATTTGCGCCACGTTTGCGTGTGCCTGCGATGGGCAACGTTTCAACTCTATTGCCGTGTGTTCGTACCAAACTTTCTGGACTGCTTGCTACGAGCGTCACGCCACCCAAATCTAGATAGCCAAGATACGGACTCGGGTTAATCATTCGCAAGGCACGGTAAATAGCAAAGGGGTGTACACCAAGTTCTGCCGTCATGCGCTGACTTGGCACGACCTGAAAAATATCACCAGCGTGAATGTACTCAACCGCTTTGGCAACGGCTGCCATGTAGCCTTCCTTGCTGAAGTTGCTCGTAAACTCACTGCGTTTACCGGCGCGTTCGCCAGGCACACCAGGCAATGGCCCACACAAGCGGTTATAAGTTTGCTCGACAAGCTGTGACGCTCTCGCTTCGTCTTTCGTGTCACCATCTAGCGCGGGAGCAACAATAAAAATGCGCCGTTTAATATGGTCAAAAATTACGATGACTTCTGGCTGTATAAAAAGTAGGTCAGGTATATTTAATTCATCCGGATTGTTCTCAGGAAGTTTTTCGTATTGACGAATGATGTCGTAAGCAGCGTAGCCAACCGAACCTGACCAAAAGCCAGGAAGATTGGGGTCTTGCTTGGCGTTTTTCACGGTACGTTCCCACAACACGCGCAAAGGGTCTTTCGTTTCTAGCGTTTCTGTTCCCTCTACACTTTTAATGCTCATGGTGCTGCCACGTGACTCGAGCCTTAACCTTTCACCCGTGCCAATAAACGAATAACGGGCAATGCGCTCACCTTGTTCAACAGACTCGAGCAAAAACGCGGGCCCCTGTGCAACTTTCAGATAAGCGGTCAAAGGGGTTTCTAAATCAGCTAAAACTTCTTTATAGATGGGTTTAATAATCACACGCGATGATACGTTACTAGCAGGTAAAACATCAAACATAGATTTCTCTACTTTCGTTAAACAAAAGGGCTTAAAACGAGGCCGTTAGAGGATTGTGTATCCTTGCCATCGTCCTAATGCACCTGTCCAAGCGAAGAGAGACTTCATAGCAGAAGTATAGAGGGTCAATGCAGTTCTTGCAAGCCCCCTCTAAATGCTAAAGTCATTCGTGATTTCAGTTGTAGTTACAAGGGGGTAAAGGCTTTTAAAGTTATGCTAAGCTAGCATACATGCGGGTCACTATCCATATACCAGGTAATGAACATAAAAAAATCAAGAGAGCTGCTAAAGCTAAAGGTGTTTCCTTATCTTCCTATTGTAGTCAGGCGGCAATTGCCCAGACCAACTACGATGAACGTCAACGAGCTGTCGAAGAAGTCAATCAGCTTATTGGTAGCATCCAGGTGACAGGTAATGTTGACGAAGCCCTAACAGAAGAGCGTAAGCGTTCTGAACGCAATGTCACATGGTAGGGTTTGACAGTGGCTTCTTTGGTCGTCTTTTAACAGAGTCTCAGGCTAAAGATTCTCAATCTAAACATGCGAAGGTGGTAAGCATTTGGCAAAAGACGGTTGCACTCAATAATGGAGTTGTGTCATGTATAAGTCTGTATGAACTCCGCAAGCTTGCGCTGCGCGGTATCTTAGATAAAGCACAAACAGAGTATTTTTTGGAGCGACTCCCAAAAATTTGTAGCGTAGTTTGGCTTGATGACATGTTAATGAAAAAGGCTGCCTATTTGTCACATAGTGTGAACTTGGCTATGGCAGATGCATTGATTTTACAGTCTTTGCTGGACGGCGGTGCTAGCACTGTTTACACAACAGATAACGACCTAACGAAGTATAAGCTTGGCCCCAAAATAATCAGACTTTCATGAACGTCTTGGGTTTTGATATCTCCGCGAGGTTATTGAGAATATGGTCACGTAGTTTTGTCGCACAGTATGCACCTTACTTCCTTAACGAATCTTTGCAAAAATATTTTGCTGGACAATGATTCATCAATCCTTCCGAATTACATAGCACACCTTCCGTGATTTGAATTTCCATGATGCTTATCAGACGTATAACGTGCCAAAAGAGGTGGAAAAAGCTGTTAGGTTTTGCAGACAGAAGTGGCCCAAACTGCTTTGCAACAACCTTGGCGGCGACGCTCGAGGGCGCGAAGAAAGGATCTGGTCTCTGATTACAGCGAGAAACGTTCTTACGCGAGATTGGACGACGGGGTTATGGAAAGCTTGCTCGAGGCTTTCATATAGATTTTTCCGAAGGTTCTATCTTGGTGTGGGAAAACGACAACGGCATTCAGCATGCATGTTTTTATCTCGGTGACGGACTTGTGTTAAAAAAAGACATGAGTCATCCCGAATTTTTAGTGCCCACGGCGCACATTGCGCCGTGGGCACAGTAATTTGTCATTGCGAGCCTTAATCTAGGGTGTACTCCGTGCGAATAAAGCTCTTCGCTGCATATCCGCGAAGCAATCTCCCTGCGCTGAGTTCGTTGCAACGTCAGTGCAGTGAGATTGCTTCGTCGCTGGTCTACTGCAAACGACTCTCAAAGCATCGTTTGCAGCAATGTTCATCACCAAAACGCTTCTTGCAAGGACGAAGGGAGGTGAACTTTAGAGTTCACGTTGTCGTGAACTCTAAAGTTCGGGATGACTCATGTCGGCAGATTCTAAAGCTAGAAACAGTACTCGAGACCTGGTCAGAGTTTCGGTGTTACAGTTACGTCAGACCTTCCTAAAATTAAGCCCGATGATATTGCACGAACGCGCCAAACCCTGTAACAATAGAGCCACATGACCGTCCTAGAAAATACCCCCCTCTGGGCTGCACTATCGGCGACAGCGTTAGCGCAAGTTGTCAAAATTCTCCTCGTGGCGATTACCGAGCGGCGATGGGCCTTCGAGCGTGCCCTCGAGACAGGCGGAATGCCCTCTTCGCACTCGGCGGCAGTGGCAGCTTTAGCCACGAGTATGGGCATGATTCACGGCTTTCATAGCCCTTATTTTGCAATGTCTGCTGTCTTTGGTTTTATTGTTATGTACGACGCGACGGGGATTCGCCGTGCGTCGGGAATGCAAGCCGAGCTTATCAATAGACTCGTTAAAGAATTGTCACATTTGTTTAGCGACGGCTTTCAGGCGAATTCACTTAAAACGCTCCTTGGTCACACCTATCCACAAGTATTAGTGGGTGCGTTGCTAGGTGTGATGGTTGGCTTACTAGTGACGATTTAGGAGTTAGGATTTTCTCTACCTCCTAATTCTTGTTCTTTAGTGATGGACTTGCTCGAGTTCTCTTCGTGTTACCGCCAAACGGTTGCCCCGAAACATAAAAGCAGCAATGAAAGTTGTAAACGGCACCGCCAGAATAAGCCCAATCGAACCTACAAGCGTATGCACAACTTCACCTGCGACAAGCTCGAGATTTAAGGCGCGTCCAATACTAAGCTCGTTGAGACTCAGTAACAAAAAAAGTGGCAAAGCTGCACCCGTGTAGGCCAGCACGAGCGTATTGACAAGTGAGCCCACGTGGTCGTAGCCAACATTCATACCGCGCCGATAGAGGTCCCACAAACCAAACTTAGGATTGAGATAAGCGAGTTCACGCACAACACTCGCTTGCACAATTGTAATGTCGGTTAATGCACCAAGTGTGCCAATGAGAAGTCCGGCTAAAAGTAAACCGCGTAGGTTTACTTGCTCAGCACTAAAACTAAGCATCATAGCTTCCTCGCTACCAAAACCTGTGAGATAAGCCCATTCGCTAAAGAGCAGGCCAAGCAAAATTGTGACGATGATAGCAGCATACGTACCGATGAGTGCAGCTGTCGTGCTCCAGTTAAAACCGTGAACAAAATAAATGGCTAGTAAAAGAATGCCGCCGACACCGAGCAGTGAAACAAAAATGGGATTCCAACCCGCCAGAATTTGCGGCAGCATAAAGGCAATCACAATCACGAGACTCAGTGAGGTGGCAAGAAAAGCACGCAGTCCTTTGAAGCCTGCGACGACAAGTACTGAGGCTAAAAATAAACCTGTTAACCACAATAGTGCAGGTCGCCGTATCCAATCTGTGATGACGTATTGCACACCACCTTCCGGTGAGGGCGAGAAGTAAATTTCGACGTGCTGCCCAACCCTAAAAGGTGGCACCCCTTCCGTCTCGAGCGACCCCGCTCCAATGTCTGCTTCAATTGTCGTGCCATCACGAAGTTGGACGCTCGCACCGTTGTCGGTTAGCTCGAGGATTTTTCCTTCCAGGTAGCCGATGTCTTGGGCCAGGGAAGAAGGAGGAAGGAGGAAGGAGAAAAGAGAAAAGGCAAACAAGAAAACAAATGTAGGGGTGGGTCTCTTAAACAACTTTGTGGTTAATGTGTTGTGATGTGAACTCGCAACACATTCGAGACCCACCCACCGCACAAAACGAACTATAACGCTGTTCATGGTGTCGCCACCTTCTCACACCGCACGAACCGCCCCAAAGCGTCAAAACCTTCTTCTGTACCACCAATCGTGTCGCGGCCTGTTTTGATAGCAATATAGCTGCCAGCTTTTTGACCCGCGTAAACCGCAAGATAGTAATTCGTTTCATCTAATGCCAAACGCACGTTTGGACCCAAACGTGCCGTGATGATGTAGTCTTTGTAAGGTTGCCAGTCGTTGATGACTTGCAGGGATTTGTAACCTTCTGGAATCTCGAAAGGTGCCTCTTCAGTTTCGGGTAATGTTTTAGCCACAATCCACAATTGGGGTAAAAACTCTGAGCAGGCTTGAGGAGCAAGGAGTGCCACAATCGCTTCGGTGCTTTCGGGGATTGGCATCTGTAAAAAATCTGTTTCGCCAGCCTCGAGTTCCCCAATGACAAAGCTCGAGAGCGGCAGTGTGTCGTACTTGAAAGCTGTCTCGAGTTGCATAGAATCTGGATTCCAATAAAAACGATGGGCGAGACTAATATTTGCCGTCAGGATAATGAACAAAAAAAGCAAAACTCTATGGAGTGTATATTTCGTCTCAGCAACGGGCTTCAGCCCCTTGCTACGCCACATTGCCAGCCAGTTTGTACAAAACGTTGCTGTTGTTTTTTTGCGTGTCATGACACATCCTTATTTCTGCGTAACAGTTCCTCAATGGCTTCCTCACGACTAACAGGGGAGACCATCTCTAGCTGTCTCGAGCGTTGAAAGCTCAGTTGCTCTTCGCGTTGTGAAAAGCCAGGATGCGCGTGTTCACCTTGTTGCATTGCCAGCTTGTCACCTCTAAATAAAAGTGCAGCGATAGAGGTCGTTAGTGGTACTGCCCAGACAAGTCCAACTGAACCCACTAAGGTATGCACGACTTGTGTGGCAATGAGTTCCATATTGAGTGAGTGCGCCAAACTAAACTCGTTGACAATAAGTAGCAACAGCATTGGCAAAGCCGAACCGGCATAGGCAAAGACGAGTGTGTTGACAAGTGAGCCGATGTGGTCACGTCCGACACGCATACCGCGTTTGTAAAGTTCGCGTGCGCCTAAGCGCGGATTTACGTGTGCGAGTTCGCGCACGAGACTCGCTTGTACTACACTCGTGTCGGTGAGCGCGCCCAAACTGCCAATGAGTAAACCCGCGAGCGTCAAACCACGCAAATTGATTTGTTCAGCAGCAATATTAAAATACATGGCTTCTTCGGTACCAAAACCGGTGAGCTGCGCGATATGGATAAAGAGTTGTCCGAGTGTAAGGGTAAGACCAATAGTTACGAGCGTGCCAAAGAGTGCGGCTGTCGTACTCCAGTTGATGCCGTGAACAAAGAAAATAGCAAGAATTAAAATGCCGCCTGCACCAATGAGTGAGACGAGAATCGGTGACGTTCCCGCTAAAATTTGCGGCACGATGTACAGTGTGACAATAGCGAGGCTTAGTGCAGTCGCCAGAATAGCCCGCAAACCTTTGAGTCTTGCCACAAACAATGTGACAACCACAAAGAGTCCAAGTAGCCACCCCAGCACAGGACGACGCACCCACTCGAGAATCTCGTAAGTATTACCACCATTTCCATCAGAAATTTGGGCTACTTCTACGACATCGCCCACTTTGAAGATAGGTGCATTTGGCACGATGTCGTAATCAGGCATTCGCGCATTAACGGTTCCGCCTGTTTTTCTTAATTTGATGTCTGCAACAGAAGTATTCGGATTGATATATGTAATGCGACCCTCGAGGTAGACAATTTCAGGTGCGCCCGTTGTTTGGCTATAACTAAAAGAGAAGAAAATGCAAATAAGTAAGCAGAACAAGGGGCTACTTGTCTTGAGTTTATCAAATGTATAGCCCCTCGCCCCCGCCGACAGCACAACAGTAGAAAACTTGAATAGGCTCGAGCCAGCACAAAAATATCTCACGCCTTCTACAAGACCATATTTTCTTTATGACTTCATGAAGGCAGAGTACAAAAAGGAATTGGGCGTTGGGAATTAGGAGGTGGTGAAAACCAAAAACTCTAAATCCCAACGCCTAACTCCTGCTTTTCACGACCAACTTGGCAAGGGGTCTTGGAACGTTTCCCAGACTGCTAGCCCACCCGCTGCTTCCGCATCGGTGACGAGAGCGGACTCGAGTCCCTCTCGAATGCTTGCTTCGTCCATATCTATGCCAATAAACACGAGGCGCTGTTCACGGTCTCCCCACTCAGAGTGCCAGTTGGCTTTAATGGCAACTTTGTCTTCTTCGGGTACACCCCAAAGTTCTTCGGGTAGGGTGTCAAACCACGTGCCAATCGCTTCAAACACGTGCGAATTACCAGCTTTCGAGTAAAGCCCAATGTACGCAGGGCGCGTCGCTAGCCAGAACATGCCCTTAGCCCGCACGACATTATCGAGCGTTTCCATATCTAAGAGGGCATTGAGTCTTTGGGGGTGAAACGGTTTACGTGCAGTGAAGACAAAACTTTTGATGCCGTATTCTTCTGTTTCAGGCGTGTGAACGTTATTGAGTTCTTGCAACCAAGCTGCCGATTGGGAAGCCCTCTCAAAATCAAACCGGCCTGTGTTGAGAACCTCGAGCAAAGGTACCTTACCCGCTGTAGCACGAATGAGTTTGGCATGTATATTGAGAGCTTTGATGGTTGACTCAACTTTGGCTAAGTGTTCATGGCTTACAAGATCAGTTTTATTCACAATAATGACATCTGCAAATTCAACTTGGTCGGTGAGCAAATCTACTACCGTGCGCTCGTCCTCGTCGCCCATACTTTCGCCGCGTTCTTGTAAACCATCTATACTTTGAAAATCATTAAGGAAATTAAAAGCATCTACTACTGTAACCATTGTGTCGAGTTTTGCAACCTTTGATAAACTTTCGCCGTACTCATCCTCGAAAATAAAGGTTTGGGCAACAGGCAAGGGTTCAGAAATACCTGTAGATTCAATGAGTAAATAATCAAATCTGCCTTCACGGGCAAGTTTGCTCACTTCTTTGAGAAGGTCATCGCGTAGTGTGCAGCAGATGCAGCCGTTGGTCATTTCCACGAGGGTTTCTTGGGTGCGTGACAGGCTCGAGCCCTTTGCTGCCAAGTCTTTGTCAATCAGGTCTTTATCAATATTGACTTCACTCATGTCATTGACAATTACCGCTACGCGCAAGCCTTCACGGTTGTTGAGAATGTGATTGAGCAGCGTCGTTTTACCTGCACCTAAAAAGCCAGATAGTACCGTGACAGGAAGTTGTTTTGGGGTTGTTTGCGTAGGACTGAAGGTTGTTTGCGTGTTGTGCGTTGACGTTTCGTTAGACATAAAGTTCGTACCTCGAGCCCATCTTAACACAAATGAGAATGAATTATCAATAAATTAGTTGAGGGATTTGACTCACTTTGAGATTTTGTGCGAAAGCTTAGTACACGTCAAAGTTTATTCTGAGTGAATTTGTCAAATGTGTCACTTATCTTCTTTGGTGTCTTTGTAGCTTTGATTGATTTCATACTGCCTTTGTAGTGAAGATTTTACTTTTGACGTGTACTGAGGTGCAAAAGAGATGGAAAGCAGAGGGCGAAAAGCTGATGGCCTAAAAAGATTTTAAGCCATCAGCCTCCGCCATTCACCTTTCACTAAGCCCACTCGAGCTATCCTAAAAGGCAGGTGAGGATTTTTTCGCATCGCCTCCTGTGGGGATGAATCGAGACGTGAAATATCTTGCATTTTGCCTCAAACGTGACATTTTTATAGTCAAGATGACCCAAAGATGCGAAAATTTTCCTTAGTAGACAAGAGGCATCGTGCTACTGTTGAAAATAGACTAAGGAGGGACGACATGCCTTCATTGCGAGAATCCATCTCGCGCTTTATCAGTCCAAAGATAGAAGCGGCTGGCCTAGAGATAGGCACGAATGCTCTTAAAGTGGTTGATCTCAAAGCGGGAACACCCCCCAGCCTTCACGCGCTGGCCATGCGACCTATGCCCCCCGGTCTTCTTCAGGAAGACACGGTGA
Organism: Trueperaceae bacterium; assembly: GCA_051649365.1. Classification (GTDB taxonomy): domain Bacteria; phylum Deinococcota; class Deinococci; order Deinococcales; family Trueperaceae; genus CAVTAE01. The sequence continues at coordinate 11,209 of JBOFGY010000040.1, forward strand.
CCGACCCGAACACCCTCGCGCAAGAGATTAAGACCCTCTTTGAAGAAGCAGGAATTAATAAAAAGTTCGTCGTTGCAGCGGTCAGTAACCGCCAAGCGATTACCCGTAACATCATGGTTCCCAAGATGACCCTGGCCGAATTAGACGAGGCCATCAAGTGGGAAGCTGAGCGATATATTCCTTTTCCTATTGACGAAGTTGTTTTAGATTATTATGTTCTCGATAACCCCGAAGACATTGAAGAAGGTGGGCAACTCGAAGTCGTGATTGCGGCCGCCCGCCTTGACCTAATTAGCCAACAGGTAGATTATTTGAAACTTGCAGGGCTCGAGCCTGTTATTCTCGACATCAAGCCATTTAGCCTGCTGCGTTCGCTTAAGGGTTCCCTCCTTGGGGAACACCTCAATAAAACGACACTCTCAGGAACATCGTTTACAACCTCAGGTGAAATTGGCGTGGTCTTAGAAATCGCTGCCTCGAACACGACCATTACCCTTGTTAAAGGTGAGCGCGTGCTCATGAACCGCAACATTGGTGTGTCCGGTGACGACTTCACCGCCGCAATTCAGCGTGCCTTCGGTCTGGATTTTGACACTGCCGAAGAAGTAAAGCTCGATTATGGCACCGCAACGATTCCCACCGAAGACGAAGAAGAACTCCTTAATTTTGATGCTAAGCGTGAGCAGTATGGTCCCAGCCGTGTCTACGAGTCGCTGCGCCCTGTTCTCGTCGAGTTAACAACAGAGATTCGCCGTTCGCTCGAGTTCTTCCGTGTGCAAGCTGGTGATGCTAACATCAACCGTGTGTATATCACCGGTGGTGGTGCAAAACTTCGTGGCTTGCCCGAAGCGATTGGCGACGCGCTAGGTTTTCGTGTCGAAGTGGGTGACCCTTGGCTTACCGTGACGGTAGACCCCAACAAATTCGATACACAGTACCTCATGAAAGCAGGGCCAGAGTTTGCTGTGCCACTTGGTTTGGCACTGAGAGGGGTGGCCCTTGATTAACATTAACTTATTACCAAAGCATTTACGGCGCGTACGTGAACCTGGTTACTGGCGCATTATTGCGGTGGCTTTTCCGATACTCGTCTTGGGTGCGCTCGGTTTCGTGCAGTTTCTCTACGTGCAAACTGAGAATAACTTAAAAGCAGAAAAGCTCGAGAAAGAAACCAAAGTTACCGAATTACAACCCTACGTAGCTAAGCAAGCACAGGTGCAAGCCTCGCTCGAGCAAATCCAGGTTTTGCTTGATATCAAAAATCAAGTACAGGCCAATACGATTGACTGGACCAATGAAATTGGTGCACTCATGGAATACTGGCCTGCTCGCGCTGCTTCAGGGATGCCCAGCATTTCCTTTAACAGCCTTTCGATGCAGGCTAGCAGCCCTGATAATGCTGATCCGAGCCGCTACGGTGGTAAACCCACAATTGCTGAAATGACTGTCTCGGGTGATGTAGTAAGTACTGAAGTGTTAGCGCAGTTTATTAAATCACTCGAGGATTCCGAAGATTTTGGGGTTGCTTTCCAAAGCGCGTCACGTAATGAAGATGTTGGTAATTACACCTATAGTCTAACGATTGGTGCAGTGGGAGGTGACGACAATGTTGAAGAGTCTCAGTCTCAGTAATTTCGATGTGCGTAAGTTAAAACAGCGGGACATCACAATTGCTGTTCTGGTGTTAACAGTGTTGCTCGGTATTCTTTGGTACTTCTATATGTTTAATCCGACGAAAGAACGTATAGCGACCCTCGAGACTGAAAATGCTGCTCTGCAGACCGAGATTGAGGTGGGCGAAGCTGCTAAGGCTAACTTGCCCCTACTCGAGGAACAACTCGCTCAAGCTCAAGCGGATAAGGCCGATTTCCTTGCAACCTTACCCACCGAAGATGAAGTTGCGAACCTTATTGAAACCTTGCGCCAATCTGCAAGTAATAACAGTGTTGATTTAACAAGTTTGTCGCAAGGTGGCGCAGGCGAAGACGAAGTCCCAGATATTCGCTCGATCAGCTTTAACTTAGCAACTTCGGGTAAATTCCTTAATACTAGTGCCTTCCTCGATACCTTGGAGAATCTCAAACGTTTTACTAAAGTGCGTCAGGTTGGTTTCACGCTCGAAGATCAGGGCATCCTTGACCCCAACCTCAACACAACTTATGATTTTAATGTCTATGTCTACACGGGTTCTGAAACAGCAGATCCTGAGATAGCTAGCGGGGCATCAACAAGTACAGTGCCAGGAAGTGCGGTGGCAGAGGGCAGTGTGACAGAAAGCACTGCGTCCGACGCGCAAAACCCTGATGCTGGCGATACAGGAGAAACGCCATGAAACTCAAAGGTCTACGAATTTCACGTGAAGCCAAAATCCTCTTTGGACTTCTCTTCTTAGCCGCTGCCGCTTTGATTTGGGTCAACCTTTTTATTAATCGAGAGCAGAGTTTTGGTGGTTTGTTTGGCAACCCGCCCGAGGCAACCTTGGCACCCTCGAGCCCTAATGAGTCTCCCGATGTTGTTGCACCTACTGCAGCTATTGAAAGTGCAGAAGCTGCTCTAACAGCATCCGCCGATACAACCTTGGCGGATGCGACACCAGTTGTCACGCCGACGGTAGTCGCGGTTGCACCCACCGCAGCGAGAGATGTACAGCTTGCTGAGCTACCTTTTCTTGTGACAGAAGCGCCTGTTTCTCCTACATCTGCAACTGCCGAGGAAGTGACGGCAACAGCAAGGGCAACTCGCCCAGGTGAACAACGCGCCACGATTAACCCCTTTTCTCCCATCGTGCTTGCTCCTGTCGAAACAACGCAAGTAGCTAATAATAATTTAGTTGAAGTAGCTATCCCTGATGAACCTGCAGGCATTTCAACTGTAGATGCAGATTTAGCCAATGGCGTGCGTCCTGTCGAAGACTCTGTGGCTGAAGGTCCCTTGCCCGAAGCTGTTTTGCCAAAGCCTACCGTGGCAAGTTTGCCTAGAGCACTGCCAGGTATCGGTTCGCCTGTTACACCTGATCTTCTCCGCAATATGAGCCGCTCACCTGTGGCTGGCACGATTGGTGCTTCATCGAATACAGGGGTAACCGTCACTATTCGTGAACCCGGCCAAGTCACGCCGACAGTAAGGTCAACCTTGTCAGCGTCAGCTGAAAATACGGATGATATGGAACTCGAGCCCCTCGGCTCCGTCGGTGCTGGTAGTGCTGATGGAGTAAATACCTCGTCTCTCAGCAGTTACCTACGCAATAACGAAGTACGTTTTACAGGTTACGCAGTTGGTCCTGTAAGTGTCGGTATCTTCCGTTCTAAAATGTCTAGCAATCCCATCAACCTCATTATTGGTCAACCACTCCCTGAAACGGAGTTTGTATTGACAAGCCTGCAGGGTAAGGAAGCCGAGTTCTCTGACGGGCAGGAAAAACAACTTCTCACACTCGACCTCAGGCGGTGAATTTTTATATGAAAAAATTGTCCATCCTCTTTACGCTTCTCCTTGCTCTGGTTGCTTCTGCGTTCGCACAGCTTCCTGATGAAGAACGCTTTAAGGCCCCCATCACACTCGAAACCCAAGTTGACGGCGAATCTCTTCGTAGTGTTGTAGATGTTCTTGCTCGTTCCGTTGGTTTAACACCTGTGATTGACCTTGACGATGAAATGGCAAATAAATCTGTCATTTACAAGATTGACCAAGAGAAACCCTTTAACCAAATCTGGGATGTAGTGATGAAACAAGAGGGTCTGGATTACGTGTTGCAGGCAAACGATGTTGTGGTTATTGGTACTCCAGAAAGTATTGCTGGACTTGGTGGAGCCCCTGTAGAACTCGAGGAGTCTGTCGAGCAAAAAGTTTATCCTGTTACCAAAGACCCTGAAGAAATTGCAGACATTGTTACCAGAGTTGTACCAGGTGTTGAGGCTGAAGCCCTGCCTGGTGTAGGCAGCATCTTAGTACGTGGCACTGCCGAACAACATACTGCAGTAGATAGCGCGCTAAGACAATTTGGAGCGACTTCTGCTCTCGATTCTCTAGAGCAAAGAATTTTCCAACTTTCTAATGCAAAGGCAGTTGATGTCGCTGCTGCACTGCAAAATATTCTTTTGGCTACAGCTGCTGAGCAAGCTCCAGCAGCTGTAGCTGTAGAAGGTGAGGAGGGTGGCCTGCAAGGTGCAGGTGATCTCCGTTATTCCGTTGTTGCTTATGAACCTACGAACACAGTGATTGTTCGCGCCACACCATCTATTTTGGCCCAAGTCGAGCAACTTATGCCTAATTTAGACTCAGCTCAACCTCAAGTAAATGTCCAAGTACGTATTCAAGAAATTACGACTTCTGCTGCTGAAGAATTAGGTGTTAACTTAGCAGCAGGTTTGGGTAATTTTTCCACAACCTTGCTTGATGGTGGACTTAACTTCGTTTTCGATGCACAACAAGCATTATCAGGCTTAAATCTTGGTGCGACTCTCGATACGCTAGAACGTCAGCAATTGTCACGTCGTGTAGATGATGCTTCTGTAACTGTTGCGAATAATACACCAGGGTTTATTCAATCAGGTGGCACGATTTACGTTTTACTCCCTGGCTCTACTGAAAACATTGAGCGTGTTATTGAGTATGGTGTTAAAATCTCTGTAACGCCTAGAATTACGGCAGATGGTCGTATTGCTATGGATGTTGAAGCACAGTTGGATGAGCCCGAGGGTACAGTTGAGAATCCAAACTTGCTCGAGCTTACCAACAGAAAAGTTGCAACTACAGTCACAGTAGAGCCTGGTCAGACTATATTATTAGGTGGTCTATTCTCCAATAGATTTAACTCGACGGTAGAAGGTGTTCCCTTCTTAAGTAGCATTCCTATTATTGGGAGTGCTTTCACTACAACGAGAAATAGTAAAGATAATATTGACCTTTTTCTTGTTCTCACCGCAGACGTTCTCGACTAAAAATACCTTTGCAATCTTGGACCATCCGCATACGCGGATGGCTTTTGTGTAATTTTCCACAGTCATCGAAATTTTTGTCAACAAAAATTTCGATGACTGCTACTATTTTTGTCGGTTCAAGGCTACAATCCCTCCTCTGATCGTGAACCAGAAAAGGAGACTCTATGAGAAGAGTTTTATTTGCAATAGTGTTTGTGTTGGTGATGGTATCGCTTGTGTCTTGCTCACAAGAACAGAAACCTAGTAATCATGAAGACCTAAGAGCAGCAGCTACTTTCACTATTAACGTTGTTGATACGAATCTGAACGCATCCTGGACAGGAAATAGAAATTCCTACTCTGATTTTTCTACAATCAGCTTATACAAACCATCAGGATGCACTTACGATGCTGTACAATACTCACTTTCAGGTTTTCCAACATCCAATGCTAGTTATTGGTTTGCTTCCAATAGTGGAACAATCCCTACAGGTACAGACACAATTTATGTAAATAAATACAACAATACTGTTAAAGGTACATATAATGTAACATTAAGTGCGAAACTTGTCACTAATGGTAGCTCTTGCAAAAATCTAACTGCTAGCGACACGTTTAAGTTAACCCTCCAATGAACGTTATAGTTTTTCGGAATAGGGTTGTTATGGCTTCTTAGTTAAAAGCCATCTGCTGCAAAGCGGGTGGCTTTTTCTTTGCAACTCAGGGCTTACGCATGTGACCCAAAACAACACGACAGTGCTTCGACTTCCAAGGTTGCCACGTTGAAAATTTAGGAATTGGCTTTCGGTTCAATGGCAATTGATGGAGAAAAGTGCAACTTCAATAGTTTGAAAATGCCACATGCGTAAAAGCCCTGCTTTGCAACTCGAGAGAACGCTTTACCGTCTCCCTCTTGTGTTAGGCTATCAGGGCTATGTTTCGATATCTTTCTGCTGGCGAATCTCACGGCCCTGCCCTTACGGTGATGTTAGATGGTGTTCCTTCTGGTTTAGACCTTGTCGCCTCGCGCGATATTGACCCTTGGTTGCGCCGTCGTCAGGGTGGTTACGGGCGTGGTCGGCGCATGGTGATCGAGACCGACTGTGCTGAAATCCAGGCGGGTGTTCGTGCTGGACGTACCACCGGTGCACCGATTGCCCTACGTATTGAAAATAAAGACTGGCGTAACTGGACAGAGATTATGTCGGCTGAGCCAGGCAATGAGCCGCGCAAGAAAGCCCTTACCGAAGCTCGCCCTGGTCATGTGGATTTGCCTGGGGGTATCAAGTACGGTCACAAAGATTTGCGTGATGTTTTAGAGCGCGCCTCCGCTAGGGAAACGGCAAGCCGTGTGGCAGCAGGTTCGATTGCGCTGCGCTTACTGGAAACAGCTGGCATTCAGAGTTGTGCTAGGGTAATCAATTTTGCGGGTATTCCCTGTGATGGCGGTATGGATTGGAATAACCTAGAGGCCTTAGAAGAAAGTCCTATCCGTACCTTTGACAGTGCCGCCGAAGAAAAAATCATTGAACGTATTGATAAAGCGAAGGAAGATGGTGACACACTCGGTGGCATTATTGAGGCGCGCTTTAGGCATGTTCCTGTTGGGCTTGGCAGCCATACGCAGTGGGATAGAAAACTTGATGGACGTTTGGCACAAGCTGCAATGAGTATTCAGGCCATTAAAGGTGTAGAAATTGGTGATGGTTGGGAGAATGCATTGCGCCCAGGTAGCCAAGTCCATGACGCGATTTACCGCAGTGATGAAAAAGGTTATTACCGAGAGTCCAATCGTTCAGGTGGACTCGAGGGCGGCATTACAAATGGGGAAGAACTCGTTATCCGTGCGGCCATGAAACCGATTGCCACACTGATGTCGCCGCTACCAACGGTAGATGTTGTTACGCATCAAGTCGCAGACGCTTCGCGTGAACGCTCGGACACGACGGCTGTGCCGGCGGCTTCGGTGGTGTTGCTCTGCATGACCGCAATGGTTGTAGCCGATGCTGTTATGGAGAAATTTGGTGCTGACACAATGCGAGAGATTCTCGAGCGTCTCGAGGCACATAAAGTGTACGTAAGAGCTTATTAGCTTGAAACTAAAGCTAAGCTAGAAGGTGAAGGCTTTAAGGCTTTTAGCTTCCTGCCTTAGCCCTTTGCTTACTGTTTTCTCGAGAGTGAATAATTCGGTGCATCTTTAATAACTGTAATGTCATGTGGATGGGACTCAACCAAACTTGCTTGAGTGATTTTTACAAACTGGGCTTTGTCTTGGAGCATTTGTATATCGGGTGTGCCGCAATATCCCATAGCGCTACGCAGTCCACCAACCATTTGATAAATCACATCACCCACTGGCCCTTTATAGGCAACCATACCTTCAATGCCTTCAGGAACAAGTTTTTTTGCGTCCTCTTGAAAGTATCTGTCGGCACTGCCGCCAGACATTGCCCCCAAACTGCCCATAGCACGATAGGCTTTGTAGCGTCTACCGTCTCGAAGAATGTCCTCGCCAGGTGCTTCAGAAGTTCCTGCTAGCATCGAGCCAACCATGACCGTGTCTGCACCTGCAGCGATGGCTTTAGAAATGTCACCGGTCATTTTGATGCCGCCGTCAGCAATAACAGGAACGCCCGCCTCGAGTGCGACCTCTGCCACATCTACAATGGCACTAAGTTGCGGCATTCCTACACCCGTGACGACACGTGTCGTACAGATACTACCAGGTCCGATGCCAACTTTTACAGCGTCAGCACCGCGTTCGATTAAATCTTTGGCGGCCTCGGCGGTGGCGATGTTACCTGCAATCACATCTACTTTGAAACTTTCTTTTAAGTAACCTAGTGCATCGAGAATGCTTTGTGAGTGTCCGTGTGCGCTGTCAAGGACGAGTGCATCTACACCGGCTTTGACAAGTGCATCAGCGCGTGCTTCTAGATCATTTGAGATGCCAACCGCAGCAGCGACACGCAAGCGTCCGAGTTCGTCTTTGGCGGCATGGGGGTACTCGAGCTTCTTGGCGATATCCTTAATTGTAATAAGCCCGCGTAAAATATAGTTGTCATCCACCACGAGAAGTTTTTCGATTTTGTGTTGCTTGAGGATTTCACGGGCCTGCTCGAGGGTTGTTCCAACAGGCACCGTAACCAAATCATCTTTGGTCATGAGTGTTTCGACGCTCTTCGTATAATCATCTTCAAAGCGTAAATCACGGTTTGTTAAAATTCCAACGAGCCTACCGTCTTTTTCAACAATGGGGACACCGCTAATGTGGTAGTCACGCATCATGTCATCAGCTTGTTGCAGTGTTGCGTCACGTCCGAGGGTGATGGGGTCAACAATCATCCCCGACTCGGAGCGTTTGACTTTTTGCACCATATCCGCTTGTTGTGCCACCGACATTCTTTTGTGAATCACACCAAGGCCGCCTTGCCGTGCCATCGCTACAGCCATCTGCGTTTCGGTCACGGTGTCCATTGCCGCTGAGATGATGGGGATGTTAAGGCGAATGTTTCTCGAGAACTGCGTCGCAAGATTCACCTCTTTTGGCAAGACCTTACTATGAGCAGGTACAAGCAGAACATCATCAAAAGTCAGAGCTTCAGCTCGGAATTTAATTTCGGTGCGTTTTTGGTTACGTTGTGTGGCGGGTTTAGGCATAGCTACCTCTTGAAAACAGTATAACGAAAAGGTTAATTAGTCAATGTAGAGGTGGGTAAGTCTCGTGTGAGCAAGGTTAATCCTAGTTAAACATTTTTTCCCTATAAAGGTGTTACACTTTTATTTACAAGGACGAGACACGCTCCTTCAAAACCCCCTGTGCTCTCGTTTTACTAAATTGAAAAACGACGTTTCTGTAAACTTTCCGTTCCCCTACACCAGCGAACAAATTTTAGGTCTCGCCCAGCACGACCATCAAGTCAAGATAAGTCGTGAACTGGCCGCAGCGCACAAGTGGCAAAATCTTAGTAAAGATGACCAAGGAATTTGGGCGGAGATTCCTGTTAAGGATAAATTACCCATTCAAACAAAGGTTTGTTTAGAGTCGTTATCCTTTTCTTGCAGTTGTGTGAGTTATCATCACCCGTGCCAGCATGGTCTCGGGCTTTTGCTGTTGTGGCTCGAGCAGCCCGAGTCCTTTACAAAACAAGAGACCCCCCAACACATTACTTGGACACTCACTGAACCCTCTGAAATTTCTGAAACAGACGAATTTTCTGAAATGGTTGATACACCCCAGCGTTATAAGCGGATTGACACAGGACTCCATGAACTCGAGCTGTGGCTCTTTGACTTACTACGCTTAGGTTTAGAGGTTGCGCGAGGTCGCCCGACAACGTACTACCAGCAGATGGCGGACAGGCTTGTAGACGCTGAACTTAGTGAACTGGCCAAAGATATTCGCCAGCTTACAACGTTCACTGCTAAAAATCCACGTTGGCACGAAGATTATCTAGGTGTGCTTGGTAGATTGCATTTGCTGATTCAAGGGTTTAAGCGTTTGGAGACACTGTCAGACATCACCAAGGCAGATATTCATGCAGCACTAGGCATATCACCAGAACTAGAGCACACAAGTATTATAGATAATTGGCACGTGTTGGGTCGCCGTGTTGAAACCGAACCTAACCGAAAAGTGCAGCGAGTGTATGTTTGGGGTGAAACGAGTCAACGCCCTGCTGTGTTGGTGAATGTGTTGCACGACAAGAAAACAGTGGTGACAAGATTTTTGCCTGGTGTCGTGCTTCGTGCCTCACTCAGTTTTTATAAAAATTCAATGCCACTGCGTGCAGAACTCGTGTCGTTTGAAAACATTTCACAGTCTAAAACTAAACTTCCAGGAGAAACGTCTATTAAATTTGCACTCGAGTCTTTCGCAGCTATCAAAACACAAAATCCTTGGCTAAGAACCTATCCACTCGTTTTGCAAGATGTGGTGGTAGAACAACACGAAAGAGCTTGGATACTCCGTGACAAAGAAGGTTACTTTATTCCACTGCCACCGCGTCACCAACACGCTTGGTATCTTCGTGCACTGAGTGCAGAGGGGCTTTGGATTTTTGGTGACTTTGATGGTGTTCGCTTTTCGCCCATGAGTACCTGGGCGCAGCATCGGTTGCTCGAGCTTCATACCTTGAAAGGCATCACATGAAATTGCGAACGGTTAGGCATTGGGCGATGCAAGGGGCTGAAGCCGCCTTGCTGATGGTGAACAGCACGATCATTGGTTTCAGCAAGGGATTCAACCCATCTCATTTATCTAACAAAGACTATTGCATGGCGAGTTGCATATGAACTTACAGCAACTCGCCAACACCGCTCTCCTCGGCACCCAACGCGCTACGCTGCCAACATCTTCAACGAATGATGCAGTGAAGGGATTACTCGAGCAGCTCTCAAACACATCACTCGAGCATAAACTTTTGAGTTTGGCAGGCACGCTGAGTCTTTACGAAGAAGCAGGGGCAACACCACCACGTTTGAAACGTGTAGTGAATGATTTGCCCCTGCAAGACCTACCTAGATGCAGCGTCGAAGTAGCAAAACTCATTACGAGGATGCTCGAGGGTCAACATGGCGGTTTGTTGTTTGAATGTTTGCGTGGACTTGCCAAAGCTAAGCAGCGCGTACCTGAAGAAATGTTACCTTTCTTATTTGATAGGGCTAGAAATGTTTACCAACTCCGTGCACCGTTACTGGCTGTTATAGGTGAGACGGGCCGCTGGTTGGCACGTCAAAATCCACAGTGGTATTTTGCAGATGTGCTCACCTTCGAGAGCGCAAATGCAGATTGGAAAACCAATGTGATGTTGGCGCGTCAGGGCATTCTTAAACAAGTAAGAACACATGATGCGACCTTGGGACTCGAGCTAATCAACAATACTTGGAAAAATGAATCACCGACAGACCGCATTTGGATTCTCAAAACCCTGCATATTCATTTATCTCTCGAGGATGAACCTTTTTTAGAAACTGCTCTCGATGACCGTAGCTTTACGGTTCGTAAAGCCTCTGCGGAGTTGTTGTCAACCTTGCCTAGTTCGCGTCTAGAAAAACGGATGGTGAGTGTTGCAGAAGCAATGTTCGAGCTGCGTGATGAAGAACTCTTTGTGGAGTTTCCTGACATTACACCACAGCTCACCCGCGACGGTGTAGGTCGTCCGATGTGGAACGACACAGAAAAAGTTTTGGCTTCACAACTGAATGACACGGTTGGTTTGTTGCCACTCGAGTTCTGGTCAAAGAAATTCAATACAACACCCGAAACAATGATTAAAGCAGCTAAAGCTAGTATTTGGTCAAAGGCGTTTATGGGTGGGTTTGCTTCAGCCATTGAACGCCAAGCAAATAGTACTTGGGCTTTAGCACTTTTGATGGTAGAAGGCTATACTCCACAAACCATGAAAGTTTTAACTGTGCTGTCCTTAGACCATATGGAATACTATGTGAACTGTTTGCTCGAAGAGAAAAAAGACTACCCTCTATGGACTGATAATGTTCTGCTTAAAATCTTGAGCCGTTGGTTACAACCTTGGAGTGAAGCGATGAGCGAGATGTGGTTACAACGTTTGCACATACATAAAGAGCAAGCTGGGGAAAAGCTTCCTGATATCACGCTTGAGTCTACACTCAAGATTTTTACAAGACACTGTCCACCATCATTCGTTCACCGTGCAAAAGAAGAACTCAAGCAGCTCAGTCAGCACGAAGTGTTTAAGAAAATTTGTATTGAGCCCATTTCGATTCTTGAATTTCGAGAGAAGATTTTGAAAGTAATTCAAGGTTAAAGATTGAAAATTCAAAATTAGACTTTAATCTTTAACCTTGAATCTTCAATCTTTAATCCGCCGAAGGAGAAAACATGTCTACTACCCAAACAATTTTACGCGCCCACGCCGAAGATCAATTTGCTCTCGAGCTACACGAACTTTCAGAGCAAGACTCGAGACCGAAGCCACCGAACTGGAAACTTTCGCCTTGGGCGGTGTCAACCTATCTCCTTGGTGGCACGCTCGATAATGGCTTTGTGATTGCGCCAAAATATATTGGCAGTGCTCGCATTATCGAAATTGCGATTGCTACACTTACGACAGACCGTGCCCTGTTACTTCTGGGTATTCCAGGTACAGGAAAGTCTTGGGTATCGGAGCATTTATCAGCAGCGATTTCGGGAACGTCAAAGCTGCTCGTGCAAGGTACAGCAGGCACGAGCGAAGAAGCGATTCGCTATGGTTGGAATTATGCGAGTCTTATTACCAAAGGGCCGTCCACAGAAGCCTTGGTTGCGAGTCCCATCATGAACGCGATGCGTGAGGGAAAAATTGCTCGTGTTGAAGAACTCACACGCATCCCCGCCGATGTGCAAGACGCGCTCATTACAATTTTGTCAGAAAAACTTTTACCTATTCCTGAACTTGGTGAAGAAGCGCAGGCGGTGAAAGGTTTTAATGTTATTGCCACCGCGAACGATAGAGATAAAGGTGTCAATGAATTATCTAGTGCCTTAAAGCGTCGGTTTAATACTGTGGTCTTGCCATTGCCAGCTTCCACGGAAGAAGAAGTAGGCATCGTGCAAGAGCGTGTGAAAAGTTTAGGACGTGCGCTCGAGCTACCTGCCGAATTACCCGTAGTGCAAGAAATTCGCCGCGTCGTTACGATTTTCCGTGAATTGCGTAGCGGCCTCACCGAAGACGGCAAAGCCAAAGTTAAATCACCAAGCAGCACACTCAGCACCGCCGAGGCAATTTCAGTGGTGAACAGTGGCATGGCCTTAGCTGCACATTTTGGTGATGGTGTAGTGCGGGCGCAGGATTTGGCCTCGAGCCTAACAGGTGCCATCATCAAAGACCCCGTGCAAGACGCAGTCATTTGGAAGGAATATTTAGAAACCATCATCAAAGACCGGGAAGATTGGCAGGATTTATACCTTGCCTGTCAACAAATAGTTTGATTTGAAGGGAAAGTTATGACCAAGATAAATAATTTGGCAGTGCTTTGTAGATTCCCGATGTCTCATCTTTGCGTTGAACCTTGCTTACTTGGTAAATCTCATAAGTTTAAATTTGAGAATTTCAATATTATTTTGTCACTACCTGCTAAAAACGAAGTAACCAAATTCAAAGTGAGTCAAGAACACCGTATTACGTATCATCAATGGGACGAAATTAATGGGAAAGAAAAGCCAACGTGTTACTGGGTCGGTGAAATTGATATTAAAACTGATATAGAAGAAGAAGGAAAAGCAGAAGATGCAGAAGAAATAGCCCTCAAATCTCTTGATATTTGGCTAAGAACTTTGCGGTGGAAATCTCTAAATTGTAAAATTGGCAGAGTGAATTTTAACAATAACCCATATACAATTGGGAAAAATTGCATTATTGAACGTAAGTCTGGTAAATACGTCAGCTCCATAGGTCATCGGGGAAGATTAGAGAAGGCTTTCCTGACAACAAAAAAGATATGGACAGCTACTCAGAAAGCATTGGAGGTAGAGGGTCTACCTCCAATATGGTACGACCTATTTTCAGATGCGGTTGAGAGCTATAGGCTAAATGACTATCGAAAAATGGTCATTGACTGTGCAGTTTCTTGTGAACTTCTACTACATGATTTGTTTGAAAAGAGTTTACCTAGAAGTATGAGAAATAAGACGAAGATGCTTAAACATTTTGAAAAGATGAACATAACACAGCTTCGTTCGGATCACATTAGGGAACTTCTTCCCACTACAGAACACGAAAAATATGATGATCTCAATAAAGTTTTGAAAGAGCTTTTTGAAGCCAGAAATAGCCTCCTTCACAAGGGTAGTACATCCCAAAAACGTTCACGAGAACAGTACAAGAAGTTTTTGGAAGCGACGTGGAACTTAATTGCTTTCAGAACATCATACCCTGTTTCACCATTAAATATTCTTGATTCTGGTCGAACTTTCAAAATCTCAATCGCAAGTAGTAGTCGAGGTTCGTAAATGTCACATGAGCCCCCTAAAATTTTCGGTATCCGCCACCACGGCCCAGGTTCCGCACGAAGTTTGCTAACAGCCTTACAGGATTTACAACCTGACATCGTGCTAGTGGAGGGACCAGCTGATGCAACAGACATGCTGCCTTGGTTAGCCCACGAAGAGATGGAACCACCTGTCTCGCTTCTTGTGTACCGTCCAGACAATCCCAAACGTGCGGGCTTTTTCCCGTTTGCGGTGTTTTCTCCTGAATGGCAAGGAATTAGATATGCTTTGCAACAAAATATTTCGGTGCGCTTTATGGATTTACCACAGGGTGTTTTTCTGGCTAATGACATCAAACTTGCCATGCCTGATGGTGGCGTGATGGAGACGTTGGCCAAAGCGGCAGGCTACAAACATTACGAACACTATTGGAATGCCCTCGTCGAGCAGCGCAGCGATGATAGCCAATTGTTTACGGGTGTTTTTGAAATGATGATAGCCTTGCGTGACGAAGCAGCCAAGAACTTAGAGACACGTTTGCCAACCATGAAACCTGAAGAAAAAGAAGGAGAGCGTTTAGCAGAGGCCAGGGAAGCTTACATGCGCCAGAGTATTCGTAACGCGCAGCGTGAAGGCTTTAAGAAAATCGCGGTGATTTGTGGTGCCTGGCATAGTCCTGCTTTGCGGGTGGAACAGTATGACGACGTTGTAGACGCGACCTTGCTTGCATCCTTCAAAACCGCAGATATCGAAGCGGCGTGGGTGCCTTGGAGTTATAGCCGCTTGGCCTCGTGGAAAGGGTACGGCGCGGGGATTCAATCGCCAGGTTGGTATCAGCATTTGTGGGATACAAGAAATGCTGAAAGGAACAGCGTGCAGTGGCTTACACGAGTTTCTGAGCTTTTGCGCCGTGAAGGATTTGATACGTCTTCCGCACATATTATTGAAACGGTAAGGCTTGCTGAATCTCTTGCGGCGATTCGTGATTTAGCCCTACCTGGACTCACCGAACTTTCTGAGGCAACCCAAACGGTGATGTGCTTCGGTGATGTACTGCCGATGCGACTGATTCAAGAAAAGCTAATCGTCGGTGAACGCAGGGGTGTAGTGCCAAGCGATAGCCCGATGGTTCCCTTGCAACGCAATTTACGTGATGAACAACGCCGCTTAAAACTTCGGGCTGAGCTGAGTAAGAGCACGCTCAGTTTAGATTTGCGAAACGAAACGCACTTAGAGCGCAGTCATTTACTACATCGTTTGTGCCTTCTCAATACTCCTTGGGGACAAATCGTGCCTGTTCGTGGTAAGGGTGGTACTTACCGTGAAATGTGGAGTTTGCAGTGGGCTCCTGAATTTACGTTGCGCGTGATTGAAGCTAATGTTTGGGGTAATACTGTCTTAGATGCAACAACTGAGTACGCCAAGGAGTTGGTAAAGCAGGCAAAAAATTTAGCAAGCCTTACACAACTTTTGGATAATATCATCCTTGCAAATATTACCAATGTTTTACCTCATGTGATGCTTCGTATTGATGAGGAAGCCGCCTCGAGTCACGACATTCAGCATATGATTGACGCGCTGCAACCGCTCGTGCGCGTATTGCGCTACGGCAGTGTACGCCAGACCGATAAAACGATGTTGCAACATGTTGTGGATAGTTTAGTGACGAGGATTTGCATTGGTTTACCTGCAACCTGCGCTTCTATGAATAATGAAGCGGCAACAGAGATGCTCGAGCGTCTCAACAGTATGAACACCGTTATCACGACCTTGCAAAACAAAGAGCACCGCACCAACTGGCAAGGGGTTTTGAAAGCTTTAATAGATATGCCAAGTGTTCATGGTTTAATTGCGGGACGGAGCTGTAGGCTTTTGTTAGAAGCAAAAATTTTTAGTTCTACCGATGCGATGCAACGTTTAGAGCGTGCTATGTTTCTGAGTCCTATTGCGACGCGTAGCGTTGAAGAATTATTACAAACAGCTTTTTGGCTTGAGGGCTTCCTAAAAGGTAGTGGCTTGCTTTTAATTCACGACGAAACTTTGTGGCAACTCATTGCTGCTTGGGTGGAGGACGTAAAGAGTGAGCAATTTGTGGAAGTTTTACCTTTGCTGAGAAGGACGTTCTCGAGCTTCAACGAAAACATTCGTCAGCAACTCTCTGAGCGCGTCAAGCGTGGCGAGGTTGTAGAGTCATTCGTGATGCCAACAGAATTTAATAGCACGCAAGCTGAAAAGGTTTTACCGTTAGTCCGTCAATTATTAGGTATCTTGTAATGATAGGGGTTTTGGAGGCAGTGCGCTTTTCTGTAGGGGTGAATGGCATTCGCCCTGAGACGTGGTTACCAACCAAACGGTCTTTCAAAATCCATGCCAAAGGATTCAACTATGAACCCATTTTTTAGTAACCTCCAACAAGAACGCGAACGCCGTTGGCGTTTGATTCTGGGCAAGGGAGAACAGGGGCAACAATCACAGCAGGAACAAGTTTCACAAAGTGCACCGTCACAAGACGAAGAGCAGAGCGAAGGTCAAGGACAGGGTGAAGGTCAGGGACAGCTACAACTTCCTGAAAGAGATCGGGCACTCGATGAAACACTTGATGCACTTTATGGTGAAGGTGACTTGGGTGGTAGTGGCGACTCGGCACCCGATGTAGCACGTTGGCTCGGGGACATTCGCAAATATTTTCCCTCCTCGGTCGCGCAGCTTTTACAGCAGGATGCACTGAAGAAATTAAAGTTACAAAAACTTTTAGAAAGCCCTGAAGCCCTAGCAGAAATCAAACCTGATATTCACCTTGTTACGAAACTGATTGCGCTTAGTAAGCTTATTCCGTCGCAGACAAGAGAAACAGCGCGGCAGGTTGTGGCGGAAGTTGTTGAAGAGCTTAAGAAGAGGCTCGAGTACCCCCTACTCCAAGCCTTGCAAGGAGCCCTCAACCGTTCTGTAAGAACGCGAAAACCACGCAGGCAAAAAGATATCAACTGGCTGCACACAGTCAAGGCAAACTTAAAACATTATCAACCTGAGTATCGGACGGTGGTGCCAGAAACGCTCATTGGTTATGGGCGCGAGCGTTCGTCCTTGCACGATGTCATTCTTTGTTTAGACCAAAGCGGCTCGATGGCACGTTCGATTGTGTACTCGAGTATTTTTGGTGCGGTGATGGCAAGTGTGCCTGCGCTCTCAACAAAGCTGGTTTTATTTGACACAAAAATTGTAGACATGACAGGCAAAATCACTGACCCAGTAGATTTGCTTTTCGGTGTCAATCTACAAGGTGGTACAAACATCGAGCGTGCACTCACCTACTGCCAACAACTCGTGACGAGACCGAGAGACACGGTGCTTGTTTTAATCTCTGACCTTTTTGAAGGTGGCAACAAAGATATGATGCTACGCCGCGTTGCTTCACTGTTACAAAATGGGGTAACGATTGTCGTACTGCTCGCGCTCGACGATGCGGGTGCGCCAAAGTTTAATCGTTCACTCGCTACAGAACTTGCCGAGTTAGGTGTGCCGTCCTTTGCGTGTACGCCTGAGCTTTTTCCTGAGCTTATGTCAGCGGCGATTCGTGGGGAGGGTATTAAGCATTGGGCCGCCTCGAACGATATTATGACCGCCGCATAATTGTTACTGCTTTAGGATTCTGGGTTGAAATCAACGTTTTCGTAGATATCCTCGAGCGACATCTCTAAACCAATGCAAGGGATAGAAAGTACACCTTCATTCTCGAGAACTTCGTAACGCCAAGTGCCATCAGCTTGTTTTTGATACACCTTGAGAACTTGCTTTTTTGCGAAGCGAGGGTGGAAGCACTAACGGTAAACGAGTATAATATGCTCGGCACTGTTTCTAACTCACTCTTTACCCTCTGCGATTTCAAGTCTCATCCTATGCTTCTCGCTTCGTCATCTTTTGTGAAACCCATCAACCTTTCCTCGAACGTTTTGCGCCAGGATATTGAAAGTTCGTCAATTTGCAAAATCTTTTGGATCGTTCTAACATTATTTTTGTCTTTGTGCATAATGCGATTGGCTTCTGCAATAGAAAAACGTACCGGATGTTTCTCGAGCACTATAATTGCGTCCTTATTTTTTACAAGCCCTGGTTGCATGCAACGAAAATAAAAACCTGTCAAGCCAGATTCCTGTACCCACAAGGTAAGTTTGGGCAGGCTGTATCTTGCATCAAGTTTGAAACAAGGCTGTCTTGGTTGCGAAATTTGCACGACGGCTTCACCGAGTTGGAATGTGTCACCAATGCAGACGTCGGACTCGAGCAAGCCCGAGGTCGTTAGATTTTCACCAAACGCAGCCACAGGAAGCGTGCGCCCTAGCCGTTCTTGCCAATAGGGATAATGCTCTGAGGCATAAACGCAAATAGCTTTGTTTACACCACCATGATTTTTTAGATCGGCTTGTTCGTCAGGGGTAAAACCAGTCTCAGTAAGCATAGCCGAGTCAATAGGCAGTTTAACAAAGGCACTTGCAACTTCCTTATTGGCGTGAAGTAAGGTTTGAATTTTACCTACGTTTAGGGATGTAACAAAAACACTCACAAGTCTCCTTTACACAGTTTCCGAAGGTTGATGTTCAGGACAATCTAGGCGTAAATCTTTAAGTGCCAAAGGTTGATTAAGCAATGTACAAAAATAGTTCTCGCCCGAGCTTTCCTGAAAAAACTGACAGGTGCGGCACATTCTTGCAATGGTGATAACCTCGGTTTTTTGCAGCGAAGCAATGAGGTTCATGACTGAAATCATTAGCTCGAGCCTTTCCCCTTCTTCCAACCCCTCGAGTTGTTTTTTCACAGTATCTGCCCAAGGCTCGAGGGTTTTTGCCAACTGCTTACCTGAGCTGGTTAGCTTGAGAACAGCGGCACGCTTGTCTTGGCTCGACTTTTCGCGTGTTATGTAACCTTTAGTCTCGAGAGCTGTTACCGCGTCACTCACTGTTGCCTTGGTTAAATCGAACGTAATAGCAAGATGACTCACGCTGCGGTCACGTTTTGGATGATTGTTCAAATAAATTAAAAACTGGACTTGAATGGGGCTGAGTCCGTGAGTTTTGGCTTCTTCCCAGAGCAGCACACGCAGGGCCTGAGCGAGACGCTCGAGCCCTGCCACAATTTTGCTATCGATATCTTGGTGTTGTGTGTTCAGGTCGAAAACGGCAGCCACCTGGTCATTCTATAACGCCTCAGTTTGAAGTTCTCCAGTATTCATTTGCAGTCGTAATCGTCTGAAGGTTGATAGCAACGACAGAAGAAATCGCAATCAGGCTATCAAAGTTGCTTGCGTAGTCTTCGCGTAAACGATCTCTAAGCACTTGCATCTGGCTGTGTCGACTTAACTGCCAAACGTGATAATCGAATAGCAAGTTCATAACCTGTTTGTGGGTTTTCAGTTATTAGACTAGGTAACCAAGACTCTGCCATAAATTTTTTACTCCTTTACTTTGTAAGGTAAACTCAAATCTCCTGAAAGGACATTATAGGCTTCATAAACACCCAAAAGTGGCTTGGCATTATCAGAGGTATTAACCTGCATATAGGCTGTTACGGCATCGTACTTAAATGTTGTTTTGGTATTGAGACGTTGTGTGGAAACGAGAACTTTGAGTTTGTTATCCTTTATAACTACAGGGAACCCTGGTGAATCTAAATACATGGGCAAGCCTGGGTTGGTAGGTGGCATGATGACGCTTGCGTCATCTTCTGCAAATTGTTTAACTGATAAGCCGCCACTGGCACGCTCATCTCCAGCGAGGACAACCAAGTGACTGTGCCAGTTTTCACCATCGTTGTTATAATCACCGTCGTTGTTCTCGTCAAAGTAAGGTGTGTCGTCAAAATCAGTATGTGAAGTAACTGCTATTGCCAGAGTTCCTTCAACATTGCCAAAACCTGCATCGGCAGGGGTGAGGTTCGTAGGAAAAGCGTAGCCAATGACACCTGCACCGTCGAGTTGCCCTGTAGCGGCTGGTTTTGTGTTGCCTGCGCTGTCAGCTACTTCTTGCTCGAGTACCAGTAGATCGAGTTCTGGCAAATAGGTTGCTGATGCACTTTTGATTTCTAGGTTAGGTGTGATACCAGGAATTACTTGTGCGTAAATGAGTGTATAGATGAGGGCGAACATAATTACACTCGTACTGGTAAAGATAAACGTAGCTTTCTTCCACATATTTGCTCCTTTGAATCCATTTAGTTAGGAATCCTAACTAAAATATGTCACAAAATTAGATTTGTCAAGTCACAGTTGTTTTTGCTTAACTAAGGACTGCGATCAGCGAGCATATATGCTCGGCACTACGCCGCACTTGCTCTTTACCACCTGCAACCTCGAGGCAAATCGTACCGTTGAATTTCTCTAAAAAGTCCGCGTAGCGTTCATAAGGAATGGTGCCTTTGTCGGTGGCGGTATGCAGGTCGTCTTTGCCGTTGTTGTTGCAGAGATGGAGGTGGATAATGTCTCCACCAAGCGTGTCAATATATTTACGCACCATATCTTCGCCGCGCACGCTCTCGTCACGCCAGGGTTGCCAGGACTCGATGTGCGCGTGACCAAAGTCTAGGCAGTTGCCTAGGCCAGCAGCCCTGGTAAAGTCGCGGAGCATTTCGGGTTCGCGCACGAGGCCATCAGGAAAGAGGGCTAAGTTCTCGAGGGCGATGGGAACTTGGCTGTGTAACTCAGAGAGTGACATGTGAAGAGCAGCGTGAGCATCTTCAAAAGGAACCGGTTGATAAATAAAGACTTTGCCCGTGTGCAAAACCGCACAGCCTGCATTAACGGCGTGGGCATACTCGAGTCCGCGCAAGGTTTGCTCGACCGAGGCCCTGCGAATAGCAGGCATAAGTGAGGCAATATTCGTGTCTACAAAAGGCAAGTGAACTGTAACGCTGATACCCGTATTTCTGACAAGGGTGTTAACGCTTTTAGCGGGTTGGGCATGAGGTAAAAAATCGCAGGTGTCATAGTTCAGCTCGATAAAATCGAGCCTAAGACTGTCCGCAAAACGGAACGCCTCTTCTAAATTACTGATACCCGCAGTCGCGCTGCTATAACCCAGCTTCATGTCAACCCGATTCTGCCTGAGCCGAACATGATGCTGCACCTTAAAAACTGTATTCCCAGAAAATGTATTCCTAAAAACACAGTTTCAAGACAGTCTTGCGCCTTCGTTGCGGCTCGAGGCGAGATGTAAAACGTACAGACAATGTTTTAGCATCTGTAAACGTAGTCTAACGAGCCAACCTCTTAGAAGGCTGTGACGTTTGTTTGTAGAAGTAACAGAGTGGAAAATATTACATGCGTAGAGGAAAGAGCGCAAAGGTAGAAGGCTAAAAATCTTCAAAGCCTTTTCGTTAATATTGTTTTAGGAGGATCTCGAGCCCAACTTTTAATAGGTAGATATGACTAAACGAGTAAGCAAAAAAATAGCTCCCGCTTTGGTCTTTGCTTGGTCGGTTCCTACGTGCTGTCACGTATTAAGGATACTCGGTTAAGCCTCTAGGAGCGAGGAGCTATACAAAAGGAGTGTGAGGTTTCTGTTTCGATAAGTGTTGCCTCCTTCACGTTCCACCATACTGCAAAAATAAAGAGTATAAATGCTTCTATTTACTAGCATTCTGTATCAAAACACGCTAAAATAAAAAATTGTGTGTTAGATGACTTTGTGAGTCTTTACACAATATTCTTTTCCCCTAAATATCTTTAGATAATGCATGCCCCACCAAGGTGGATTTGCTCAAGAAGCACATGTTTATTGCAGGTTTAGCTGTGTTTACCATAGTGCTTAATTTTCCACTAACTTTTCTCTAACCCCTTTCTACTACTTTAGAAATAGCAAAAATTTTAACGGAGGTATAGGGATGAAGGTTTTTAAGGGATTTAGTCTGAGTGTGCTTGCAGCACTCCTCGTCGTGCTTTCGGCGTGCTCGTCGGTAGAAACACCACGTGCTACAACACCAGGTACCACAACACCAGGTGCCGAAGATCAAAATGCCCAGTTTAGGGGTATCGTGGGTGGCTCGAGTGATAGTTTGTCACTCAATGGCCAAAGTCTAAATGTCTCTAACGCGGCCATTGCGCTCGATGACGAAACGATTACAGCCTTAGACCTACAACCAGGCATGGAAGTCGAAGTGTCAGGTAAGGATAAGGGTGATGCTCTTGATGCTGAGCGTGTTGAAGCGAGAACGCGCGTTAAAGGTCAAGTGGATGCTGTTAGCGAAGCGGGTCTCGAGGTTGTTGGTTTGCAAGTCATTACGGATGAGAACACGCTCGTGGTTAACCTTGTGGAGAACGAGGAAACCGAAGAAACTGAAAAAGGCCCTGTCGAATTAGGTGATATTGCCGTTGAAGATTACGTCATGGTTTTCGGTGTTGCCCAAGAGGACAATAGTGTTCTGGCCACACTCATTTTGAAAGGACCCGAAGACAATAAAAACAAAGTCGAGTTCCGTGCCAAAGCGAGCAAGGTGGATGTGGGAGCAAAAACCTTTAGCTACGGACTCGGTACACACACCGTAAGTTTTGCTGACGCAGATGTCAGAGGTGAAGTCGCTGACGGCGTGATGGTTCGCGTGCGGGGAACACGCGAAGGAACAACCATCACCGCTGAGCGTGTAACATCGGAAAGCCGTAAACCTTGGGATGAAGAGGAAGAGAATGAAGAAGGTGAAGAACCCAGCAAGGGAGAACAACCGAACGAAGCCAAGATTGTACTTGGGGGTGTTACCTCAGGTTTCAATGCAGAAGCTAAAACCTTTAACATCTTTGACTTAACCGTGAACTACGCGGAAGCCGAAGTTAAAGGCGAGCTTAAAGATGATGCCTGGGTGCATATTGAAGGTGCGATTGACTTTGAAAACAAAGTAATTGTTGCTAAAAAAGTAAAAGTGAATGAGAGAAATTGCTGGGATGGTCATCCGGGTAAGCCAGAGCGTCCTGAACACCCCGAACACCCAAATCACCCTAATCCTGGACAGCCAGGCGAACCCGAAGACCCAGAAAAGCCTGAACAACCGGAAAATCCTGAAGGTCCAGAAAAGCCAGAGAATCCTGAGCAACCAGAAAATCCCGAGGAAGAGCCCGCAACTCCAGAAGACTCTGCAACTCCAGAAAATCCCAGCGAGCCTGAGACTCCTAAGGAAGATACCAAACCCTAAAGGTTAGAACGACACACCGAGGTTCAAGGTTAAAAGTTGCACACTTTTAACCTTGAACTTTTAAGGTTTTAACCCTTCTGCTACCATACACTATGACGATTTTGGTTATCGAAGACGAAGCCATTCTCGGGCAAACACTAAAAAGCTTGCTCGAGTACGAAGGCTACCAAGCCCATTGGGTAGATTCACTCCAGGGTGCCTGGGAGTGTTTGGTCACCCTTCAACCTGACCTTATTGCCCTCGATATCATGTTGCCTGAAGGTGAAAATGCAGGTTTCGATTTTGCGGAAGCCTTGCGCTCTTCAGGAGACACGACCCCGATTTTATTTGTTTCAGCCCGCGATACTGTCGAAGACCGCATTACAGGTCTCGACTTAGGTGGCGATGATTATTTAGTGAAACCTTATAGCTTAGGTGAGTTTACAGCGAGAGTGCGTGCCTTGCTGCGCCGCGAAGCCCAAACCAAACAAAGCGTGTTACGCCGTGGCCCCCTCGAGCTCGATTTTCGTAAGCGCAATGTAAAGTGGGATAGTAAAGACATTAGTTTATCCGAGCGGGAGTTTGCACTCCTCGAGCATTTCGCGCGTAACCCTGAGCGTATTTATACCGCTGAGGAACTCCTCGATAAACATTTTCCCGAAGCGGATTCGGGCAAGCGTGTCATTCGTGTCTACGTGCATTACTTGCGGCAAAAACTTGGTGAAGCCGTGATTACCACAGCTTCGGGTGGGTACAGGTTAGGTGTATGAGCTTTCGTTGGCGACTCATGATAGGTGTTATGGCAGCCGTGTTGTTAACGGCAGGCTTATACGGCCTCGTAGGTTATGTTGCGTTTAAGCGTTCGGTGGATGCCAGCACGCGCAAAAGTTTAGAAGCGTTTCAGCAAGCCGTGCTGAGTTCGCTCGAGCTAAAAACCTCGCGCCCGAGACTTTTACCCAATGACGCAGCCAAAGCTGTCTTTGATACCTACAGCAACTCGCGCTTTCGGGTGTTGCAAGGTGAGCGCGTCGTCTTAAATGGTCGAGGCATTTTCCCTGAACAGGATAGCCGTGAATGGCAGTTTGCAACGGTGCAAATCAGTGACACATACAACCTCGAGCTGGCCCTCAATGTTGCAGAAGATAATCAGTCATTGGCTTTTTATGTGAGGATCGCTTTATTTGCTTTGCCTGCTGCGTTAGCGTTAGCAATCGTGCTCGCCTTTATTTTGCAAGGTGTGTTGTTGCGCCCAGTACGTGAACTTACCAAGGCTACCCAGCTTTTATCCCAGCAAGCCATGCCCGAGCCTGTGAAAGTGCCACCAGGTCACGATGAACTAAGTCAACTTGCTGAGAGTTTTAACCGTATGACCGAATCGCTCCAGTCTTTTCTCGAGCGTGAACGCAGCTTTACACGGTATGCCTCGCACGAATTACGTACGCCGCTTAGCAATTTGCGCGTGCTCATTGAAGGTATGCAAAAAGGCATCGTGCCTTCTGAACGTGCCTACATACAACTTGGTGACACCATGAATCGCATGGAAAGTATTTTGTCTGGGCTTTTGGCACTCACGCGCTCGGCGGTCGTACACCTCGAACTAGTTATGCTCGACAACGTGCTTCAAGCTGTGCTCACGGAGTTGCCCGGGGAGTTGCGCGCGCGCGTTCAGGTAAAGTCCGCAGCAACACCTTTGGTGCTAGGGCGTGACGACCTTATTAAGGGCGTGCTCGATAATCTCGTGCGCAACGCGCTGTATTACAGCTCAGGTGACGTGAATATTTATCTAGAAGAACGCACGGAGTGTGTCGAGGTGTGTATTCGTGATTATGGTGTGGGTGTGCCTCCCGATTTGCTTAATAAACTGACCGAGCCTTTTTTTCGTATGGATAAACGCAAAGGTGGTTTGGGTTTGGGGCTTGCCCTTGTAAAGCACGTGACGACGTCGCTTAAAGGGAGTATGCAGATTCGCAATGCTGAGCCTGGGCTCGAGGTCGTGGTTCGTTTCTTGCGCGCCCGCGGTATAGCCGAAACAACCGTGACAGAAAGTCAAACATTGCTGTATGCCACGAAGGAGAGAGCCCATGCTTAAGGTGCAACTGTCATTGGGCTCGAGCGTCCGGGTGGTCTTGATAGACTTATTGGTCTTGATAGGCTTGGGACTTTTTGCACCTTTATCGCCCACCTATGTTGTTGCGCAAGATAATAAACAACAAGACACAAAACAAGATAACCACAAGCAGAATGATCATAAACAAGGCGACCATGATCACGATGATCATGATGACAATGACCAAGAGCAAAATGACCAAGAGCAAAATGACCAAGAGCAAAATGACGACCCTGAAGAGGGAGGCGGGGAAGGCCCTGGTGATCATCATGGACCTGGCAACAATAATGGCCCGCAATGGCCTCCTCAAATACCACGTCCACCTTTGCCCAATTGGCCGCAACCACCACAAGTACCCAAGCCACCTAAACCGCCATCGCCTCAACCTCCTGTACCCCAACCGTCGGCACCACCTCAACCCCATTCGCCTCAACCCCAATCACCGGTTCCTGCTGAGCCAACGCCGTCACCAACCCCTGATTCGCCGACACCGCCGAGTGAGCAGCCAGAGAAGCCGCAGAATGGTGGCACCTCGAGCCCAGATGAAACGAGTAATGAAGGGACAAGTGGCAATCTTGTCGGTGGTGGTAACACTAATGATGATGACACTAACAATGCGGGCTCGAGTGAAAATACGAGCAGTACAGATAGCACGACGGACACAACCTCGAACCCAACTACAACTTCAGAGGAAGAAGCAGTATCTCAAGACGAGGTAGCAGCAGTTTCAGAAGATAACCGTTTGTACTACGTTGGTACGGTGAGTGCGATTGACGGTTCCAGCTTACTAGTAGACGGCACAAAACTGCAAAGCACCTCGCGCTGGGTGGAAGTGCTAACGACAGGTATGTGGCTCGAGGCTTATGGCAATTGGCAAGAGGACGGTAGTTTTTTTGCGGAAGAACTCAACGTACTTGCTGGCGAAAACTGGGCGTATATCCGTGCACCTGCGCTCGTGTTTAATACTCTAGAGGTTGTAGACCCGGAGGCACAGCTCGAGGTCTGGACGAGTGGGGAAAACATTGAGCTGCAACATGAGGTAAGCCAAACTGCGTCTCAAGACAGCGTGCGCATCGTTGCTTATTTTGATGGCACGATGATTCACGCTGTCCCCCAACCCTTGCTACCACCCGTGCCTGCGTTAGAGACTGGCTGGGTGGAGTTTATTGGTTATTTCGATGGCGACGGTATTGTTTGGGAAAGTTCAGCAGTTTTTCCTTGAACATAACGGCACTCGAGAACAGGCTGAGCCTGATATTTGGGTAATGTTGGTTCTGTACATAATACAAATAGACTACGTCTACTGCTACGAATAAGTTTGGCATGGGAGCAGTTTGCACAAAGCCCTTTGCGGGCCGCACGGGCTAAGTCAAGTTTATCTTTGGGAAGCATGGAAAGCTAAAACCTTGGCTTTCTACTTTTTGCTGCTTTCAAGCATGGCTGCGTTTAAGCATGACTGCCGAAAAGCTCATCGGCAAGTGTAAAAAGCATGTCCTTTGTAAAGACACGCTTGCCTTCGACGAGCGCATTTTTCTCTGGGCTGTATTTCAGTTTGCGGTACGTGTGTGACTCGAAAGGATGCAAGACAACTTCCTTAAAGAGTGCATGGCGCGGGCTTGCATTGACAAGAAGAACAGGGTGCCCCTTTGTATCCGATAGACTCGCACTCATGATGGTGGTTGGTAAATCGTAGGGGCGTTCCATACGGTAAATGTAATCCGGGAAATCTGCTTCTTTCTCAAACAAAACTTTATCAGGATGTTGGCTTGCATAGTCCCGTAAATCCTCGAGCAAACTTTTCCAAGTGGTGTAAAACGCAGTATTCGTGTCCTTTATATCCGTTTCGCTCAGGTTGGTTTCGCTCGTGCCAGAATTATTTGTGCCAGAATTGTTTGTATCCGTGTCAGTCATGCTGCCAAGTTTACCTTATTTGCTTCCAGAGAAACAGAAGTGAAAAACGTAACAGAATAATAGGTGTGACACTCGACGATAAACGCTATACTCACAGTGTTTATGTGGACCGCATGGTATTCATATCGCATAGTCGTGGTTAGATTTTTTATGCTGAACCTAAACAGAGTTCTAAGCCTAAATCCATGAAGCCTAAACAGATGCGTTTTATCAGAGTCTATACCGTCTTCAGGAACAGATGTTCGGTAGTAAATATTTGTCAGATAGAGTGTTGGGACGGGTGTCTATGAAACCACAACTCCGCTACGTGTTGGTGCTTGTCTTGCTCGTGTTGCAAGGCGTGACCTTGTTCGCGATTTTGTTCTCGAGTCGAAACAATATGGAAGCCCTGTTGCGCGACCATGCTAGAGAAGTTATGTCACATCTGGTCAGTACGGTGGTAGATAACTCGAGGGAGTTCTTAGCTCCTGCCGAGCGTGCTTTAGACCTTAGTGAGCGTTTGCTAAGTAAGAGTGTGCTAAGCACCATCGGCCCCACTGAACTCGAAGGTTATTTTTTAGATCAGCTTCGCAGCAATCCTGAACTTGCTGGTATTTATTTAGGGCAGCCTGATGGTAGTTTCTTTTATGTTAAGCGAGAAGATAATGGCTTTTTGACGAAGGATATTGTGGCTACACCAACACGAAGTGTTACCTACGCCTACCGCGATGCTAACCTAAAAGGTTGGCGCAGGGCAGCAGAGGATGCCTATGACCCGCGTGAACGCCCTTGGTACGGAGAAGCTCTCGCTAAAAATACAAAGGTTTGGACGAAACCTTATGTTTTCTTTACGTCAGGGCGTCCAGGTATTACCGTAGCGCAACCTGTCTATTCGCAACCCAAGGGGGAGTTGTTGGGTGTGCTTGGAATTGATGTTGAAATTGCAGGCTTATCGAAATTTTTACAAGATGTACCGATGAGCAACAATGGTCGAGCGTTTATCATGAATCAAGAGGGTGAAGTGATTGCGTTCCCAGATCTTGAGCGAGCTCTTGCCCAAGGGTTTAACGTTCTGCAAGTACAGCCTAAGCCGCCCGAACCATCCGAATCGCCCCAACAATCGGAGGTGCAGGATTCGCCCCCTGAAACAAATGTTGCACTGCCTCCCGTCACCTCACTTGGTAGGGGGATTCAAAATTTTTTGCTTCAAGTTGGCAAAGAAAACCTAACCCTCGAGCAACGTGACTTTGTAGAATTTAAGATTGAAGGCAAACCCTTTTATGGCAGTTTGAGCCCACTTCGCATAGATGACAACAATCAGTGGCTTGTCGGTGTATACGCGCCCTCAAGTGATTTCTCGGGTATACTCGTGGCTCAAAATCGCCAGCATGTGTGGCAGTTATTAAGCATTGGACTCCTTTCATGTTTACTCGCTATTCCACTCGTTTTTGGTGTGACACGTCCGCTGAAAGCCTTGTATGAACGCGCGACCCGTGACCCACTTACCGAATTGCCAAATCGCACCGAATTTATAAGGCGTGCCGAACTGATTGCGGCGCGCTCACGGCGCAGTGGTCAAGGTGTTGCCTTGGCGATGCTCGACCTTGACGGCTTCAAGGGTGTCAATGACCGCTATGGTCACACAGCGGGAGATATGGTGCTCGAGGTCGTGGCAAAACGCATGGCGAGTTCGGTACGCAGTGGTGATTTGGTCGGCCGTTATGGCGGTGACGAGTTTGCCATACTCCTCGTAGATGTAGATGAAAAAGGAGCCAAGCAACTTATTGATCGTCTGCGGGTGACGATAGGACAAGAGCCTGTTCGCGCGGATAAAAATAATTACCGCGTGGGTGCAAGTGCGGGTGTAGCGATGTTGCAACTGCACGAAGATGTCGTGGCAACGTTAGCAAGAGCAGATGAAGCCCTGCTCATTGCTAAAGCGCAAGGAAAAGATAAAACCTTAACTGTGGGTGAACAGCAACCGTTTTCTGTAAAAAACTGAGAAGGCAGAGTAGAAAGGTCAGAGAGCCAAGGAAACTTTTTAGCCTTTAGCTTTTTGCGCTTCACTCAACTTTCAACCTTCACCCTCGACAACTTGCGTTTTTGGTAATTTCTCGATTACCTTCATGGTTGCTTCGTAACCAAGCTCATAGGCTTCCTCGAGTCGTCCAAAACTTTCGATGCTCAAATCATCGGGGAGAGCAGGTTTCACAACGTAGTCGGGTGGGTGCATGGTGCTTCTAAGTTCAATAAGGCGCGTTTGTGTAATGGTATAGGCTTTGACGAGTACATCAACGAGCAGGGGTGTTGGTACGCCTTTGCCTTTAACCGTCGTGCGGACGCGCTGTAGAACGTTAGGTTTCTCTTCTTCGCCCTCAAAATCGAGGTTGCGTTTATCCGAAACTGTTGCGTCAAAGGCAACGACAGGGTCAGTGGTCAACGTGCGAATAATGTCAACTGGAAAATTATTGAGAATGCCGCCATCCATGAGGTAGCGGTCTAAATACTTGATGGGAGCGAAAAGACCAGGAAAAGCGTTGCTGGCACACGCCGCAATAGCGAGTGGGCCATGTTGCAACACGAGGAGTTCACCGCTTTGAATATCTACCGTTGTCACAGCGAGTGGAATCTTGAGGTCTTCAAAATTTTTGGCAGCGTGAACACTCACGAGCTCTGAAAGTCCATCATGGCTGATGAGGCCACCCTTTACGCCCGTACGCCAAAAGTTGCTATAGTTAATTGTTTTGACAATGGTATGAATTGTTTCAGCGTCTAACCCTGAAGCGTAGAGCGCACCGATAATGGCCCCACTCGAGCTACCGGCAATCGCGCTTACCTTGATGTTGTGTTCCTCGAGGGCTTTAAGTCCACCAAGATGCGAGAAACAACGCGCACCGCCACCACTAAGTACCAGACCAACGTTCATAGGGGGATTGTAGCAAGAGAAGGCTGTAGTTCCATAAGCAAAGTGTTAAATCAAAAATGGACGCTAGTTCTTGACTAGCGTCCATCGTCTTACGAGCAAAACTCTAATAGCCAACAATTGCATCCCGAACTTTGCGACCAAACTCGCGCACTTGGCGTTTGAAAAATCTGCGGCGGTAACTCCGTGCACCTGCGTACCAAGCCCCAGGTTTTAAGAACGACCAAATCACGACAGTTGCAATAAAGAAGGGATGCAAGAGAGCCCATACAAAGGTTGAGAGTCCCCAAAGGTCTCTACGCTCGAGCTGTCTTAACCCCAAGCCCATGCCGTACATTTCGATACCAAGTTTTACCGCCCAAAGACCATAAACCCAAGGGTCAAGTTCTGGAATAAACGGCGTGAGGATAACACCGAGTGAAAGCATGACGCTCGAGAAGCCCAACACACCAATACTCACCATAAAGGCTGGATGATAATGCACCGTGTGGTGATAGCGTGAGACCCAACGGCGGCGTTGTTTGAGGAGGGATATGAAATTGGGTACAGGCCGCGTGAGGACTCTGGATTCTGTGGCACTGGCAAACACCACGCGCATTCCAGGCAGTTTACCCATGCGTTGTGTCAGCAAATCTTCATCACCACTCGGAGCGCGGCCACTCGCACCAAAGCCACCAATCGCTTCAAAGGCACTGCGACGATAAGCTTGGTTATTCGCACTGCTCGCAAACTTCCAACCAAAGTGCGTGAGCGATCGCGACGTAAGCATGAGTGAGAACCAATCCGTAGATTCAAAACGTTCGACCCAATTTTTTGCACTGCCAACACTCGTACTTTCTACATAACCTACGACCATAGCTACATCAGGTTCAAAGTGTGAAACCATACTGGCAACCCAGCGTGCAGGGTACTGACAGTCTGCGTCGCTGGCAATAATAATCTCGCCGGTTGAGTTTTGAATACCTGTATTGACGGCATTGACTTTAGGAGCAAAGCGTCTGCTGGGTTCAGTAACGTTGACAAGTTTAAAGCGAGGGTCTTGCTCCCCAAAGCGTTTGATAATGTTTGGAGTGGTATCTATAGAGCGGTCATTAACGATGACGAACTCGAGCTTGCCACTATAGTGCTGTTTACTGAGTGAAGTTAGAGTAGCTTCTAATTTATCTTCTTCATTGTGAGCAGGAATAATCACACTAACCGACGGACGCTCGCGGCTTATAGGGCGCCGTTTGGCGCGATACGCTCCCACAATCACCATAAGCATGAGCCCGAGATAAGGGAGCATCAGCGCGTAAAGCACGATTATAAACCCTGTTGTAAACACCGTCATTTTGTTTCCTCCTCACTATATGATGAGAGCTTACCATGCCTTTTCATGAGTGAACATACTCCATTAAGGGTCTTTTCGACGAGGTAAAGGAAAGGACGAGGGGTTTAGAGAATTGGGATTTAGGATCAGGGGGTTGGGGGGTTGATCTTTTGCTTTCACCTTAAAACCCTGGCACCCCCACCGAAAGATGGATGGCCAACATCAGGCGTGGCGTATAATCACCCGATATGGCGAAAACTGACCGAGCCTCCCCTAAACCGCTTAATCCTGGTTATTTAGCTGCTCTTTCACTTGGTGCACTCGGTGTTGTCTATGGTGATATTGGTACGAGCCCTCTTTATGCGTTGCGGGAATCACTCGAGGGCCACGGACTGGCCGCGAATCCAACGAATGTTTTGGGTGTTCTCTCCCTCATTTTTTGGTCGCTTGTCTTGGTTATCTCCATTAAGTATCTCATTTTTGTCATGCGAGCTGACAATGATGGTGAGGGTGGCATTCTTGCTCTCACTGCCCTACTCATGCCCTCGAAGCTCGTGCGAGGTGGGGGACGCTGGTTTCTCATTTCCTTAGGGCTTTTCGGTACAGCGTTGCTTTACGGTGACGGTATCATCACGCCGGCGATTTCAGTATTAAGTGCCGTTGAAGGTCTAAAAATTGTCACGATGGCTTTTGAGCCCTACATTATTCCCATAGCGGTTGTCATTTTAGTTTTACTTTTTCTTATTCAGCCTAAAGGGACAGGAGCAGTTGGTAGATTGTTTGGCCCCGTCATGATTGTTTGGTTTGTCACCTTAGGCGCTTTAGGGGTTTGGCATATTCTCCGCGAGCCAAGCGTACTTGTTGCTTTGTCACCAGCTTACGCCATCAATTTTTTTATCGTGGATGGGTTTAAGGGCTTTTTAGTGATGGGTTCAGTGTTTCTCGTGGTGACGGGCGGCGAGGCTTTGTATGCTGACATGGGTCACTTTGGTAAGCAGCCTATTCGCTTGGCCTGGTTTGCATTGGTGTTGCCAGGTTTAATGCTGAATTATTTGGGGCAAGGTGCCTTAGTGTTACAAAATCCTGAAGCCATTGAAAATCCCTTCTACCTTATGGCTCCACAGGGGTTACTACTTCCCTTCGTGATTTTAGCGACGATGGCCTCGGTTATTGCGTCGCAGGCTCTTATCTCGGGTGTGTATTCGATTACCATGCAGGCTATGCAGCTTGGCTACACACCACGTCTTGCCATTCGTCATACCTCTACGCAAGAAATGGGGCAGATTTATATTCCGACGATTAACTGGCTCATGATGCTAGCCTGTATTGGCTTGGTAATAGGTTTTGAATCCTCGAGCCGCTTAGCGGCTGCCTACGGTATCGCCGTAACACTCACTATGTTTATTACGACCTTGCTTTTTCTTTTTCTCGCTAAAGAAAAATGGAAATGGCCACCCATTGCGCTGATTCCTTTTGCGATAGTCTTTTTAACCATAGACGCAGCGTTTTTAGGCGCGAACCTCTTCAAAATTCCTGACGGTGGTTGGTTTCCACTTATTGTCGCCATTCTTATTTTTACCCAACTTACAACGTGGAAACGTGGTACAACCCTCGTCGCCGAACGACTTAAAGCGAGTGGTCTATCCATCGAAACCTTTATTAAAGGGTTAGATTGGAAACAAATCAAACGTGTGCCAGGCGTAGCTGTGTTTATGACACGTAACACCGACACCGTGCCGCCTGCGCTCATTGCTAATTTACGTTACAACCATGTATTGCACGAACACGTCGTGTTGCTTTGTGCTGACACGGTTGAAGTGCCAAGGGTACTTAACCCTGAGCGCAAGTCCATCAACAAATTACCTGACGGTTTTTACCAAGTGACCTTGAGCTTTGGCTTTATGGAAGAGATGGACGTGCCAAAGGTTTTGGAAAACTTGCTCCACAAGGAGTTAAATTTTCGACCTGAAACCACAACGTATTTTATGGGGCGACAAACACTCTTTGCAACGCATCATCCGGGTATGTCGTTGTGGCGCGAAAATCTATTTATCACCATGCACCGCAATGCGGGCAGTGCGGCCACGTATTTCAAGCTGCCACCTCAGCAAGTTGTGGAGATTGGAACGCAGCTCGAGTTGTAATTTAAGTTTAAAGTTTCCTCCTTGTATAGGGTACAGTGAAAGAATAATGGCAGCAAAAGTTTCAATTCTTCAGGATCCTGTTACTCTTTCTTATTCGCCCTGTCCTAAAGAATAACCTGCCTTACCATCAAAAGTATAAAGATGCTCGGTTTTGATAATCTCGAGATCGTTATCAAAAAGCCTTTGTAACAAAGCTAAAACATCTTGATAGGTTCCTTCTTTCAAAAAGCGACAACGCCAGTGATCGGTACAAAATGTTTCAGGTAAACCGTCCGGGTAAACTTTCACGCCGCGATTTGTAACCATCGAAAGGCGAAACGTTTCGGCAAGTTTCTCGAGCCTTTCGCCTAGCACATTTGGGTTGCGCTCGGCTTCATCCCAGTGCAAAAATACATCCACACCTACGAGTATTTTCTTTTGCTTTGGCGTTGCTTTAACATGAACCTGAATGCCACCCGAATGGTATTGCACAGGCTCGAGCCTATCTGGTTTCTTATCAAGGTTTGCAATAATTGCCTCGGTGAATGCTCTTGTTCCAACCTTCTGATGACTCAACCCTTCACGAAAAATATCGGCGGTGTGAATGCCGTCCTCGAGGGTTTTGAGCCAAGCATTTTTGATGTTCTCTGCAATGTCGGCTTGGCCAATATGCACAAGCATCTGCGTCGCTGCGACGAGTAATCCAGAGGGATTGGCAACATTTTTGCCTGCAATATCGGGTGCAGAGCCGTGAACCGCTTCAAACATGGCTGCGCTGTGTCCGATGTTCGCAGAACCTGCCAGACCCACAGAGCCAGCCACCTGCGCGGCAATATCCGAGAGAATATCGCCATAAAGATTAAGCGTCACAATAACATCGAAGACTTCAGGTTGTGCGGCAAGTTTGGCTGCGCCGATGTCAATAATTTGATGCTCACTTTTAATGCCTGGATATTCCTCAGCGACGTCATCAAACACGCTATGAAAAAGCCCATCCGTAATTTTCATGATGTTGTCTTTGGTCATGCACGTCACCTTCGTGCGGCCATAGGCTTTCGCATATTCAAAGGCATAACGAATAATGCTCTCACAACCTGGGCGTGTGATGATTTTTAAGACCTGGGATACTTCTTGGGTTTGGCGGTGTTCGATACCCGCATACAAATCTTCTTCGTTCTCGCGCACGATGACAAGGTTCATGCCTGGATGTGGTGAGGCAACAAACGGTGCGTAGGCTTTGCACGGGCGCACATTAGCAAACAGATTCAGTGTTTTACGAATAGTTACATTTACGCTCTTAAAACCTTTGCCTTGTGGCGTGGTGATGGGAGACTTCAAAAAAACTTTGTTTTTCTGCAAGGTTTCCCAAGCTTTGTTGGGAATACCTGACGTGACACCTTTCTTGTAAACACTCTCACCAATTTCAATCACGTCATACTCGAGCCTCGAGCCTGCCGCATCTAAAATTTGCAAGGTTGCCTTCATAATTTCTGGCCCAATACCGTCACCATAGGCAACGGTAATTCGAGGTTTGTCTTTGGTGCTTACCATATGAGCAGTTTTTTTGCTTTGAGCTTCGGGTTGTGTCTTTAGTTCGCTTTCTGCTGACGTGTTTTCTAAAAGGGTTACATTACTTTTCTTTTCTTTGACGGTGGACGCGTTAGGGTTAGATTTTTTCTTGGGCATAGTCGTACCTCGTTGAATCTCGAGAGGGCTCGAGCTGCACATAAGGTACACGAAACTGTGAAGAAAAATCTTGGTTACATGGTGCGGTAATTTTTTTTGCTAGGGTTTAGGCTAAGCATGGCATAGGGAAAATTGAGAAAAAGCGCCTTAAGCTGGCTCTTTGTTTCGCAGCATTATACATGAGTCCTCCCGAATTTTTGTAGTAACGGTGGCACTCTGCGCCGTTGCTCGCGTGATTCGTCCTTGCGAGCCTAAGCAAGAGGATATCCAGGGCGGATCAAGCCCTGCTTTGCATCATCCGCGAAGCCATCTCCTAACCCTTACTTTGCTGATAGATGATGTTGACGGGGTTTACAAGCTGCTCAAAGCGTGTGACATTGCTACCGAGAGTGAACCGGAAGTGAGTAGACAGTTTAATGTGTATCAGTTTTTCGTGCGTGACCCGAATGGGTATTTAGTGGAGGTGCAGAGGTTTCTCGAGCCACTAACCTGAATACGGAACCTGCTAATTTTGCTGGAAAAGTGTAAGCAAAATTAGCATTGTGCCACTCGCACAATATGATTACATTGAGGACCCGAAATCAGTATGGCCCCAAAAATCGCTTCCCGTCAAAATGAATCATGTGTCCAGGTGATTCTGCTACCCATACTTCTGTTTCCCAAGCAATTTCATTCAGATAGGTAAGCATCGCTTTACGAGTTAAAAATGTTGTTACATAAACTAAACCTGCTGTTGTACCCTCAAATAACTTGGCAAGCTCATTCAATCTTTTTGGGTTAATGGGGCCGTGACTTGTTACTGCTTCTATTAAGAGTAGCCAATTTTTTGTCGCGTCATAGATAACAACATCTGGCATTTTTCCACGCTCACCGACAATAACACCAAGATTTTTTACCTGCTCTTCGTCAAAATAGAGCAGCTTTTCATCTGTGTCTCCCAAATAGATGACACGACCACCAGGCACAAAACGTGGGCAGAATTCGTGAATAATCTTTTCGACAAGCTCATTTTGACCACCAGGAGACAGCGTAATTTTAACATTCTCGTTGAACGTTACTGGAATTCGTTCCATCTGCCTAGCCTGTGCATACTTCTCGCGCAAAGTTCCAACAGACTCGAGAAAGATTTTCAGGTTTTTCTCCCATTCACTTGTACCGTAAGTGCGAAGAAGGGTCAGGGCGGTGAGTTCTATTTGATAAACCCATTTTGGACTATTGGGCGGACGCTTTGGATTATCAGGATTGGGAACTGCGATACCCGCATCTACGAACTGGTGCATGGTCTGTCGCCGAATTGTTTCTCTAGTGTTCGGCTGATAATTTTTCCCATAATGGTCAGCCATGAAATTCATGATAGGTGTAATACCGATGAGTGGTGAGGATGCTTCTTCCCAAGGCGTACCAGGTGCTAAGTTGAGCAAAGCTAGCAAAGTAAGAGCAGAACGATCATTGAGTTGCGCTTTGGGTAATCCCAGAGCTGCTAGAACAACCAAGGCTTCCTCAATTTTACTTTTACCTTGCAGCGACTTAAAGCTGTCATCATTTGGAAAGAGAGTCATTGTCACTATTTTATCAATAGTTTCTTGATCGGGAAGCGTCGAATCCAAATGTTGTCCAAGTATCTCGAGTTGTTCTCTCGAGGGATATTTCAAGTTGCGTAAATCCGTCGCATTAACCTGGGTATTTCCGCTAAAACGTCTGAAACATTCATCAAATAAAGTTGAGTTGAGAAAAATTGTTAAACCTCTAGCGAGCACCTCTGGTAAACCGAATCCGTTCATATGGAAATAATTGAGATGATTTTCAAAACCTATTACGCTAGTTTGAATCATATCTGGATTGAATAGGCTTGCCACAATTCTACGTTTTTCTTCTTTGGCCGAGAAGCGTTTGAGCAAAACATAAAATCCCGTTGCCACTAGCAAAGAAGCTGTTTTCTCATTTACCACGATAGCCTGTGGCTTGCTGTTTTTGCTAATGGGCCAGGAGATATATCCTTCTTTCAAATTAAACGGGTAAATTAGAGGAGCTGTGTCTTTATCAGAATATTGCCTGAGTGCTTCGGTTGCTCTAAAATCCACAACTCTTCCTGTTGAAATAGCTATGCCTAAATCTTTTAATGAATGCGTAAGCTGGTTACCAAGTGTTGCAGCTTGTTTTGCCATTTCACCAGAAACAATATGGATAAAATGTTCTTCATCATTGGGGTGTACAACTTCATCGTAAGTTGTATAATCTTCCGTAGCAATACTGTCTTTTAGGTCTTCTACAAAAACAATTTTGACTTTTTCAGGTTTGATAGCAAATTTAATAGTGTGCAAAAGAATATTTTCTTGTAATACATCGTCAAATACTCCGCTACGGTTTTCAAAACTTTCTATATCAAAGATTGTCATATCTTTCAAAAAGGTTTGCCGAAACGGTTTGAAATAGGCTCCATTACAAAAACTACGTGGAGTAATTGTCACAAGTTCCCCACCAGACTCGAGTAGCTTACTAGCCAGAGCCAAAAAAGCTGTATAGAGATTTCCTGTGTCAACCCCAATGCTTTGCAGAAGGTGTCGCTCCTTAGATTCACTGCTCATTTTCTTATACGGTGGGTTCAAGATAGCACAGTTGTAGTCTTTTATATTGGCGAATAAATCTCTTTGCAGAATGTTTGCCGCATCTTCCAAAAAGTCTTTAGTTACGATATTGTAAGAAAAATCTATGTTTGCAAATTCACAAGTAACGTGACACGCTTTTAGAGTTTGCTCGAGAGCCCCCAATAAGTTCTCATCAATTTCGTAGGCAGTGACCGAAATACTTTTTGGGCGATTCTCTCGATTACAAATAGTTTCAATAAATGCAGCAGTTAGTGTACCTACACCTGCGCCTGCATCAAGTAGGTGTATATCTCTGAAATCTGCTATGAACAGTTTAGCCAAGCGACTTGCTACAATAGGTGGAGTAAAGAACTGTCCTAAATTTGTTTGCTTTTCTTTGCTCAAATGGCGAGCCGAGTCAAGACGAATCAAATCAGCAAAGTCAATAAGGCTATGTTGAAAACCCGATTGGAATTTTGAAGTTGTGTTTTTCAGCAATGTTAGTGCAGTCGCCATGACATCAGTTTACATCAATAAAATTTAATGCTGTGGCAATTTGAAAATACAAAAGGTGGGGGCAAAACCCCCACTTGCAAAACTATCAAATTTATGACAGACCTACCTAACTTGCGGGAACCCCAAATCCACCTTACTCGTACTCGGATCAGGCCAACGACTCGTCACCACCTTGCTGCGCGTATAAAAATGAATGCCCTCTGGGCCATACATATGCGTATCCCCAAACAGCGAAGCCTTCCAACCACCAAAGCTGTAATAGGCCACAGGCACAGGCACAGGCACGTTAATGCCCACCATGCCCACATTGCAATCAAACTGAAACTGCCGTGCTACACCACCATCACGGGTAAAAATCGCTGTGCCATTTCCATAAGGGTTGTTGTTGACAAGTTCTAAAGCCTCTTCATAAGTCTTCACGCGCATTACGCCAAGCACAGGCCCGAAGATTTCATCCTGATAGCACTTCATATCTGTACCGAGATTATCAATGAGAGACACACCAAGGAAAAAGCCATTGTTGTCAAACTTATGCTTCGTTCCGTCCACGACAACCTTTGCACCTTCGCTTGGCGCGTTCGTGATGTAGCTGGCAACTTTGTCACGGTGTTCTTTGGTAATAAGCGGCCCCATCTCGCTATCAGCCGCAGAACCAATTTTTAATTTCGGTAAACGTTCGCTGATGGCATTTACAAGTGGGTCAGCAACATCACCCACTGCAACGACGACTGAAATTGCCATGCAGCGTTCACCTGCGGAGCCGTAAGCGGCAGAAACCGCAGCGTCAGCAGCCATGCCTACATCTGCATCAGGCAAGACAACCATGTGATTTTTCGCGCCGCCAAGAGCTTGAACGCGCTTGCCGTTTTTGGTGCCTGTTTCGTAGATGTATTTGGCAATGGGTGTAGAACCTACGAATGAAACAGCAGCAATATCAGGGTGCTCGAGTATCCTATCCACTGCAACCTTGTCACCATGCACCACGTTAAAGACACCATCAGGCAAACCCGCTTGCTTAAAGAGTTCAGCAATAAACATTGATGCAGAGGGGTCTTTTTCGGAAGGCTTGAGAATAAAGGTGTTGCCACAAGCAATCGCGTTGGCGAACATCCACGTGGGAACCATCGCTGGGAAGTTAAACGGGGTGATACCCGCAACCACACCGAGCGGTTGGCGAATCGAGTAAACATCTACGCCGCGACTGGCTTGCTCGGAGTAACCACCTTTGAGGAGGTGCGCGATACCACAGGCAAACTCGAGGTTTTCTAAACCCCTCACCACTTCGCCCATCGCGTCAGAAAAAACCTTGCCGTGCTCGAGGCTTACAATTCTGGATAACCCTTCGCGGTTGGCGTGAACAAGTTCTCGCATTTTGAAAAGAATTTCTGAACGCTTAGAAAGTGAGGTTGCTCGCCAACTATCGAGGGCCTTTTTGGCGATGGCGACAGCTGTATCAACTTCTGCAACGGACGCAAAATCTACCATGCCTTGTTGTTCACCTGTGGCAGGGTTCCAGATGGGGCCATTTTTGCCCGAACTCGAGGTGACGATTTTGCCGTCCAGCCAATGACTTACTCGTTTTAGTGTGACTTTATCTGCAATCATTTTACTTTGCCTCCTCGAAGGTGGAAGAACAGTTTATTTTTGAACTATAAAGCTTACTCTAGCACTTTGTCTTGCGTCCTTCATGTAGTCATTCGGCCAATATTGATTTTTCTTTCTCTATATAAATTTCTGCTTTCGGACTTTTGCTCAGGATACTGGCCACAGCTCCTGCAAAAACCTAATTTTCTCGACGCTCTGAAAATTCTGTCCACCTTCGTGACCGTTAAACTCCCAAACACGAATATCTTTTTTACCCCCGTAGTGATTGTACGCAGCATACACCGTTGAAGGTGGGCAGATTTCGTCCATGAGTCCCACAGAAAAAAGTGCGTTCGCTTTAGCTTTGGTTGCAAAGTGAACACCATCAAAATACTCGAGTGTTTTAAATACGGTAGCCACTTTGTCGCGGTGGATCTTGCAGAAGAGGCGAATTTCTTGATAGGGGAAAGCGTCATTCATAGTGGCACCACGACGGTAGTGACACAAAAAAGGTACGTCGGTCATGAGTACATCAGCATCACTAAGACCTGCTGCTGCTAACGCGATGCCGCCGCCCTGACTAGCACCCGT
Organism: Trueperaceae bacterium; assembly: GCA_051649365.1. GTDB lineage: Bacteria > Deinococcota > Deinococci > Deinococcales > Trueperaceae > CAVTAE01. The sequence goes on from JBOFGY010000040.1 coordinate 51,542, forward strand.
TACCGCAACTTTAGAAGCGTCAATTGCTTTGTGACTGCGTGCGGCTTCGATGGCGCGAACAGCATCCGTGAACACACGGCGATAGTAATAGGTGTGCGGGTCTAAAATACCTTGGGTTGCGAAACCAGGATGCGAAGGATTTGCACCAGCACCGATATCGGGTGTATCGCCTTTTTGCCAGCCTGTGCCTTGTCCGCGTGTATCCATGACAAAGTGCGCGTAACCTGTGCTACTCCATAGGAGCCAGTCAATGGGGAAACCGCGCCCACCGCCATAAGCGACATACTCTACGACGCAAGGCAAAGGCTCAGTGCGGTGTTTGGGTAAGAGCAACCAACCTTTGATGGCTTGCCCATCAAAACCAGAAAACGTGACATCAAAGGTCTCTAGAGTTCTGAGTCCGTAGTCTACTTTTTCAAAGATTGCATTTAAGGGATGTTGCTGCGCTTCTTTGATGGTGTTGTGCCAAAAGCTATCAAAATCTTTGGGAATAGCGATTTGAGGTTTGTAGGTTCGCAGTTGCTCGAGCGAGAAATCGGTATAGGCCACGTGTGAATCTCCTTTTGAAGTAGTTTAGCACCTCAGCACTTCAGCATTTCAGGAGTTAAAAATCGGGAGTTAGAGATTCTTCCTTCCTCTTCGGTTTTGCTTTCATCTTACTAGCTTCATTCTCGCCACGTGGACTCGAGTGTATTGACAAGCCGTTTCATCACCGCACGGTTGTGCGATTCAATTTCGCTGCGGCGTGGAATGTCTGGCCAAGTTGTAAGGTTATCGTGAATTTTTTTAGGTAGCTCGGTAGGGCTTTGTGTTTGCCACTGTGTGCGCCACGCTTCAGGAACGTCCTCGAGCAAGGTTTGTTTACTCACAGCGGCCCAGAGGTGCGCCCAAGCTCTCGGCACCGTGCGGTAAGGGTCATAGCCACCGCCACCTGTTGCGACCAAGCGTCCGTTACAAAGTTCATCCGCGAGTTCACTAATGCGCTGATAACTCTGGCTTATAGCTTGTAAGCTAAGGCTAAGGTCAGCAAGTGGGTCGTAGCGGTGCATGTCAGCACCGGCTTGTAACACAATGAGGTCAGGTTTGAATTTTTTTAAGGCTAAAGGTACGACGGCCTCGAAAGCCTCGAGATAACTTTTATCTTCGCTGAAGGGCTCGAGGGGCATGTTTACGCTGTAGCCACGTCCCGCGTCTTTACCAATTTCATAGGTGTGACCCGTGCCAGGAAAAAGATAACGCCCGGATTCATGTAAGCTTATCGTCATGACATCGGCGCGGTCATAAAAAAGCCATTGCACACCGTCGCCGTGATGCGCGTCTATGTCTACATAGGCGACGCGCAATTTGAAGGTTTTCGTTGCGTGATGGATTGCTACAGCTAAATCGTTGTAAACACAAAAACCTGAAGCTTTGTCGACGTGCGCGTGATGAAGACCGCCTGATAAATTTACCGCGCGTTGCACCTGGCCTGAGGCGACGAGATGCACAGCAGTTGTCGTTGCACTGCATACGCGCATGATGGCTTCGTGCATATTAGGAAAAATAGGATTGTCACTCGTACCAAGTCCGTAACTGTAAGCATCGTCAATGTTGAGTCCTTTTGAAACTGCTTTGACGGCTTCGACATAGTCTTTGGTGTGAACCTCGAGGAGTTGCGTTTCTTTTATCGGAAAAGGTTGCACGAGATGCGTGGTGCTGAGCAACTGGATATGCTCGAGCAAACTCTTCGTAAGTTCTAAACGAATAGGCTTAAAGGGGTGGCTATCTGAAAGTTCGTAGTTGCTGAGGGTTGGGTCATAGAGAAAAGCGTAAGCCATTAAAGTTTCTCCGTCGGCCACAAAATCTCAAAACCTTCCTTGCGTAATTTTCTGGAGAGTCCGCGCCCATCAATGGTACTTACTCGCAGCACGAAATTTACCGCGTCAGGGTCGGAGCGCGTTGTCATAACACTCGAGACATTGACTTTCTTTTTGGCAATGCTGTCAAGTAAACCTGCGAGTGCGCCAGGGCGATTATCAACCTCGACCTCGAGCCGCGTCGTGGCACCATACACGCCCGTCATTTTTACCATTGCTTCTAAAAAATCAATCCCCGTGACGATGCCAACAAGCTCATCATTATTAACAACGGGCATGGCCCCAATTTTATTTTCACGTAGAACCTTGGCAGCTTCTTCGATAGGGTCGAGGGGATGCGCGGTTAAAACCGGCGACTTCATGATGCACTGCACGGCATCTTTAATCGTGACACCTTTCTGTGCTTTGGGATGTTCCGAACCCACCACACGAATATCTCGGTCTGAAACAATACCAATAAGCTGTCCTTTTTCGACAATGGGAAAATGCCGTATGTTGCGCTGTTCCATGAGTGTATTGACATCTGTAATTGGCATATCAGGGTCAATCGCCACGACGTTTTTCGTCATAATGTCTTGCACGAGCATAGGTCTCCAATCCGTGCCTTTATTCTTTGTCACGTCAATACGAAAGTTTAGACGTTGTTACGAACTTTCGTAGTTCTGCGCTTTTTAATTACTCTACTTTATCTAAATGAAGAATGAGTAAAGGTAAGTTGAAAGGTGTGTAGAGGACGACAGTAGTTAATAAATTTCTTGCATAAATGCCTTTAAGTATTAACCTACAAAGAACTTCTTTTGAAGAAACCCCTATCCGTGCAAAAAGTCTCTTTTTAGTTAAAGATAATATGGCTTTTTCCTCAGCTTAGCTACAGATCAAAAGAGTAAAGTTGAGAAATGAACTTTTTCTTTCCTCAGGTGTGTTTAGGGCTAAGTGTCATGACGATTTTACTGTCAGGGTGCTCGGGTGTGATTGGTGCTATTATTGGTGAGCGTGACGTGGAAAATATCTACGGGCTCGACAACCGTGTGATTCGATTTAATCTACTAACTACAGAGTCAGGGTTATCTACCCTGCAAACGCTACCAGATATTACCGTACCTATAACGGCGTCATTCAATACATCTACAAATGATATAGATGACCTCGAGCTCCCCCTGGGTGTTGCCCCGAAAAAAGTCAGTGAGGAATTAGGTATTAGTCCTACGGTTGAGATGACCTCGAGCTCACCCGAGAGTGCATTTCCACCACGCTTAGGTATTGGCGAACCCTCTCTCGATATTACGTTTACCGATGTTTCGGGCGCACCTTCCATGCAACAGGCTATAGCGTCTGAGCCCGGTACAGCGTTTACCTTTGACAAAGTTTCACCGTGTAGTGTGACGGATGGCAAAACATTATGCCAATACCAAGCTACGCTAGAAGAGGTTTTTTTCTTTACACTCGAGTTTGAGGGTGAAAATCTTGACACACTATTTAATGATATTTTGCAAGCAGGCGACCCTAAAAATAATGTTACAGCTACGCTTTTGGCAGATGTGACCCTGGCGATACCCGAAACGTTTTCTTTACCAGAAGATGGAGAAGTAAAGATGACACTGAAAACACGCAATGGCAAGGTGCGGTTTGGGTGATGAAGTGCTTTTGGTTTGGTATGAAATATGAAAAAGCCTAGCGCATGAACGAAGCTAAATAAAATGGCGAGAAGGGATTAGGGTTGCCTAAGCTTAAAGGACTTTCTGGAAATGCTTGGGGTGAAGGGGTCGGAGAGACACTTACCGTTTGAACAATCTTTTTAAAGATAGGCGCGTAAACATCTTGCAATTCTACAGGGTTTGCAAACGAAAGAATATAGTAGAGTTGTTTTTGCTTAAACAGATATTGGATCAAGGCGATATTTTTAGAACGTTGACCTACAGGAACCTTTGAAATGTAACAAAAGTAACCTGCTTGCCCTGAGGGTAAATCGAGAATCTGATGTGTCACATCTCCCTGGACATCTGCAAAATATTGAAGACCTTGCGCACTTAATGCCACATACTCTTCAAGCGAAATCTCGAGAGGTAAATATTCTTCAGCAAGATTAACACTCGTATGAAAGCTTGAAGTGTTTGCTAAATCCATAGCAAAAAATGTGAAATCAAAAGAGGAGGTAAAGATGTCGTCAAGCTCGTCCGCTTCAGCCTCGAGAATGCCTTCATCGAAAACTTTCCATGAAGGCGGTAAGGCTAGCGAAAAGTTGCTTGTTTCATGTGTGATCCACGTTTCTGGTGGAAGATGCTGCTGAACAACAATGTCGTCTGGGTGCTGCTGTGTGATGGTTGGAGTGCAAGCTGAGATAAGAAAGGTAACAGCAATACTGGTAAGAAGAAATATCTTTTTCACGGCGAAGACTCCTGCATAGCTAGAGTAATACTCAAAATAGTATAGAGATAAAGCTTATGACAGTTTTCTTAACAGTATTGCTCGTGACAGTATTGCTCGTGTGAGATTTTTTGTTTTGAAGGAAAAAATAAAGACTATCGTGAATTATTTTTATCGAGGGTGTGTTTTGAGCCTCTGTGAGAAAACTCGAGCCTCATCGTTAAAGGAAGAAGGGGGTTTCGAGTCATCCACGCACGAAACTCGAGAGAATGAGAAATTTAGTGAATTCCCATTTCCTTCTTCAACGTCGGGAATGGTTATCTCGAGATAATCACTCGCTTTTACAGAATTAATAGCTACAACGACTTTTATAACGCTTTTTTGAATTTTTGACTAACTAGTGCTCATCAAAACAACAATGGCAATTTTACGTTCTTGCAAATTTTGCTGATAGCGCAAATTTTGGTCAGTTGTAACAAGCGCATCAAAGCCTTCACTCTCAGCTTTTTGCAAAAATTCACCGTTTTTAAGATTGCTCCATGCTTTTTCAAAGGCTGTAAAAACTTGATGCTCGGATAAATGTTTTCTTAAAGGGACAGGTACACCCTGGTCAAACAGAATCTTCATATTAAGCTAGCTCGAGACTCCGTGTCGTATGTGCGAGTACGGCATCTACTTGGTCTTTTGTTACGCCAGGAAACCACTCGAGAAAGTCGGCGATACTGGCATCGTCCTCGAGGTTTTCAAAGCGTGTCTTGACAGGAATCCGCGTACCACGAAAGACCCACGCGCCACTCACTTTATCGGGGGTGCGTTCTACGGCAGGGCAGGAAGACCAATCGAGCATGAGGATAGTGTAGCACTCGAGTACCCCCTCGAGAAGTAGCTCGAGCCTTTTTGGGAGAAATTGGGGCACTAACTCGAGCCAACGAATGAAACTAACTGGAGCCACAAGCAGGGAGTAACTCGAGCCTGGTTGTTAAAGGAAGAAGGTAGCTCTAGTCTCGATAAGCTCAGTTAAAATTTTTTGAACGGAAGAAAGGTAATTTGATTTTCCCATTCACTGCCTTCACTTGCTGAAGCTATCACAACAAGATCATCAATATATCGCGCCCATTGAAGCAGCTGGTCGCACAATAAATAAACCCTCACTTTGAAGATTTGCTCTCAAACGCTCGTTGTAAAACTCGATAAGTGTGTTGCGGTCACTGCTGAGTAAAATGTAGCCTTGCTGCGCTGCCCACTCGAGCAAGTCAGGGTCAGCCAGCCCTGGAAAAAGCACTCGAGCCTCGACAATTTCTAAATCCGGCAGGTCTTGCCATATACCCTCAGCTATCGCAGGATGAATGTGTTCATCAAACAGATATTTGATAGTCATTGCTGTTGTTTGAGTTGTGCCTGGATTTTTTCGTACATGATGGCAGTGTTCTTTTCAATGTCAACACTGTATTCTTTGCTAATACGGTTCTGTTCCTCGAGGTATTCGTCTAGCTCTTTCCTGTTGTCATGGTAGTAAGCAAGCACAGCGTAAATATCACGGATTTCGAGACCGTTATACTGATTAGCAATGTGTTCGGCTGAAAGCCCACGTTTATAGGCATTAAGGATTAGCTCGAGTGGTAACTTTGTACCACGAATGACATAACGCCCTTTGACATCTTGGGTTAAGGGAACCTCGAGGCTCGTTTGCATACCTGAATTCTAGCATTTTGAGGTGATGGCTCGAGCCTATGCAGGAAAACTTGGAGCTAACGGGTGAAAATAAAAGCGAGCCTTGTCGTTAAAGGAAAAAGGTGGCTCGAGACTGAGGCTACCCATCCACACGAAATCAATATGCTTTGCGATATACTAACCTCATGAATCTTTTAGACCGCATCACTCACGACCCAAAGGTGATGGGGGGCAGAGCCTGCATTCGTGGAATGCGCGTGACTGTTGGTGCTGTATTAACGCTTCTAACTGACCACAGACCAGAAGAAATTTTGAAACTTTATCCTTACCTCGAGTCTGAAGATATTCAAGCTGCACTTCACTACGCGGCTTGGCGTGTCGAAGAACGCGAACTTGCTTTCTAAAAGTCGTGAATCTTTTGCTCGATATGAACTTATCTCCTGAATGGAGCAAGTTTTTTACTGAAAAAGGTTATCCTACAAATCACTGGGCAACACTTGGTCAAATAACTGCGCCCGACACTGATATTCTCTCCTATGCAAAAGTACAGAGTCAGGTTATCTTGACCTTTGATTTGGACTTCACTGATTTACTAGCTGCATCAGGCTCAAGTACCCCAAGCGTTGTTATCTTGAGAACGCGAACATTGAAAGCTGAAAAACTGCAAGCTAGGTTACTCGAGGTTTTGTCGCAGTGCCAAGAAGATTTGGAAAGTGGTGCTGTGGTAATTGTGGAAGATGCAAAAGTTCGTGTTCGTACTTTACCCATTGAGAAGAAGGATAAAGGGTAGTTGGCTCGAGCCTTTTTCAGGAAAACTCGAGGTCTCTTAGAAACGGTCTTGTTCTTCTGGTTCTACATTAGGAACTTTTTTAAGAACAGTATCAAAGGCTTTGCGACTACCACGTTTGGCTCGTTGCTCCAAATAATCTTCTGTCATCAAAGCAGACATTTTTTCAGCAACTGCTGTTGTGACAAATTGATTGATAGAGATACCTTCTTGTTCAGCAAGTTCTTTAACGTGCTTGTGAAGTGATTCGGGTAAACGTAAACTAAGTGCGCTCATTTCAAAACTCCAATCTTTCTGAGAAACTCTTGCGGCGTAACAACCTGAAGACCAAACTGCTCACTGCCTCTAAAATCCTTACCATTAAACGTTACAATATGACTGCACCTGGCATTAAAAGCAAGCTCTAAAACCATGTCGTCATCGGCATCTTTGAGAAAGGGTCGCCATAGATAAAAGATACGCTGAGGTTTTGCTACCTTGCAAATGTAATCGAGGAATGCCTCAATGTCTTGCTTACTTAGCGCAGCAGGTTTATGGCGCAGTAAAACCTCTTCGTATTCCAAAACAAGTGGCACAGAAACATGCAGCGAGAATTTGCCCTTGCCAATCAGCAAAACCAGTTTGAATGAAGCCCCACGCCTCGAGCGCAGTGCCGAGACGAGGATGTTCGTATCTAACACGACTCGAGGTAAGCTCATGGTGGTACTATAGGTGATACCACTAAATAAGTCAAGAATTGGGTGACAGTAAAGGCTCGATCCTCTTTCAGGACAACTCGAGCCAACAGGTGAAAATAACTCGAGCCTTGTCGTCAAAGGAAGAAGGGGACTCGAGGGAGTTAAACACACTCGAGTCCTAAATTTTGTATACTTTACCTATGTCAGATACCCTTACTATTCCACTCAGGCGCGAAGGGGAAACGCTACTTGTGGCAGAGACAAAACTTCCCCTCGAGCTAGTCCTGAATGCCTATTTGCGGGGTTCCTCTGCCGAACAAATTGCCACACGTTTCGTTATTCCTGTGGAAACCGTTTATACACTGATAGCTTATTATCATCAAAACAAAGTTGAATTAAACGCTTATCTGAAAAACCAAGAAAAACAGCATGAAGTTTATAGCAAACAAATTGAAGAAAACACAGCACGAATGGGTGCAATCATTGCAGAGCGCAAAGCCCAACAACTCAAAGCCAAATAATGCTTCGCTACTTGTTTGATGAACACATTGCGCTACTCATTGCTGATTTTCTTAGAGAACAAGAACCAACTGCCGAAATTGTTCAGGCGAATTACCGCTTTCCTGGTTTATCCGACCCAGAACTACTCGAGTGGGCAACTGAAAATGACTACATCTTGGTAAGTCAAGACATCAATACGCTTATTGGGTTTGCTTACAAGCGCATTGAAAATAACATACCAACGGCGGGCGTTTTTATTTTGCGCTCGTCTGCAAGTTACCGTGCCATGCTCGAGGATTTACTGGCTGCAATGCTGCTAAGTGAAAGCAGTGAGTGGAAAGACCAAGTGACGTATCTTCCTTTCAATGTTGAGAAGAAGTGAATGGCTCGAGCCTATGCGGGAAAACTTAGAGCTAATGGGTGAAAATAAAAGCGAGCCTCGTTGTTAAAGGAAAAAGGTAGCTCGAGAAAAATTATTCATCTATTTCAAAATCTTTAATAGACATACCATTGCTATAACGCCAAGCTGTTAGACCGTTGATACTACTTCCCGCAATCACAGAAGCTGCCGTGCTTGGACTTGCAAACTCGGCATTTTTTGTAAAAATAAAGGCGTTATCTTCTTTTTGCAAAATACTTTCTTCAATGAGTTTATGACGAAGATTTTTGATATAAGGCTTGCATCCATCTGTTTCGTTTAGTACAGCTTTTGAGCCTTCGTAAACTACAAAACCTTGTTCGGTTCTTTCACCCTTTGCATTAACCCCCTTGACTTCATAATTAAGAACTTCATAATTATGAATTTCCCTGACAGACTCCTTTTCTCCTAATGATTTGATTTCAACCAAAATGTCAGTACCAAGGACGGGGAGAAGTTGTTTTATTCGTTTAAGGAAAACTTTCATATCAGCTTGGCCAAATTCAGGAAGTTTTGCGTTACTCGCTTGCACGTTATCAAGTTCATATCGTGCCACAGCTTTAGCTTCTTCGATAAGTATTTTCTCAAGGTAACGTACATGCGCCTTGGTCAAATTGTCATCTTTACTGAGAAAGACGACAACCGAAATCCAAAATTGCCGTTCACTATGATCTTTACCTTTTAGCCGATTCGACAAATCTTCAGCTTCGCCAATATAAGCAAGTGGTTTACCTGTTTCTGGATTTGTACCAAGAAGAAAATACACGCCTGAACCCTCAAGTTCTTCGCGGTGTAATAAGGTCTCGAGTTCTGTTCGAGGTGCAGCAAAAGCCTGTCCAGACCAGTTAGAGATTTCTGCAATTCGTAGTTTTTGTGCGTCGCCAAAAGGTAGGTAAAGTGTAATCGTCGCTGTTTCCATCAAATGAAGATAGTAGCAGTCATTGCACAATACTCAAGCAAGATTTATCATTCTCTAACAAAAGCTCTTATAAATAAACTTGACAATACCACACTCAACTTTTATAATACCAGCCATGAATGCTGAACGTTTAACCGAATCCGCTCTCCAGATGGTGGCCAGCGCGCAGCAAATCGCTCAAACGCGCCAACATCAGACCATTACACCTGTCCATTTGGTTACCGCCCTCCTCTCAGACGGTGCCAGCCCAGCCGCCCGCGTGGTGGAGCGTGCTGGTGGCAACCTGGCGCAAATCCGCGCCTCCCTGGATACCAACCTGAGCCGCCTCCCAAAAGTTTCAGGCGGCGACGGTCAATATATGTCAAACGACATGACCCAGGTTTTTGACGAAGCCGAGCGACTGGCCAAGGGTTGGGGCGATAGCTTTGTGGCTGCTGACACGCTGTTGGTAGCGGCGCGGTTCAGGGCTGCCAAAGACCTTGGCTTCCTGCCCGACGCTGGGGCCTTAGAGTCCACCGTCAAAGAAATTAGAGGAGGTAGAACTGTGGATTCCAAATCTGCCGAGAACACCTTCGAGGCGTTAGAGCGTTATGGGATTGACCTCACCAAGCAAGCCAGAGACGGGAAGCTCGACCCCGTAATCGGGCGTGACG
>JBOFGY010000041.1:0-18088 GCA_051649365.1 Trueperaceae bacterium
TGATCTTCCACTAGCCTAGCTGCATCTATCTTGAATTCCGTACTGTAATCCCGCTTCTCTTTCTTGGCTGTTGCCATCTTAGACCTCCTGCGTACTTATAGTCTCTTCCTTTTTTGTCTAAGATTTCAAGCTAAGTCCATAGGTACATCAATGTCAACAAGAGTCGCTCTTCTAGCTCTAACTCGAACTTGCGTCCAGCTCCTGCTTTGCGTTGTCTTTTGGGCTTCTTCAACCGCTCACGTTGCAGCTTGTTATACACTGGTCGCAGGGCTGTTATGACTTCCTCAAATTGCTTTATGTTTAGACCTGTAAACGTTTGGAAGTGTTTTGGTTGCCGACGTAGACGCTTGACGGTGAACATTCCCCAGTCTATCAGCTATTATGCAGAAGGTTTTTTGTAATACAGAGTTCTTACAGTTAGTGATAAGCTCTCGTCACCTGGTTGGCGAAATGAGATTGCTGAAAAGCCTTTAGCCAGAGGTGAATCAGATAACGACGATAACGGCATGATACGCCCTGCTAAAGGCTCCTTTTCGGGGATGCGGTAATGATGAACTAAGTTGGCTATCAAAAAACTATCAACTGAACCTCGCAGTGACGAAAGGGAGCATAAAGGGGATAAGTTACGCAGGAACACGCTGACCTCGCTCTACGCCTTCCCACAGTAATTCCGCCACGTGCTTCACTGGCATGGAAACGTTATTGCGTTTGATGGTTCCTACCAATTGCATGAGGCAACCACCATCTGTTGATGTTAAAATTTCTGCACCTGTTACCTGGATACCACCAAGTTTAGCCCTGCCCATCGCTGAGCTAATGTCGGGCATTTTCACACTAAACAGCCCACCAAAACCGCAGCACACATCGTGACCTTCTGCTTCGATGAGGTCTGCACCTGCAGCTTTGAGAAGTATGCGCGGAGCCGCCATCACGTTCATGAAGCGCATGGCGTGACACGAGTCGTGGTAGGTCACGCGCCTTCCATTTAGGTCTGCGCCGATGTCTTCTTTGTTCAAGATTTCAGTAATAAACGTGGTGAGTTCAAAGGTGCGCTCTGAGAGGTCTCTCGAGCGGCGATACAACTCGGGAGCCTCACGAAAGAGTTCGGGGTAGTGCGTCTTGATCATCGCTCCGCAGGAACCGCTTGGCAAGACCACGTAGTCATAATCCTCAAAGACATTCAAGTGGTGCTCAGCGATGGCACAAGTCTCCTTATGGTAGCCCGCATTGTAGGCGGGTTGACCGCAGCAAGTTTGTTTGTCGGGAAAGTCTACATTCACACCCAAGTGTCGCAACAGTTTGACCGAGGCTACAGCGACTTGAGGGAAGAGTTGGTCAGCCAGGCAGGTGGCGAATAAAGCAACGCGCATTGCACTCCTTAATGGTTTACTTGACAGTAAGCTTCGTTTAAGGAGAGTATACGCTACTTTGCGAGGGTTAATCCGGAGGTCAAGGTACGTTGCCAACGTTTGTATTTTGCTCTAAGTCTAGCCAGGTGTTGAGACTTAACTGTATAGTGATTTATGGACACTTCACTTATTGCTTTTTGTATAGCCTCTTTTTTGTTAGCCATTACGCCTGGACCAAGTATGCTCTACATTGCAACTCGCAGCCTAAGCCAAGGTAAAGGTGCAGGTATTGCTTCTGTCTTGGGAGTTTACACAGGTGTTTTAGTGCATATCTTAGCAGCAATATTAGGTTTGGCTGCACTGATTGCAGCTTCAGCCGTTGTTTTCAACATTGTTAAATATATAGGCGCAGCTTACCTAATTTACTTAGGCATTCGTACTTTGATGTCGAAAAGCGAACTTCACACTGTAGAATTGTCTGATCAAAACCGTCTAACCAGCATTTACTTCCAAGGCTTCCTGACAAATCTTTTTAATCCCAAGTCTATCCTCTTTTTTCTTGCCTTCCTGCCTCAATTTGTTGACCCGACCCAAGGCTCTACAATGCTTCAAATAGCTTTCTTAGGTATTCTTTTCATCGTAGTCAACCTACCAGTAGACTTAGCTGTAGCATTATTAGCAAGTGGTGTCGGTCAATTTATCAAAACTAAAAGTTGGTTTAGTAAAACTCAAAAATGGTTGACTGGTGTCATTACTTATTGGCTTAGGATTAGGCGCAGCTTTCTCAGGTTCAAGAAGAACAACTTAAAATTCTGCCTCGAGTCCTCCACGCTTACGCTATAGCCAAAACCCTCAAAATGCGTAGTGAGCTATTCTGAAACATTTGTGGACAAAGTTAGTGTAATGAGGGGCTGAAGCCACCTCGTTAAAAAACCATGGCGTTTGTTCGCAATCAATAACACTCATTCATCCCCTTGCGCCACAGTTGGCACATTTCCAAATCACCAATTTTAGACTATGAGGTCAATATAATTAAACTTTACATTTTGGCCAAATAGTTGACATAACGTAAACTTTGTGCCTATAATGTTTCTCGTAAGGCATTACGCCCGAATGGAGAGATTAAGATGACAACAGTAGCTTCAAAAACAACTAAACAAACCGCCCTCATCACCGGTGCCTCAGGTGGCATCGGGCTAGACCTCGCCAGAGAATTTGCCAAGGACGGCTACAACCTCGTTTTAGTCGCACGGAGTAAGGACAAGCTCGACTCCATAGCCGCTGACTTTGCTAAGCAGTACAACATCAACGCAACTGTTATTGCGAAGGACTTAGCAAAAGCTTCTGCCCCCGATGAGCTTTACAACGAACTTAAAGCTCACAACATCCAAATTGACGCACTTGTTAACAACGCTGGCTTTGCCACCTACGGAAAATTTGTAGAGATTCCCCTCGAGAAAGAACTGCAAGAAATGCAGCTCAACATGGTTACACTGACACACTTGAGCAAAATTTTTGGCAAAGACATGGTAGCGCGTCGCAATGGCAAAATCTTAAATATTGCTTCCACCGCAGCGTTTCAACCTGGTCCTTTAATGGCGGTTTACTACGCAACAAAAGCTTATGTACTTTCCTTTAGTGAAGCCCTTGCCAACGAGATGGAAGGTACGGGTGTTACCGTCACGGTTCTTTGCCCTGGCCCCACAGAATCAGGCTTCCAAGAACGTGCCGCCATGCAAGAATCCAAACTTATTCAAAAAGGTGGTATTGCCAAAATGATGACGAGTAAAGAAGTCGCAGAGCAAGGCTACCAAGCCACCAAGCGCGGACAAGTCACAGTTATCCCAGGTTTTGCTAATCAATTTGGAACTGCCCTGCCACGTCTCTTGCCACGTAAAGCTGTTACACGCATCGTTCGTGGTATGCAAGACAGAGTCGGACACTAGAAGTAAATCAGCAGGTCAGCACCTCAGTTTTTTGGTCTTCCCCTCCTAAAATGCTGACTTCCTAAAGTGCTGACCTGCTGATTACCGTCGTCACTACAAATTTAATTAGCTAGGCACTAAAAGGAAAAATTATGATTATCATTGCAGGTACCGTTTTCGTTCAAGAGGCAAACATGGAGCAGGCGAAGGCATTAGCTCTAACTATGGCAAATGCCACCCATGCTGAAGCGGGTTGTATAGAGTACAGGTTTTACAACGATTTAGAAAACCCAAGTAAGTTTTTTATCTTCGAGCGGTGGGAAACCCAAGAAGCCCTCACGAAGCATTTTCAAACAGAACACATGTGCACTTTTAATGAGCAGTTGCCTCAAGTTCTGGCAAGTAAACCCGAGATTTACCGCTACGAAGTGAGTAACTCGAGCCTAATGTGAGCTAGTCAGCTCATCAGGATTTCAGCTAGTCAGGTTGTTTACTGCAAACCCAGTACCATCTGTACTTTTTGTTGCATCAAAATGCTGAAATCCTGATGAGCTAAATGGAGACACTGTGACCTCAACTCAAGTAAAAGAAGCGAAACCCCAAACCCTGCGCGAAAAACGGCAAGAGAAACGCACGCAAGAGATTCTCGAGGCTGCCCTCAAACTTTTTGATGAAAAAGGCTATAGTGGGACCTCCATGGAAGATATTGCGGAGGCCTCGCTCTTAACGAGAGCAGGACTCTATAAGTATTTTCCCGATAAAGCCAAACTCCTTGGCGCACTACGAACTTGGAAAATCAAAGTTTTGCACGAACGTATCAACTTAGCCTTAACAAAGACTACAACGCTCGAGCAAAAAATTTATGCCATCACGCGAGAAACGCTTCATTTTCAACATGATAATCGTGGCTTTTTCCGCCTTCTCTTTAGCGCAGGTACTTTGGCAAAACTTGATGCTGACGAGACCTTCGCGGATATAAGCGTACTCACCAATAACGTCATTGAGCAGGGCATTCAAGAAAAAAAGATTGCTCCGCTGGCTCCAGCAAAAGAGCTTACGATGTTGTTTGTAAGTTTGCTCTTTAAGAACTCGATTAAGCGCAACGTGCTCGGCTACGAACCACCTAGCAATTTAGAACACGATGTTGACCTTATCAACCATGTTTTTTTACGTGGTGTTTTTCTGGGTTAAGCGAACCTTATTTTACCCGAGCACAACACTTTAGTAGGGGTCGAAACTTTACCCAAGGCATGATGCTCGCGCACCCTATTCTCTCTAACATAGAAGTAAGCTCTCTTAAACCCCGCCGCAAAAGAGAGCTGTCCTCTTACAGACAAATGCTGGGTTCTTCCTGAAAGTTCCCAGCATTTGTCTGTAAGAATAGGAAAAGATGAAACGAGCGAGATTAATCTATAATGGACTGGCTGGTAGCACGCGTGGCACCTTGAAGCAATTGCTAACAGCGATTAAACGCGCTGGCTATGAAGCCCTTTATGATGTTACAAGTAGTGAAGAGGACTTGGACAGCGTTCTAGCCAAACCTGCTGATTTGTTACCTCACGGCTTTGATCCGTTTAAACGGTTTCGCTTACGTAGTGATATATTGAAGCGTGTTGGTCACGACATAGACATTATTGAAATCTTTAATGCTCACGTTTCTAAGCAAGCGAAACAGGTTTCCAGAAGAGCGCGCTCTAAAGTCACCAAACAAAACCATGGGCAAAGCAACTATGGGCAAAGCGACTATGTCTAAATTAACCTATGGCTAAATTTAACTACAAACAAGATTTTAAGAGGCTTGACTTTCGCAAGCACTCCGAGCCCTACCAAATCGGACTTGGTGAATAAGGCGTGTTACTCGTTGAGCCATACAAAAGTGAGCTCCTCCCCCACTGGCGGTTTCGTACACCTGAGATCGCCGAAGTATCTGCACGAAAAATTTATGACATGTTTTTAGCTTACAAACGTCAAGGTGATTTTGTGGGCATGGATATGGGGAGGAAGTTTTTGCAAATGGGCTGGACACGTTCGAGACGCTACGCCAATCACAAAACGGGGCGTAAGTGGAATTCGGATAAGAGCGTAGTACTATCAAGAGATGAAGATGCGGTCAAAGCGGAGTCGGCTAAAATTTTTTATGAATTCTACGTTAAAGCGCGGGAAGATAAAACGTATCTCGAACTCATGGCCCATCATAAAGCCACCTATGAAAAATCAAATCCATCTTTTCAAAACAATATAAGAGAAGTCCCGAAAAAGTCATAAGACAACGATGATTTAACATTGATGATTTAACATTAGGAAGCTTTACTAACTCTAGCAATCCTGATACGGAAATTTTTCGCTTTGCTCGATGATAGTGTTACATAACACTTTCGTGGGGTCAAGTCGCGCGACCAAATACCTGATGAACAAAGGGTTCAAAAGTAACCATACTAAGACTTGTGAGGTGGAAGATGAATCTAGTTGGTCAGCAGCAGTGCAAGCATATAAACGCGAACCGCGTTGTTCATTTTATGGAGGATAATGATGGTTGTTAATAGTGCTACAGATAAACATGGACTCGAGCGCGATGTGGTCGTCACTTCGAGTCATCGGTTAAGTTGGACAGGGATTTTAGCAGGTGTGATTGTTGGTCTTGTAACGTATGCTGCGCTTCTCATT
The DNA here is from genome assembly GCA_051649365.1 of Trueperaceae bacterium. GTDB lineage: Bacteria > Deinococcota > Deinococci > Deinococcales > Trueperaceae > CAVTAE01. The sequence goes on from JBOFGY010000041.1 coordinate 5,939, forward strand.
CTTGGAGTTGCTGTGGGGTTTATTGGTCTTGAAGATGCAACCCTGAGCAGTATTGCTACAGGGAGTGTTATCTGGCTTAGTATCAGTTTGGTGTTTTCTTCATTTTTGGCAGGACTTACCGCAGCGCGGGCTACAGGCAACCTAACCCCCGCACGTGGACGCTTTAATGGGCTTGTTGTCGGCATGATTTTGATGCTACTTATGAGCGTGTTTACCCTTAATCTCGTTTCGCGTGGCATCAGTAGTTTAGTAGGGTTGGCAGGCTCGGTCGCTAACACTACAGCCAATGCGGTTGGTAGTGCTGCTGGAGCTGCAGCAGACACTTCGGGTGGGCTCAATAATGCCCTCGAGTCATTGGGCATTCAAAATGAGTATCAAGCTCTCCTCGACGGCTTTAGTGAAGAAGAATTAACAAGTATTATTGCAGACGCTTCTCCCGAACTTAATGAAACTCAAGTGGGTGCAGTCGTTGGAGTTATCACGGACAAACTACAAAACGCTGGCAGAAATATTGGTGCAAACCTTACAGACGTAACCAATCTTGGTGAAGTGGTTACACGCCAAGCCGACGCGGTAGAAACCGCCCTTACTGGTGAACAATTTATCCAAAATTTAACCGCGCAAGGCTTGAGTCAAGCTCAAGCACAACAAGTTGCGAATGTCATTGGTCAACGTGTCGCAGAAACACGTCAGCAAATTCAGCAAACCGCAACCGCACTCGAGGAGCGCACTGCGGAGCTCGCCCAGAATGCAGCACAAACTGCTGCACGCGCGGCTTGGGTTTGGCTCCTTATGGCTGGCATCACTCTTCTCTTCGCAACTCTAGGTGGTGGCTTTGGTAAAGATGTCATTCCTGATGTAGCTACTAAGACAACCGGACATGACCGAGATAGGGATGTCGTCAGAACTTAAGTGAAGGTCGTTTTTAGAAGAGCGAGGGGCTAAAGCTCCTCGTTCTTGCTATCCAAAGCAGCTTAAATCAACATTCTTGTTGTAACAATTTTGTAGGAGGATAACGATAATGGATCTCAAACCAAAAGACACTTTCACCCTCTCCGAGCTCGAGACCTTCAGTGCTGATGATTTAGCAGAACAGTTTAAAACAAGTAACTTAGAAATCCGTGTCGAACCTCTAAGTGAATGGGGCAGCGATGTAGAAACTCTTGTACAAAAATTAGAAAAAAGCGTCATGCTTTGGTACGAAACAGGCACGCAACGCTCGCTTACCCTCTGCTTTCAAGATGAAGCCGTTGACATAGCAGCACGAGAGGCAACAGGCAAACCACCTGTCTTAGCATCCTGAGTGTGAGGAAGTATGCGCTACCGCTTTTTTCTCTTTAGCTTTATTATTTTTTCTACCACTCTAAATGCATTGGCACAAGCGGTACCCCCAGATGTTGCGGCAGTTCGTGTTGCTCATGTGTCACCGGATGCACCTATGCTCGATTTAATGATTGATGGAACGTTAAGTTTGCGTGATATTCAGTACACCACGCTTAGCAGCTATGTTCTTGTACCTGCAGGAGAACATGAATTGCGTGTTCAACCCCACCGCACACCAAACGAGGAGACTCAAACCATTGAGGCTCCAGAACCTTTTATCCTCTCCGAACGCCTCGAGCCTGGTCATTATTACACGCTTGTCGCTTCTGGCTTCTTTGATCCACCCCCCCCACAAGATGAACTGGGTAGTTTACAATTACAACTATCACCAGGAACGACTGCAACGGTAGTAGGACCTCGTGCGTATAGCGAAACTGTGACAGAAAGCACTAAACTCACTGAACTTTTGCCTGGCACTTACACTGTAACTGCTAGTCGTGAGGGGTTTAAAACCACAGCCTATGAAGCCGAGGTACGCTCAAATGAAACCTCCCTGCTCTCTATCAATTTGCAGCAGGCTGTAGATGGAATAGACCCTCCCGCACCTGAACCCGTTGCAACACCTGAGTTAACATCGACCTCAGGACTCGAGTGGCGCAGTGTTCAACTCCAGCTCTACGAAGATGAGTTGGCTATTCCGCTACCGGGTACGGCACTAGTGCGTCTGATTCACGCTTCACCAACCACGCCCGCAGTGTCACTTCGCGTTATAACACGCGACAACGAAACGCGAGAAAACGCGGAAGAAACACTCTTTACAGAACTAAGTTATCCAAATGAAGCTAATTACGTGCGTGTTGTCTCAGGACAATATACGCTGGAAGTGTATAATCCAGACAATAAAGAGATTATGACAACCTTGGAAAACCTCGAGTTTCAACCTGGAGCCATTTACACTTTTTTTATTGTAGGTACACGTAGTGATAACTTTATTTCTGTAATTCCTAATGTTGAAGCGATATTGGCAGGGCAGCCCTAATGGACATCCTTAAACCCTTGTGGCAAAACGTTTATTTGCGTTTTATTCTGCTTGGGGCCGGGCTTTTTGTGCTTTATCTCTTCGTACGTCTAACACGTGATGTGTGGATTGCCCTTATCGTCGCTTATCTTATAGCTTATTTACTTAATCCTTTTATAACCTGGATCGAACGAAAGAGTAATCGTATTATTGGCATGGCCTCTCTCGTCATCGCGCTCTTTCTTTTTATTGGCTTTTTATCCTTGATTGGCGTGCAGATAAGTTCACAGTTTTCAGCCATCTTACTTCAAGTCCCAAGCTTACTCGAGACGTTACAAGAAATTCCTTACCGCCTTGCTAGATTTTTTGATCCACGCTTTGGTACGACCTTCGAGCAAATCTACATCAATGTACAAGGGTTTTCACAAAGTCTTTTGAACACTGTGCTGCCAAGTCTCGAGCGAGCCCAAAACGCAGAGGGCAACGAAAACATTTTGCAAACACTCATTCAACTTGGCGGCGGCGGCGCACAAGTTGGCATCATTTTTGTCCTCAGTATTTATTTTATCTACAACTTTGACCGCTACACTCGCTCGTTCCTGCGAGCGTTTCCACATCGCCATCGTCCCATCATTGAAGAACTTACCTCTACCGCAGGTCAATCTGTGGGCGGTTACGTACGCGGACAAATATTGATTTCTGTTTTTGTTGGTTTCTTTACCTTTATTGGTTTAAGTTTAGTAGGTGTACCCTTGGCTCTAGCTTTAGGCGTACTTACAGGATTATGTAATCTCATTCCTTATTTAGGTCCTATCTTAGCTGCTTTGCCTACAGTGATCGTCGCGTTTACAGAGGGCAATACTCAAGTGATTGGTGCGCTTGTCGTTTTACTTGTTGTGAATCAAATTGATGCTAACGTCATTAGCCCTATGGTGATGTCACGTACGAGTGAAATTGACCCTGTTACCGTTATTGTGGCAATTTTATTTGGCATCGCTTTTTTTGGTTTACTGGGTGCCGTGATTGCTGTACCACTAGCTGCTTTTCTTAAGGTGATATATACGCATTATTACATTGAGGGTGGTTGGTATAAACGGCCACCGCAGAAAGCTAAGGCAGAAGGCTAAGGGGTTGAGAAGGCTAAGGGGTTGAGAAAGCAAGGGGTTCAAGAAAATAAGGGGTTTGAGCAACAAGACCACCGCAGTCGATTTGAAACGCTATTCATGAGAAGAATATGAAGGCAACAACACTAAGCTGAACTTCATTAAGCTAGGGATTTATTGAACACTGCTATAGGTCAGGTTATGTAGCTTCTCTTCAATGACGGCTAGATGCTCAAGCGTATCTTCTCCACCCGCATTTATCGCGGTTTGCAAGGCGTTTAAGTCACGCTCGAGTGGCGGCCACTGTTTTCGCAACGCTCGCGGTGAATGTTTAAACACGGTTTGTAAATCGTCGGCAATACGGGCGCGGTAACCTTCAATGCTACTTGGTTCACGTCGAGCGATAATCATAGCTTTCACTAACTCGAGCTTGATTAAAGCGTCATTGACCTGCAAGCGCATTTGAGCTACCTCTACTTGCAAATCCAACTGCTGTGCCGGCGTACGGGGCAACGAAGAACGGAAGTAAAAAAATGTCCAAACGGCTAGCACAATAATTACGATAAAAATAAGAAGTCTCACCCATTTACGCTGGCGTAGGTAATGAAAGCGTTCGCGTAAACGTTCGAGTAGAGGTGCATCAGAAGCAAATACTGTCGCTCTCAGTTTTAAGCCATCGTTACGTGGGCTAGTATTGAGTGTCATAGATTCATCTCCGAGTTTTCTAGACATGGTTGGGACTACCCTGAGCTTGAAGCAAATCCTGGATCAAAAAGATAGTCGAGTTTACCTTTTTTAATACGCCGTGCTCGTACAGCTTCAGGCTGCGTAATAACAAACTCTACCGTTTTGACGGTATGGTCTAAAAAACTCTGACCGTTTGCAAGGTTAGCTTTTACATCCAGATAGCTATGTTTCCCATTATGGAACATTGGCCCCATCGGCACATAAGTGAATTTTCCCTTACGCTTCGCACGGTTCCAGCTCGAGTTCTGGGAAACTGGCCAACGCCCTGGACAAAGAAGGGTTGCAATATTCTCTACCCTGTCTTTGCTACCTGCTAAATGATAGAGAAAGCGCACATCATTTAAGCCTGGGTCAGCACTAATGACACCTGCTAAGGAAATTAAATCAACAGGCGCACGCAAGAGTTCTTTTATATAGGGCGTAGCACCTGCCGCCACTTGTGCTCCACCACTATAGCCAATCAGGGTGACAGGTAAACCTGAGCCAACGGGATAACCCTTTTGAAGCAAAGGTTCAATGATGAGGCGCGCGGCACCTAGGTTATAAATCGGGCCATAGCGACTATCTGCTGACACCAAAACTTGAAACATGTTTCGCACATTAATGCTGAAGCCGATTAGATCCTTAGTATTACCAAGCTTGCGCTGCTTCGCCCAACGCCAAAACCGCGCGAGCGGTCTGGCACTCGTAAGTGGACGATTCGTTACTGAATAAGGCAAAACACTACCAATCACGACAGCTCTTGGAAGTTGCTGTTGTAGACGCTCTAGAAATAACTCCACGTCTTCATAGTTATCTTGACCAGCTTTAGCTATACCATCCAAAAAAATAATGTAGTGTGATGCTGGTTGCGGAAACGGCACAACCACAGCATGTGGGTCAGGCAAGGCAGTTAAATCTTTATCATAACGATTATAGAAACCTGTCCACCAACCTAGGGTCTCGAGCGGAGCCAGCACTAATAAAACGATGATACCAATCACCGCAACACTAATTAAGCCAAAAACCTGACCGAGGACATCACTCATACCAAGCCACCCGTTTCGCGCTCGAGGCGTGCTTCTGCTTGCGAGAGCAGCACGTGCGCATCTATCGTCTCGCGCAGTTGTTCTAAGCCTGCAACCCGTGTACGTACACGGTGGGCGAGCGTAGTAAGGGGTTGACCCACCGTACGCTGCACGACGTGTAAGACAAGCCAACTCAAACCGCTAGGAATCAGGGCCACCGTTAACGACACACCAAACACGGTTTGAATACCTACAAGCATAGCTAGCAAACTGTAGAGGGATAAAAGCCAACCAAATGGTACACCCAGAAAGGGGATGAGAACGAGAAAGCCAAAGATATGGGGAGCTTGAGCAAAACCCACCACATTAAGCACCGTCCAGTACGTCACGTCTTTTAAGATCATATTACCAACTAACCAAAGACTAAATGACCAAACACTAACATTAAAAAGATAAAAAGCTGAACCCACACCTATACTTAGCGCGAAACGTGGTGGTGTAACGCGATTAGCAATGAGCACAACACTATGCCCAATCTGGCTCGACAACCCAGCACACACAATGGTTAACAGTGCTAGCTGCAAACCGTCATCTGAGCGTTGCAACCGCTCGAACACCGCCGGGTCTAAGCGCAGTATCTGCCCAATAAATTCTAGATAGTTTTGTAGTGTCTCCATAACCATTGCATTAGCCCACCCAATCTAAATGAAAGAAGACAATTGTGTAGCTCGAGTAACCTGCCTTGGTGTGTTTAACTCGATTATTACTATAATCGTGACCATCACCATAACATGCAGTAAACGACACAAACGCAACCACACTCTAGATTAAGACGCAACCTACCAAACTGCTTCGCTCTTTTTTGAGGCTTCAGCTTAGCTCGAATGAACTAAAAACAAAACTCAGGTCATGCATCCTCATGACCTTAATTTCAATGTCGTAGCCTGTTGAAGTTTGCCGCGTAGAAGATTGCACACCTGTCATTGCATTTTTACTAACTTCTCTGCCCGCTGAATCTCCGTAGCCAAAAACAAATTGGAAGTCATTGGCATCGTAGCTCGAGGCCTTATTGTTGTTCGCATCAATTTTGAGCGCGTCATCACTGATCGTAGCCGCAATATATGAGTTGGTAGCATCCTAAAGCGATAACGCACCCCAGACAAGCTCATCTTGATAGCCACTAAAGGAGCGGTAGAAGCTGTAGGCATTCACAACATTGCTGTATTTACCTCTATAGGTATCTGCAAAGGTATATAAGCGTCTTGCGTGGTCGAGTAAGGTTGCGCTGTAATTTGCTGCGTCTTCATTCTTAAAAACAATACTTGCCGCAGCCATAGCAGCAGCCGTTTCAGCCGCAAGCTCTGTGCCTGGCTTGCTATTATTAATTTTAAGGGAAAGACGGCGTGCAGGTGAAGCCTCAGGTGGATACCAGTAGTTGTTGTGATCTTGGTGACCTTCGCCTACTTGCGCCCACAGCACGTTATCTGACGTATGAGAACGAATAAAGTAGTCATTTACGTAGCGTAGGTTGTTCAAGAAATGCTGGTTATTACCTGAAGATGTAAAGGCACCAGGAAACTCAAGATAGTTCCAAGCAAGCTGCGTTGCCACCCAAGCCATTGGAAAGTTGAACTTAACGTTAGACCTCCTGCATCGAGCCAACCACCCGTAAGGTTAATACCATTATCTTGACCATCTTGGGTGCAGCAGTTGTTACGCTGACTGACTCGGTTCCAGGAAGGCTTAGCCCCCTGATACTTGTGCCTCATAAAACAAAATAGATTTACCTAATGAATCACTAAGATTATAGGTTTTTGAAAAGCTCGCCACTTTGCTTTCTAAAGTCGTAGTATTTGCAACTTGTGTTTGATTACATGTAGTCAACATGAGAAAAATACTACAAAAACTTAGTCATCTCACTGCTCTTCGCACTTCCACAAATATACCTTGCATAAATCCCCTTTTTCTCCACTAACTTCCCCTACAATTATAGGGCTAGCATAGATGTGGAGAGGTTGTGAATCCCTTCAATAAGAGCAATCCATGAAAGAGCGTTAAGGATAACACAGTGAAGTAAAAGGCACGACAAAAAGAAAATTTTAAACGGATTCCTTATAAGAAATTTTGCTCTGAAGCTTTAGCCAAAACACGTTTAGGCTCATCTGCTACTAAAACAGCTGCCATGGCCATGACGATGGCATATATATCTACAAGTTCATTCCTATACTCGCGCACGCAAACCTCAACGTCAAGGGGTAAGGAGGCTCGAGTTATAGTGTCCTCTAAAACCTCACGAAGCATCTCCAAACGAAATTGACAAACAGCCGCGAGTACAGAACGCTTAGTACGTGGATTTACTGGCATGGTCTTATAAAAGACCTGCATTTTCTCAACATTGCCTGTGGCTCGAGCAATTTTCTTCGCGTGAACGTGCAACACTTGAGCAGACCTTAGCAAGAGCGCAGTAAAATAATCATCTTCCACATAGGTCGCTAAAGAATTTATGGCGGAATAAGCAGCCTCGGATTGCTTAAAAATATCGTAAGAATCAATTATGAAGGGCAAGTTTGTTGTAGGTTCAACGTTAAATTGACCAAGGATGCTGGGTACACTTTGCTCTAACAGTCCTGTATGCCCTAGCAGTTCTTCACACTCCAATGGCCTCATGATTACCCTTTTACCGCTTGCCCCTTCTCTTGCTGCCTACCCTCTTCACGTGCCACCTCACCAAGTTGACTATTATCTGTCACCATACGGCTTAACTCATTAAATGCTTCTTCAAACTCAACTTTTTGAGCTTCAAACTGAGCTATATTTTTAGTACGGAGACCATTAAATTTTTGATTGACCTCCTCGAGTTTTTGTTCGACTTGGGAGAGTGGAACTTCTACTCTTTCCCGATTTACCTTAGCAGCAACTACTTTCAGTTGCTGCTCCATTTCTTTGAGATACATATTTTCAACCATAACGTTTCTCCAATTCTTTCTCTATCTCCACCTGGTTCTATCTATACCTAGTATGTGGAGTTATAGGGGAACAGCTCAACAGAGGAAGGTAGAGAAAGTTACTCGTACCAAAGTGTTACCAGCAAACATCAACGTTGCAAATATCAACCCTGTAACAATGACTGTCCGCCATCAATCCAGACTTCTGTCCCTGTGATATGCTGCGAACGTTCAGAGGCTAGAAAAAGAACAAGCTCAGCAATGTCCTTCGGGTTACCTGACCCTCCATTTGTCAAAGGAATTTCACCAAGAGGATATTCGACAGGCTTTTTAACTTTTTCCAAGTCACGTTGTTCTGTGTTCGCGTTAATATTTGTAGTAATAGCACCAGGACAAATCACATTCACACGAATTTTATAGTGCGCCAACTCTAAAGCCATCATTTTTACAAAAGCGACTTGCCCTGCTTTGCTCGTTGCATAAGCCGTCGCACCTGTATTGCTAAACATGCGTGTACCGTTCACCGAAGCTGTCACAATAATCGAACCACCCTGGTGTTTAAGGTGAGGAATGGCATACTTGACTGTTAAAAAAGTGCCTGTGAGATTCACGCTTAACGTTTTTTGCCATTCTTCTATATTTAACTCCTCGAGCGGAGCCCACACCCCATTGATACCTGCATTTGCAAAGACACTATCGAGCTTACCCCACTCCTTCAGCAATGTCTCGTAACCTTGTCGCACAGCTTTTTCATCTGACACATCGGCTAAAAGGATGAGGGGTTCACGCCCTAGTTCACGAATACGTGTAGCAATGTCCTCAAGTTGCTGCTCATGTTGGTCAACCAAAGCAACGTTTGCGCCTGCTTCTGCTAAGCGTAGGGCCGTTGCTGCCCCTATACCTGAAGCAGCCCCCGTGACGAGAGCTATATGCTTAGAAAGTTCGCTCATTGCTGACCTGACCTGTACCTAGGAAGGCACTGTGCTCGCGGCTACGGGCTTAAATGCAGTCGTACCAAAATAAGCAGGCTTTTGAGCGTCATGTATGAGTAACGTTTCCTCAACGTATCTACGCAATTCTTCTTCTGCTTCAGGCACTTGAATTTGCACGATATATTTGCCCTCTTGCAAGGCTTGTGCGTAACTTTGTTCGACCTCCAGTTCCTCAAGTCCTAACATTTTTCTAAAAAGCAGGCGCGGACTATTGCCGTCTTTTGTTTCCAGAGCAGCATTATCCTGAGGCGATAACAACGTTACCTGTTCGCTTGTCAGCCCACGTTCTTGCAAATGTTCTACCACTGCTTTAGATTGGTCTTCGTTATCAAAAACAGCCATAAACACTTCTTTAAGACTGCCCAAAAATCCTCGCTTGACTTCTTTCTCCATTTTTCGCTCCTTCACTTAACTCATTGTCTACAGTGTTGACTTCATATCTACGTTGTTGTTTTAAGCGCAGGTGGGTCACTCGCTGGAAACGTGTCTTCTAAAGCTTCATCTACTCGAACCTCTGATACCCCAGCCTCTACTATCCTAGTTTCTAACCCTTTTTCATCGTCACCTAAAAGTGTTTGCTGGTCTTTCATTTTTAGGGTAGCAACTAACTCGCGCGTAACCTCTTCTATATAGACATGTTGAATATCAACCAAGGTCGTATTACTTGACTCTACTCTGTGGTCATCGTCAAAGACACGCTGCAACGGAATTCCATAAGGATTACTCTTCAACTCAAGCAATTTAGACATTACATTCTCTAAAGCCTCACCCAACATGTCCTTATCCGATCGCCACAATAAGTCTTCAGTTACGTTATCTTTTTTAGTCATCTGACCTTCATACGTTGCTAGCTTAGTTATCTCGAGCATCTTTACCCCTAACTTTTGAGCAGCAAGTTTTGCTCACTATCTCAACGACTCGATTTTTCTGGAGATTTTTTCACGCCCGCTTGCCCAGCCTACAAAAATTTTCGTGCCCAATAATTAGCACTTAATTTGCTATTAGCTCCCTCATTCCAGCTGACCTTGCCCTATAAGACTTACGCGCTGCTTCACTATAATTGTGACCATAGCCTTGAGATAATTGTGACCATAGCCTTGAGCCCCAAAACGAATAAGTTTATTTGTGTCTCCTTCTTTGGCTAGAACTGTAGCTTTTTTGGTGGAATGTTGAGAAGTTAATTTCGGTTTGTTGTAACCCTCGAAATGCTCTCCTCGGTACGTAATGCCCTCTTCCGCTTTCGGCTTAGAGGGAGTCACAGCACGGGTCTTTGAAGAAGTTTTTTTAGCTATATTTAGTTTAGTGCTTTTTGTGTTACTGCTCGAGCGACTCGAAAGCATAGAGAGACCTCCACGATTCCTTCAGTTTGCGCGTCGTAAGACTCGAGGGCATCGTGGAAAGGTGGCCCAAGGTGATTCTCTAAAGTGTTAAGAGAAAGTACGTTAAAGAGTTACTGACTCGCTACTTCCAACTGCCCAAGCATTTGCGAAACTCCATTAGCAATCATAAGGACATCTTTGTAACGCATTCGTGCTGGTCCTAAGACCATCAGTGAACCTGTCGCCTTACCAAAAGGCAAACGCGCTGTAATTTGTGCTAAGGATTCATCTAAAACGATAATAAGTTCTTGCTGCGGTCTCGTGGGTTGCTCGAGCTGCTCAAAAAGTCGCCGCAGGAAGTTAGGGTCAGTAGACTCTGGCTCGACCAACACGTGCTTTACACCTTGAGAAAACATGCGAGGTGGATGCACACTCGGCCACGATTCGGCAATGGCACGCAGTGTCCGTGCTAAATCCTCCGATACACGCTTAGCAATCTCGAGTAGAGCTTTAGGGATGTCCGAGACAGGTAAAGTCAGTTGGCGTAAATTACTTTCTGCGTCGCGTAGCGTGCTATCTGAAGGTGCTAGCTCGAGGTCTACCGTTAGTTGACGAATGAGGCCATTTTCTAGAACCACCACTGCGAGCAGGCGTGTGCTCGAAAGCAATGATAGGTGAATCTCGAGAGCACGCAAGGTATCATCAGCCGGTAACGTCACAACGACGGCGTACCCTGAAAGTTCAGAAGTCACGGTGGCAAGTTGTTGTAACAACCCATCCCCATGCACGCTGCGGAGTTTCTCGAGAACAAGTCGCTGTTGCAGTAAGGGTAAGTCTGAAGGCGGAATAAATTTATAAGCGTAGTGTTGGTAACCCCTAGAGGTTGGAATTCGACCAGCTGACGTATGGGGTTGTTGTAAAAATCCCTCGTCCTCGAGGGCAGCCAGTTCGTGCCGAACCGTCGCACTACTAACTTGCATCTGCTCAGCAATCTGCGCAGATGCAACCGGCGCAACCGAACGGATATAGGTTTCTGTTACGAGGTCGAGAATCGTCGCACGTCGCTCATTCATTATGAGAAGTATAGCATGTTCTTTTTCTCTTTTTGACCTAATTTTTCGCTCTCGTAGCTTTGTGAAGGCATGAAGTTGTTACGGCCATGACCTTTTTTTGCTATAACATAGTTTAGAATCTTTGAGGAGGCACCTGTGCGAGCCTATAAAGGATTAGTACAAGATGGCAAAATTATCCTCGCAGAAGGGACAGACCTACCGGAGGGTGCTGTCGTGACCATTACCCTTGGCGAAACCGAATATCTGCGTGCAAAAGTGCGGGCTTCCCTCTCACGGAAAGCAACCAAACGCAGCAAAGCGCGTGCGAGTATCCCCGTGCTTCTAACTACTCTCGAGTAATAAACTTTTTGCTTTTGCCTTTTATTTTTTACAAACCATTTCAACAAAACTTTTAAATAAACTACTCTTTGTGGGATAAAATACCTCTTTGTGGCGCATCTCATTCTCGTTCCAACCCCTATTGGCAACCTTGGTGATATTACCTTGCGTGCACTTGAAACACTGAAAAGTGTGGATGCCATTGCTGCCGAAGATACTCGCCACAGCCAAAAACTGCTTCATCATTACGCTATCGAAAAACCGCTCCTTCGCCTTGACGCACATACCATCGAGACTCGAGCCGA
>JBOFGY010000042.1:0-8071 GCA_051649365.1 Trueperaceae bacterium
CTCCGTAACAAGTTCATCTAGTAATGTGTCCTCCGAAGCTGTTTCTGAACCGCTGAGCGTGTCTGGGAGAGGTCGTAACTTGAAGCGTACAGGCGCGGTGTGGACTCGGGTGGGTTCACTCTCGAGGCGTGTGCTAACAGAGCGGCTACTTAAGCTTAGAGCGTTGTGCGCGGGTGGGTCATCTGGATAAGGTGGGTGCTTTGGGGAAGTCTCGAGCTGTTGCTCGAGCCATCGCTGGGCTGCCAGCGTGCCACTGCGCTGCACGAAGCCCTCAACAATCACGCTTAGGGTCTGCTGCTTGCTCAAAGGCAATGTGTGAAATTTGTCATAAAATTGTAAAGAAATAGGGACATTCACTGTCCTGGACGGGATTTCTCCCGCTTCTCGGATCGGTTCTAACACCGGGTCTCCTCTCAGAGAGTTGACGAGGGGCCTTCCGAGTCTGTATACTCACTTTACGAATATTAGTGAGAATTTCAGACTCAGTGCATCTCAATCGCTGCAAACGATTGAGATGTTCGCTTTTATAGGTTGTGGGGCTACGTCCTGCGTAGCTAACGGTTCATAGCTTGACTCCTTTGTCTAACCTTAACACTCTTGTGTAGGTTACTCAAGCTACCCATTCGGGGATATCCTCGAGGGTTTTGCACACGCTACGGGTAAAAAGGGATTGACTGCACAACGCCTCAAAAAACTCTTTAGCCCGTTGACAAATGGCGAGATTGATGATGCGCTCGAGCGTGGATTCCTCGAGGTCAAAGGATTCGTGATAGGGGAGATGCGGGGCAACGGCTTCATAAAGTTCTGAGGCTTTCACGTCCGCGAGGGCTGCGCCATCCTGGTCTCGAAAATGCAAATAGGTGAGGGTGTAGGCGAGAGAGCTCGAGTCGGCTTCGTAGCTCTCTTGTGTTTCGGTGTGGTCTGAGTGGTGCTGGATGATGAAGGTGTCGTAGGCTTTAGTGGCGTGGTACATGGTTGCTTCCTTTGCCACGGTGGTGGTTTCCTTGGTTCATGGTGTTCTCCTCCTCAACAGGTGCTGCACCGATTGCTATCTGTATTAAAGGTAACACTCTTGAAAGCAAACCTAAAGGACACAGGCCTGACACTTTTATGAACATTTCATTAAAAATGAAATAATAAAATTTTAAGGGTTTTTACAAAAACCCTTAAAAGGCCTATTAAAAACTGGAATTGTAAACGATAAATACATTTTAATGAGAGGTGACACTGGACTGACACTTTTGCTCATCAAAATGACTAAGGTTTTGTAAGCACCATCAGAGGTGGTGCTTTGACTTTGCTATACCTAATCCTAATCTAAGTCAATAAACGAAGCTTCAAACATTTCAATAGAGCATTTGCCTGTCACAAGGCTTCGCAATAGCTCATCAATTCTGTCTAACAACGGCAGCATGGCATACTCGGATTTCGTATGTGGCGTAACGCCGTACTCTATGTAAACCGACTTAGCTTGATCTAAGTGACCAGATTTAACAAGACCATATACTATTGGAACTATAGACAAAGCGGGTTTCACGTAAGTAGTATTGCCCCACTTTCCCTGAAGAACATTTCGTTTCAATCGACCTTTTCCAATTTCTGCTTGCGAGAAGTTAGGCCATTCATCAAAACCCAGACTGCGTAAAGCAAGCTCTGCTGCATAGGCGGGGGGAATGGTTTCCCCATAGCAAATGTTGCGTTTACCAATTCTGAGTAATGCTCGAGTTGCCTCTTGAAGATCTTCGATACCATTTGGCATAAGTGCCCCATACGCGGCTGCCAAAGGGTGCCAATATAAGAGACGTTCTGCTAATCCCTCAGATGACCCAAACTCGAGAGCACGAGCAGTCATAAAAATATTTGTTAGTTGCTTTTCTAGTAAATGTATATCAAACTCATTTTTTTGACTCTTTAAGGCAAGCTCGAGTTTGGCACCAATCAGAAGAATTCGCAAATCCAACCATTCTGTTTCGTATATTTTTTCGTTAACTAAATCAATCGTGCTTTTAGCGTTGGAAAAGTGGCGTTGCCATAAAAACGATGTAGTTGCAATCCAAATTCCAATATGTGTACCCCAATCTAACTTGAGGTTCCGATGCTTTTGCCAGATGTCACTACATTTTTGCAAGAGGGTGATACGTTCATTTAGCGTTTGAGAGGTTCTTGGTAAACCTTGGTATTTAACTAAGCATTTTGTCGAATCTACAATCCACGAGTGCGTTTGGTCTGCATCGTCATTCTCAGTGTCAAGGCCACCTATGCCTAAAAGTAGCTGTGACCTCAAAAGTGCGCTATGTACACCAAGTATTGGTTTTGGTGAAAAATCTTGAAGACACTTTTCAAGTAGATTGATGCTTTCGTGCGTGTGTCCAAGGTAGAAAAGCAATTCGGCATAAGCTTTGTTTTGATACACAATATTACCTTGGTCTTGGTGATTTTCCTTAAGTAGCCGAATGAACTCTAAAGCCCTTTCGTTTTGCCCACTATTACTGTAGGTAGCTAGGAGCAAGCTGTTCGCAGCTGAAAGCATGTATATGGCATCGTACTTTTTCGCCCAAAAAATTGCCTGACTGGCTTCCTGTGCACAATCGTCAAATTTTTGCAAAAAAAAGAATGCCAACCCAGTTGTCACATGAACCATAGTTTGTACTTCTCTACAAAGGGGTGTTTGCTCGGTAAGTGTTAGTCTCGTTTGATAGTTTTGCAACATAGCGAGGTAAGAGGTCGCTGTTTGTGTTGGATCGCCCTTTGTTCGTAATGATCCCGTGATGTCCAGATAACTGTCTACTGCGACGGCATATGCTTCAACAAGAAGATTTTTACTCTGGAAAGCTTGGTCACGAATTTTTTCATATCGGTCTCGGCGACTACTCCAAATCACTACATTTAACTGACGAATAAGCGAAACGTCTGACGTTTCGCTTATTATCATGGTTAAGAGTTCATCTGAACTCCTCTTTGAATTTTCTTCACGGTACCAATTGTGAAATGCTCCTGGGTTTTCGAGGATAGTTGACAAATCACTATCATTTTTCATCGACTTAAAGCATCATCCAAACGGTTGTACAGCAGCTACTGCTCTTTGGTGAAGATGGTTTTTTCTTAGAGTCAGCCGCAACAGCAAATGCAGCTCCAAAGAAAACGAGTAAAATTACCAGCGCAATAAGTGGCTTTTTGTTCATATCTCCTCCTCTTTCCTTAAAACAAGTCCCTACCCTATTATATGGAAAATCATGTTGTCAAGACTGAGATTGGCCTTCTTTATATCAGATTCTGCAAAGGGAAAGGGGATATCTAACATTGCAAATAGGCTTTTAGCGTCTTTCGTATTCCCCATTTTCATTACGTTTATCAGTTTCTGTATTGCCCTTGGCTTATTGCTACTATACTGCTCGTAAAAAATTAATGCTCCGACCCAAGCAATAACGTATTCAATTGTGTAAAACGGTAAGCTTATGACGTGCGTGTGATGCCAACCAAGGGGTCTATACACTTCAAAATCACCCCAGTTTACGCTCGAGTCCTGACTCAGTTTAATATGCATCGTATTTATTGACTCTATAGTCGGTGGTTTTGGTTGGGTATATATCCAATGTTGCAATCGTTCAAGCGAAGTAATTTCGCGTATTAAATTAGTTCTTTCAACTAAAAAACTGATGCGAAAATTCAAAGCTTCATCAGAAGTATAATTAATTTTCTCGAGTAGATCATACCCTAGTAGCTGAAAGCTGTTAGCGACAAATTCCCCAATTTCAAATGGCGCACTTCTTTCATGATACAGTGAATTCGTGTTTGCAAAGTTGTGATGTACTGCGTGACCAAACTCGTGAAAAAGCGTCGTCAATTGGTTCGTCTCACCCGTAAGATTACAAGATACAAGCGGTTCATTTACAGTGAGAAACGATCCACAAAAATTTGATGCAATCTTGTTTTTTCGAGTCAATAAATCTGCATGTCCTCGGTTAAAAATCCCACTAATTATTGGCCCAAATTCTGAATGTATAGAGCTAAAAGCAGTTTCTGTGAAGGTGGCATAATCGCTTTCTGAAAACACTCGGTTATGCAGGGGTATACTACTATTAAAAGCATGAATGTCCCAGGGTTCAAGTTCCGTAATTCCTAAGATTTCACCTTGAGCTTTAGCTAGCTTTTTGTAACTAGAATCAAATAAGTGTTCCGTTATGCTTAAAAGATTTAGTGCGTCATCCGCAGTATATGAGGTTCGACCTTTTTTATCCCAACAATAGGCTCGAAAATCTTTGTTTCCAGACACTTTAGAGACCTTAGAGCGTAGCTCAACTAACTTAACCATCATCTCCTCAGTTCGCTCAGTGTCAAGTTTTTTGCGTTCTTGTAAGCTTGTCCAAATTTCTTGCCGCGTTCCCCTATTTGCTTCTTTCCCTAGTAACCTGGAGGCCGTGGTTAAATTGACTATCCCACCATAATCAATGGTTTGCTGAGATTCTACTTTTTGATACTCGTTTTCTAATTCCATGATTTGCTTATTTAGTTCCACAGATTCAGGCGTGGGCAAACTTGCTGTTTGCATTCGTGTTTGCATTAGCTGTAGCCGTGCTGGTTCTACATTTACAAGTTGAGCCTTTTTGTTTGCAGCGGCGAATGCAGCTTCAAATTGCGGAATGTATGTTTGTGCTATTGCGGTGAACCAATCCATTGCTTCTTTTGACGACGAGTCTTGGCTCTTTTGCCAAAAGGCATTGAACCAGGCATCATTAAATTGGCATTGTAATGCACTTAACTCGAAAAACCATTCTTCTGTAACCTCACGTTCACTGAATTGTTCTAACGTTTTGATAATTGTCTCCACTTCTTCTGGAGTGGATGGTACACTTTTGCTCAAATGAAACTTCGCCATGGTCAAAACTTTATCATATATATGCCAGTTATCTTTCTCGTTTTGGTTGCATGTACCCACCTAGTCCTTTTTTATTTTCATGACGCTTCTCCTTGGCACGGAGGTGGATTTGGAATGTTTGCAGTTATTGATGGAATTTTTACTCGTGATGTCGAAGTTGAAGTGGTTACAAATGGTAAAAGAGAAAAGATTGACCTGTTGGACTATTCAGCGAGAGTTGACGACATCGTGACACTTCCAACGATTGCTGTGCTTGCTGGCTTTGCTGAGGAGGTGGCGTGTGACTTAAATGTCAAAAAAGGTGACGGAGGAAGTCACCTTAACTTGTATTACTACAAAAAAGTATTTATCCTTGAGGGTTTAAGGTTGCGCAGATACCTCTACCAAAGTATTGAGGAAGTGGTTTGTGGATAATGAGCAGCACTTTGAAACTTTATGCTTAATGGGTGTAGTGGCTATAGGTCTTACAATGCTAACGCTAGATTGGTACCTAAACATTCCATTTAGTGTAGCACTATGTCTCTCAATCTTTTTTAAGAAGATCAGAACCCATTGGTTGTTCTGGACATGTGTGTGTGGTTTTTGCGGTGCCTATTTGATTGTTCGAGGCATTGCTTCTGAGAACGCCTTTTACCTATTTTTTTATGTCAGTTTAACATTTGTGGTTGCAACGCTATCGCCAGCACCGTATTTGGTCTTTGGGCGTAATGCACATTTTCTTATTGGGTTTGTATTTTTGTTTGCAACACTATGGAAGATTATTTCACCTGATTTTTTGTCGGGCGCATTTATGACGTTCATGTTAGTTTCTGATAATCGGCTAGGAGTGTTTGGAATACTTTTCACTCCGTTGACCTTTGCAGAAGTAGTTGGGAATCGTGAATTACTACTTAACACAACAAATCCAACAAATTTTGTGTCAGCTTCTGGAGTTGCATTTCTTGCTCAAATCTTAACTTGGTCTACGTTTTTGGTTGAGGGGTCTGTTGCGTTAGCATTTCTAACACCTTTGCCATTCTTCTCGAAGCATCGTGACTACTTTCTAATCTTCTTCCTTCTAACCGCGTATGTTTTTGTGCCTGTGCCTGCCTTTGCCATGACATTGGCCTTATTGGGTTATGCACAAACGAAGTCGAATAGGGTGCAGTTCATTTACAAGCTAGTTTTTGTGTTGATGCCTCTGTCCGCCCTTCGGTATTACATTTTTGATTGGCCAACCTAAGACAGCTTATCTTTCAACATGCACTCGATTCTGCTCACGCTTTACCGTTCATTCGACTTTTGACGTGTACTTAGTGCCGTCACTTTAATCGTTGGCTGAAGGTGCTAGAAAGAACGTCCTAGACGTTCTTTCTAGCGATTATCCAAGTCCATAACACGCTCTAGGCTGCTTTTCCAAACATGACGAGCGGGGTGTAGCTGGGTTGCTCGAGGGTTCTTGCCCCATTGCATTCAGGACAAACAAGAGTCTCTTCCTCGGGATACCCTTGCTCATCCCTCATGCTGAAGCGGCCTCCTGGAAGACTACCTTCGATAACTCCTTCACCTTGGCAAGTGTCACAGTCATAGTTCATGCGGCCACCTGCCAGGGTGCCATGACCTTGACTCGAGCCTCTACATCATCAGGGGTGGGTGTCTTTAAGTACGTGAGACCTAGATAAGCTTGATCGTCGTTCCAGCGTGGCCAGCATTTCACCGTTAAACCGTAAATCTCTAGAAACTTCCAGAAGCCTTGTTCTGAGTCTAAAACCTCACCCCTGGTAATAAGCCGAATAAAAATCTTTTGAGATCGTAAGGCTGCAAAGGCACTGACGCACTCGGCAACGGCGACTTCAACCGCATGGCTGCTGGCGTCTTGGTTAAATAGCTCGAGGGCGTGCTTGTAGGTTTGTGCTACTGTATTCACAATTCCTCCTTAGATAGTGGAAGATGAGGGGGCTGTGTGTCCGTCCAAAGAAACACAGTCCTCTACTTTTTTTAACTTCTCCAATAAATGCCAAGATGTGCCGTAGGGGTTGCCCGTCGCGCCGTTGGCTCCGTATCTCCTTTCTCAGTCAGAGAGTTAGGCGTGTACGTTCGGCCCTTTGTTGGGTCATTTAGCTAATTTTCAAAGTGCGCGGTTAGCGTTGAACTAACTTTTATTATTATAGCTTTCAGATTATATAAAGTCAAGGCTATATTCTTAATAAAAGTTGAGCCTAAGGTTATAAACTTGAAATTATATAGCTTATGCCTTATAGTCTGAAATGTGTTGAAAATTCACCTCGACAAGTTTGTACATCCAAATACTGAACTGAGTCTTCTAAAACTAGCAGAAGAAACAGGTTTGAGTTACCCCGCTTTGCACGAGATAAAAACTGGCAAGACCGCTTTTGCACGAACAGACAGTATTGATAAACTGATCACAGGTCTGAGAAGGTTAATTGGTGAAGACATCACCGTCTCAGATTTACTCGAGTACATCCCTGACCCACCCAAAAAAACAAAAAAATAAGATTGACTTAATATTCTAGTTTAGTTGACTTTTATAGAATAATGTGTTAGGATGTAAGGGTATCCGCAAGGGTACGCGGACATTGACAACCGAGGAAAATTAATGAGAGTGACAGCAACTTTTCAAATCAGAAAGGGTGCTGTTATGACCAGCACCCAGAAAGTGAAACTAACATGGCAAAGCATAGCAAAAAAGGGCAGCGAAAGCAACCCGATTTTTGGACGGTTTACAATACCGTTATTAATACGCTGCGTCTTCTGGTTGAACTACTGAAACGCTGAGTCCCCTCGTTCTTTGACCTCGGTTGTGTCCGTTTCTATTTTCTCTAAGGTTACTATGGCCCGTCCCAAAGGAATTAAAGAAACCAAACCCAGAGCCCCCAAAGCTCCGAAGCTCAATAAACTTGCCTCAAAGCAAATGAGAGTGTCAGCTCAACCTGAAGACCTCCAAGAGATAGAAGCCTGGTTAGCAGAGCAAAAAAGCGCAGCACAAACGATTGCGAAACTGCTCTTAAAACAAGCGCGGTCTCAAGCTAAAAAATAGTGATTGTTTTTCCTTTTTGGGGCATGAGCTCGAGCTGCCTCGAGATTCAGCCATGCTCTTGCTCATTGGTTTTTCTCCAACGAAGGCGAGTGTCAAGACGTTTTGAGTATTTTCTCAAAACCTTGGCTTGGTCTTGAGACGTTCTCCTTCTGCTCTGT
>JBOFGY010000043.1:0-4886 GCA_051649365.1 Trueperaceae bacterium
ACAAAGTTTCTACGGTCGGGTCGGCGGCGGCGGCTGTAAACGTAATTGCGGCTGACAATGTGGTCTTGCCGTGATCAACATGACCAATCGTCCCTACATTCACATGTGGTTTCGTCCTCTCAAATACTCCTTTTGCCATTTTGTTTTTCCTTTCAGGCTTTGCGCCTTTATTTTTTCTTTCAGGGGCGCACGCCATGCGCTCCTACAACGTGGTAAAATTATTTTTTAGTAAGTTCGTCCTGAACATTTTTGGGAACTTGTGCGTAATGATCTAAAAACATCGTGAAGGTTGCGCGGCCTTGCGTTAAGCTGCGAAGGTCTGTTGCATAACCGAACATCGTTGCAAGGGGAACATTTGCGTTCACGACTTGTGCGTTACCGCGTGGTTCCATACCCTGAATTTGCCCACGACGGCTATTCAAACTACCGATGACATCACCCATGTACTGCTCGGGCGTTACAACTTCGACGCGCATGATGGGCTCGAGTACCGCCGCACCACCCTTATTCATGACTTCACGAATCGCCATTGAAGCAGCAATTTTGAAGGCCATTTCTGAGGAGTCAACTTCGTGGTAAGAACCGTCGTAAACAGCAACCTTCACATCCACGATGGGATAACCAAGAAGTGGCCCGTTTTGCATGGCTTCTTCCACACCTTTTTGCACGGCAGGAATATATTCGCGTGGCACGGTACCACCCACGACATCATTCACGAATTCAAAACCCTCACCACGTCCGCGAGGTTCCGCTTTAATCCAGACGTGACCATACTGACCACGACCACCTGACTGACGAACAAATTTACCCTCGACATCCACAGCTTTGGTGATGGTTTCGCGATAAGCAACTTGTGGCGCACCAACATTTGCATTAACACTAAATTCGCGTTTTAAGCGGTCAACGATAATCTCGAGGTGAAGCTCACCCATGCCTGAAATAATCGTTTGACCTGTCTCTGGGTTCGTGACCACGCGGAAGGTTGGATCTTCTTCGGTAAGTTTGACAAGACCATTTGAAAGCTTATCTTGGTCAGCTTTCGAGTTTGGCTCAATCGCAACCGAGATGACTGGATCAGGAATTTCGATGGACTCGAGAATGATAGGGTGTTCTGGGTCAGCCAGTGTGTCACCTGTAATGGTGTCTTTAAGACCAATAACAGCACCCAAGTCACCTGCACCAATACGCTCGACTTCTTCACGGTGATTGGCGTGCATTTTCATAAGGCGACCAATGCGCTCGCGTTTGCCTTTGGTAGTGTTGTAAACGTAAGAACCAGACTCGAGCACACCCGAATACACACGCACGAAGGTCAAGCGACCAACATAGGGGTCAGTCATGATTTTGAAGGCGAGTGCTGAAGAAGGTGCAGTGTCGTCAGGGATGCGAGGTTCTTGTTCGCTCGTCTCAGGATTTGTACCCATCATTGGGGGAACATCAAGCGGACTTGGCAAATAATACGTCACTGCGTCGAGAAGAAGCTGAACACCTTTGTTTTTTAGAGCAGAGCCGCACATGACAGGGAAGTGCTTCATTTCGATAACACCTTTGCGAATCGCCGCTTTAATGATATCTACAGGGACATCCTGTCCCTCTAAATAAAGCATGGCAATATCATCACTGATGTCAGCGAGTTTCTCGAGCATCACCCCACGTTTTTCCTCGGCAATTTGCTTCATGTCGTCAGGAATATCTGTGATGCTAATTTCTTTACCTAAATCATCGAGAAAATAAATCGCTTTCATTTCCACGAGGTCAACGACACCCTTGTAGGTATCTTCAAACCCGATAGGCCACTGAATCGGCACAGCGTTTGCACCAAGGCGTTCTTTCATAGAGTCAAGCACGAGCGGGAAGCTAGCACCTGTTTTATCCATTTTGTTGGCAAAGGCCAAACGTGGCACTTTATATTTATCTGCTTGCCGCCACACAGTTTCAGATTGTGGCTCCACACCTTGGCTACCATCGAAAACAGCCACCGCAGCGTCAAGGACGCGCATGGAACGCTCGACTTCGATGGTGAAATCCACGTGACCAGGCGTGTCAATAATGTTGATGCGATTACCTTTCCATTCAGCAGTCGTAACGGCTGAGGTAATCGTAATACCGCGTTCTTTTTCCTGCTCCATCCAGTCCATCGTAGCAGCACCTTCGTGGACTTCACCCACTTTGTGAATGCGTCCAGTGAAGTAGAGGATGCGCTCGGTAAGGGTGGTTTTGCCCGCATCAATATGTGCGGCAATCCCGATGTTGCGGGTAGTTTTTAGGTCGATACCAGTCTTAGTTGCCATAAATTAGGTTGAAGGTTCAAGGTTGAAGGTGGGAAGGTGAAAGGCTTTTAACCTTTAACTTTTAACCTTTAACTTTTAACCTTTTTTCCATCCTCCTCTCTCTACCAACGATAGTGTGCATACGCCCGGTTTGCTTCAGCCATTTTTTCTACGTCTTCTTTTTTCTTTACTGCACCACCACGACCACCTGCTGCATCTAAAAGTTCGCCAGCAACACGTTCGACTGCGGTGCGCTCAGGGCGGCTGTCAGACGCGGCAACAATCCAGCGAAAACTTAGGGACTGGGCACGACGTGGCGCAACTTCTACGGGGACTTGGTACGTGGCACCACCAACACGGCGACTCTTCACTTCAATGCGGGGGCGCACGTTGTCAACAGCTTGGCGAAAGACTTTAAGAGGTTCTTGGCCACTACGCTCTTGAATGAGTTTGCAAGCACCATAAAAAATGCGACTCGAGAGATTCTTCTTGCCTTCGCGCATCATGCGGTTAATAAAGGCAGAAACGGCGGTATCCCCATACACCAAATCGGGGTCAACTCTTCTAACTTCGGCTCTTCTTCTACGTGACATAGCCTCTCCTTATTTCTTTCCGGCGGCTGCGCCAGCTTTGGGTTTCTTGGTGCCGTATTTACTGCGACCTTTGTTGCGCTGCACGTAGCGGCCTACACCTACACCTTGGGTATCGAGCGTGCCACGAATAATATGATAACGAACGCCTGGTAAGTCTTTAACACGGCCCCCGCGAATAAGAACAACCGAGTGTTCTTGCAGGTTGTGCTTCTCACCAGGAATATAGGCAGTCACTTCGTAACCAGAGGACAAACGGACACGGGCAATTTTGCGAAGCGCAGAGTTTGGCTTTTTCGGGGTCATGGTTTTGACCGCCGTGCAAACACCACGACGCTGGGGGCTGCCCTTGAGGGCAGGTACTTTGGTCTTAGCGCGTAAGGGTTTACGACCTTGGCGCAGCAGTTGGTTGACCGTTGGCAGAGCAATCACTCTCCTTAAAAAATCCCGTCTAGCGCGGTAAACCTAGCGGGTCTATTTGTTCATGGCGAGACTACTTAGAAGACGTTAAAACGACACATTCTTGTAGACACACGACCTTAAACTTGAGACATACCCCAAAAAACTTCAGGTACACACGACAAACCAACCCCCAGACCCAACGTTGCGGGTAGGGGGTAAGCAAACCTGTGTAGTATATAGTAAGGTGAACTAAAGAATCAAGAGCTAAAGATACCTTAGAAACTGAGTGCTGAGTGGTCACTCCAGCTGATATTCAGCCCTTAGAGGCAGAGGGAATCAGCTTTTTTGGATTCTAAATACCCTTACACAATGAAGCTAACGTTTTTTGCAATAACGACGACTATGGCTTTTGCTTGACGTGAAACGCTCTTGAAACGCGCTCATCGTACAGTACCGTTGTGAGCGGTAGTAAGTTCCCTCAGGTAGCTGTAATTTAAACATGTTCTGCGTCATTTTTTAAGTACAGGACTTACGCACGTCAGACAAAGCCCATGTGAAGGGAAGGGGAACGAAGTTGCTGCTTCATGTAGTCGTCGAGTAAATTTTGTTTGAGGGCGTAGACGGAAGTTCTGAGGTGGTGGGCTAGGAAAGAGAGTCTGTTCCAGACGAGAAAGGAACAGGCAATGTGATTGCGTTGAATGCGGACCAGTCTAGCTTGACATTGGTCAATGCCAGTCACCTGCTGGACTTCACGGTGGAACTGCTCGACACACCAACGCGGGCGAAACGCTTCTTGTGCCGCCTGCGTAGAATGCTGAGTCACCTCATTGGTAATAAGGTAGTCCGTGCGCTTGTCTGAAAGCACCAACCGAAACAGTTTCACGGTGTGACCTTTAGGGAATGTGTGAAGATGAACGAGTTTGCCACTTTGCTCTTCGGTGCGTGACCAAAGCAACTCGTCTGCACGCTGATAGTGTGCTTCCTCGCCTGGGCTAAAGCTCGTTTGTTCACATACGTTGCGATTGCCTTTAATGGTGCAGTAGTAGATTTTGCCGTACCCTTCAAGCTTTTTGAGCAGTTCCATCTTGCTATACCAGGCATCAAAGGTGACATACCCAAACTCGAGCTGTTTGTGGTTGACGATGTTTTCGAGCATCTCTTTGGCATGAACAATTTTGCTCTTGCCATCACGCTCTGGGTCATAGATGCGGTAATCAATCAACCAATAACGTCCACGTTCCGGGTTGACATACATGCAGGTGACGATGCCAATCCCATTGATTTGGGTCTTCTCTTTGCCACTGTACAGGTGGCGAACACGTTCAATATCCTGGGAATAATCTTTGTCTAGCACAAAGTCATCTATCACCACATACCCTTGCTCAGATGTCTCAATCAACCCTTTGCTATGTTCCCACACCTCCTTGCCACTCAAGGTCTCATTCATTAAGTACCGCTTGACCGCATCGTGACTCCACTCCTCCGAACGCGCTGCAAAGTACGTCATGGTGTAGTTCACTTGGCTGACTAGCAAAAACTGGTAGTCATCTACCCGACTGGGTTGCCTCTTGCGCTTTTTTATCTGCAAAATTTAGCAAATCTTAGCCTTTTGCGTAAGTCCTGT
>JBOFGY010000044.1:0-14608 GCA_051649365.1 Trueperaceae bacterium
GTTTACGCTTTTCAAGATTCTTCTCTTGACGATAGTGCTGCTCTAGCTCCTCCGCGCTTTCTTTCCACTTGATCGGATTTATCTTTCGACTCATATACCATTCTATTACTTATGGGTCACTCATTCGTAAATTTGGTATTACACGGCGAGAGAGATGTAGAGGTAGTTTTCAGGGACCCATAAATTTGTCGCTCGGCTACTTGACAAGCTCATAATCTGTAGTAGTATATGGGTTCTGTCATTAGACCTATGGCTGGGTTGAGGCACCCTTTGCATGATGGCAAGTCAGGGCACATGACCACAAAAGTGTAAAACCGAACGTAAACGATCTAAACGCAGATTCATAAAAATATAGGGTAGAAGAGCAGTTGCAACCTTTGCACCAAAAATTTAAGCAAGGAACCATGGGTGAGCTCATGGCTTTTTGTCGTGTTCTGTGGCATTACATTTTACATCATTACAGCAGAAAGGGGTTTTAATGCGCGAAATCAGACGTTTTGGCAGCATTAAAGAGGTTATAGATTTACCCAACCTCACCAATATCCAGATTAAATCTTACGAAAAGTTTTTGCAACGCGAGAAACCGCTAAGTAAAAGGGAAAGTATCGGGCTCCAGGCGGCCTTTAAGGAAATTTTCCCCATTGACGAAACCGAGCGTGGGCGGCAGACGGGCTTAGTGCTGGATTTTCTCGAGTACACTCTCGTCGAACCAGAGTTTAGTCCCGAAGAGTGCCGTGAAAAAGACCTCACCTATCATGCGGGTCTCTTTGCTAAACTGCAGCTTATCCACAAAGATACTGGGCTTATTAAAGAAGACCAAGTGTTCTTAGGTGATGTACCTATCATGACTGAGAACGGCTCCTTTGTTGTCAACGGTGCAGACCGCGTGATTGTGTCGCAGATTCACCGTTCGCCAGGTGTTTATTTTACTGGCACTCCCAAAGGCACAGGCAGAACGTACCTCGCCAGCATCATCCCTATGCCGAAGCGTGGCCCTTGGATTGAAGTCGAGTACGACAACTCTGATATTCTCTGGATGAAAGTCAACAAACGTAAGTTTTATTTCTCCCTCATGCTCCGTGTTTTGGGTATGAGCAATGACCAAATCCGTGGACTCTTTAAGGGTCACGAGAGCATGATTGATAAAACGCTCGAGAACGACGAATCCGCCAACGCAGGTGTTGAAGAAGCCCTCTTGCGTCTCTTTACAATTTTGCGCCCAGGCGACCCACCCAAAGTGGATAAAGCAACCAATTATCTTTTTGGCTTACTCGCAGACCCACGCCGCTATGACCTTGGTGAGGCAGGACGCTTTAAAATGAATAATAAGTTAGGGCTCGAGCACAAACAACAAACCCTGCTTGGCTTTATTAATGGGCAATTCGTTGACTATGGTCTTATTGACACCATCAAGTACCTTATCAGTCTTCAAGCTGGCGTAGAAGGCTATACCGAAGACGATATTGATCACCTCGGGAACCGCCGCATCCGCACCGTGGGCGAACTCGTCGCTGACCAAATCCGTGTAGGGCTGGGCAGAATGGCGCGTGGTGTCCGTGAGCGTATGCTCCTTGGCGACCCTGACGCAGCCACACCACAAAAGCTTGTCAATAACCGCCCCATCGTCGCGGCACTCCGCGAATTTTTCGGGCGTAGCCAGTTATCGCAGTTCAAAGACCAAGTGAACCCACTCTCAGAACTTCGTCACAAGCGTCGTATCTCGGCACTTGGGCCTGGCGGTCTTACACGCGAACGCGCAGGCTTCGATGTCCGTGACGTACACCGCACCCACTACGGGCGCATTTGTCCGATTGAAACTCCCGAAGGTGCGAACATTGGTCTTATTACGTCTTTGGCAAGTTTTGCAAGAGTGAATGAGCTTGGCTTTATTGAAGCTCCTTACCGCGTCGTTAAAGACGGCAAGGTCACGAGTGAAGTCATCTACATGACCGCTCACGAAGAAGATAAATACACCGTCGCGCAAGCGAATACACCGCTTAAAGCAGATGGTTCTTTCGATGCTGAGTACATTGTAGCCCGCAAACTTGGTGACCCTGTGCAGCTCATCCCTGAAGAAATCAACCTCATGGACGTATCACCGAAGCAAATTGTCTCAGTGCCAACATCGCTTATTCCCTTTCTCGAGCATGACGACGCAAACCGCGCGCTCATGGGTTCTAACATGCAATCTCAAGCTGTGCCACTTCTCCGCGCGGATGCACCGTTTGTCGGCACGGGTGTAGAAGAGCGTGTCTCACGCGACTCTGGTACCGTTATGCTGG
Organism: Trueperaceae bacterium; assembly: GCA_051649365.1. Taxonomy (GTDB): domain Bacteria; phylum Deinococcota; class Deinococci; order Deinococcales; family Trueperaceae; genus CAVTAE01. The sequence goes on from JBOFGY010000044.1 coordinate 2,283, forward strand.
CGCAAGAGTCTGGTACGGTCAGCCACGTAGACGCACGCAAAGTCGTGATTAAAAACAGTAAGGGTGTAGACAAAGAACATGTCTTGGCACGTTTTCAACGCTCAAACCAAAACACGAACCTTGACCAACGCCCTATCGTCAACCGTGGCGATAAAGTTGAAGCTGGGCAAGTGATAGCAGACGGTCCTTCCTCACAAAACGGACGTTTGGCTCTCGGTAAAAACATCCTTATTGCAATTATGCCCTTTGACGGTTACAACTTCGAGGATGCAATTGTGCTTTCTGAAACGCTCGTTCGCAACGATGCTTATACGAGCGTCCACGTCGAGAAGTACGAGAAGGAAGCCAGAGATACCAAACTCGGTCCCGAGAAAATCTCGCGTGATATTCCAGGACTTTCTGAAGCGGCTCTGCGCGACTTAGACGAAGACGGCGTTGTGCGCATTGGTGCCGAAGTTAAACAAGGTGATATTCTGGTTGGTCACACGAGCTTCAAAGGTGAAACGGAACCCACCCCAGAAGAGCGTTTGCTCCGTTCAATCTTTGGTGAAAAAGCGCGTGAGGTCAAAGACACCTCGCTTCGCGTTCCACCGGGTGAAGGTGGCATCGTGCTTCGCACTGTACGCTTTAAGCGCGGTGAGCCTGGCGTAGAACTTAAGCCAGGTGTACAAGAAATGGTGCGTGTGTACATCGCCCAGAAGCGTCGCCTCATCGAAGGGGATAAGCTTGCGAATCGTCACGGGAACAAAGGTGTCGTTGCAAAAATCTTGCCACCTGAAGACATGCCCTACATGGAAGATGGTACGCCTGTTGACCTCGTGTTTAACCCACTTGGTGTGCCTTCCCGTATGAACCTCGGTCAAATTTTAGAAACGCACCTTGGCTTTGCCGCGTACAAATACGGTGTCTCTTATGTCACACCTGTGTTTGACAGCGCGCAAGAAGATCAAATTAAGGACGTGCTTGAGCAGAGTGCCGAAGAAACCATCGCCCAGCTCAAACAGGACGGCTTTGGTCATGACAAGCGTTCTCTAGATGTTATCGAACGTTCTGCCAAACTCGGTATTGTTTCCGAAGGCTTAGACACAGAAGGCGCACAAAAAGCCTTGACCCGCTCAGGTAAAACGATTCTTTTTGATGGTCGCAGCGGTGAACCCATCAATGCCCCGATTGTGGTTGGTGTCATGTACGTCATGAAGCTCTATCACATGGTCGAAGACAAAATGCACGCCCGCTCCACTGGCCCCTACTCGCTTATTACACAGCAACCCTTAGGCGGTAAAGCGCAGTTTGGTGGTCAGCGTCTTGGTGAAATGGAATGCTGGGCTCTCCAAGCACACGGTGCCGCGTTCACGTTGCAAGAAATGCTCACCTTAAAGTCTGACGATATTGATGGACGTAACGACTCTTATGAAGCGATTGTCAAAGGCAACGACGTATTAGAACCTACCATGCCCGAGTCCTTCAAAGTATTGGTAAAAGAACTTCACTCCCTGGGTTTGGATGTACAAGTCTTAGACGAGAACAATAAGAACGTGCAGATATTCGATGAGGCCGGCAAAGGCAGGATTGTTGTTAGGTAGTTGAGCTAACAGTTATCAGCCGTGTCAGCCGTCAGTAAAAACTGAAAGCTGATAGCTGATGGCTGACAGCTTCTCCGAAGGAGATTCAATGAGAGATTTCGAGAAAGTATTAATCAAAATCGCCAGCCCCGAGCAGATTCGCAACTGGAGCTACGGCGAAGTCACGAAGCCTGAGACCATCAACTACCGCACACTGAAACCAGAACGTGACGGATTGTTTGATGAGCGCATCTTCGGGCCAGAAAAAGATTACGAGTGCGCGTGCGGAAAATATAAACGCCAGCGTTTTGAAGGTAAAGTCTGCGAACGGTGCGGTGTCGAAGTAACAAAGGCCACCGTGCGCCGTTACCGCATGGGGCACATTGAACTTGCAACGGCCTGCGCCCATATTTGGTATGTCAAAGATATTCCTAGCAAAATTGGGGCCTTGTTAAATCTTTCGACGAGTCAGCTCGAGCAAGTCCTTTACTTTGCGAAGTACGTCGTGACAAATCCGATGAGTGCCTATAAAGACGGACGCGCCCTCAAGCGTGGCGACCTTCTCTCTGATGATGAATATCGCCAGCTCAAAATTGGGATGCAAGAAACCTACACTGTACCCGCAGGTGAAGACGCTGTGGTCGGTGATGGTGAAGCCGTCGAAACCGGGCAACAACTCGCCAAGGGTGTGAAGGCAAAAATTTCAGGCATCGCCCAATACCGTTTTCCACGCAAAATTATTTTCGATTATAAAGAATCCCGCAGTGCGCTTTTAACGGTGCCGTCTAAAGCTTGGATTGAAGATGAAAAATATACGGGCGGTCAACCCATCGCCGAACTTTCTGATGACTACAGCTTCGTCTCTACGGCAGAAGGTGTCGTGCAAGTTTTAGCTATTGGGGAAGAAGGCTCAGTTCTTAACATCCACGACGTAGATAAAGATGACGCGTTGGTAGCCAGCTATTTTATCCCTGCGGGTGTGGAACTCGTCACGGGTGAAGGTGAATTTGTAGAGAAAGGTGCTGAACTTGCTAAGGGCAGTGCAGGTGCCAAACTTTCTGTACCCACTTCTGCTAGTGCCAAAGTTGAAAAGAACAAAAAGCGTGGCAGCGATATGGAACTTACGCTTAACATCAGATGGGAACGCCGCGAAATGCACGATATGGACCCCACCATGCACACACTGGTTGGTGATGGTGCCGAAGTGACAGAGGGCGAAAAGGTTGTTGGTGCTATTGACCCTGCCAAAGAACTTACCGCTGCTGCGGACGGCAAAGTGCGCTTGGGCTTCCCTGCAAGCATTATTGTTTCTCGAGCACGCATGTACCCCTACAATGATGAACCCATCGTTGTAAACGGTGATCGCGTTGTTCCTGGTGACGACCTCGCCGACAATGGCAAAGTTAAAGCAGATATTTCAGGTCGCGTCGAGATTGACTTGGTACGTCATCAAGTACGTCTTATTGAGTCCTACGACTTTGAAGCCAAGATGGGGGCGGAAGCAATTAAAGAACTCCTCGAGTCTTTAGACCTCCGTGTGCTCGAGAAAGAACTCGCCGATGAAATGACGAGTCCGAGCCGCCACAAACGTGCCAAAGCACGTAAGCGTTTAGAAATCGCACGCAACTTTATTGCCTCGGGTAATAATCCTGCCTGGATGATTCTCGAGTCTGTTCCTGTTATGCCACCTGCACTACGTCCGATGGTACAAGTCGAAGGTGGACGTTTTGCGACCTCCGACCTTAACGACCTTTACCGCCGCCTTATCAACCGTAACAACCGCCTTAAAAAACTCATGCAACAAGGCGCACCTGAAATGATTGTTCGCAACGAGAAGCGCATGTTGCAAGAAGCGGTTGACGCACTGATTGACAACGGACGACGTGGTGCTGCGGTGGTACATCCTGGCAGTGACCGTCCTCTTCGTTCACTCACCGACTTACTTGGTGGTAAACAAGGACGCTTCCGTCAAAACCTTTTAGGTAAACGTGTAGATTATTCAGGTCGCTCGGTTATCGTCGTCGGGCCACAGCTCAAACTCAATCAGTGCGGTGTACCCAAGCGTATGGCGTTGGAACTTTTCAAACCCTTCCTCTTTAAGACTTTAGAAGAACGCCAGGTTGTCTCGAACATCAAAAGTGCTCGCAAAATGCTCGAGCGTTACCGCGACACTAGAGATGAAATTTGGGACGCGCTCGAGGAAGTCATTCAAGACCGTGTAGTTCTTTTGAACCGCGCTCCGACGCTGCACCGCTTAGGTATCCAAGCCTTCGAGCCTGTCCTTGTCGAAGGTCAAGCCATTCAGCTTCACCCTCTTGTCTGCGAAGCGTTTAACGCTGACTTTGACGGCGACCAAATGGCCATTCACGTGCCACTTTCGGTTTACTCACAAGCAGAAGCAAGACTCCAAATGCTCGCTTCGCATAACCTCATGTCACCTGCCCACGGCAACCCGAACGTTGGGCCAAGCCGCGATATTATTCTAGGTCTCTTTGTACTAACTCAGCTTTATGTCGGCAAGCGTGGCGCAGGCAGCGATTATAAAACTGTCGAAGCTGCTATGAAAGCCTTTGCGAAAGGTGAGATGGACTTAAACTCACCTATTAAAGTGGCGGGTAAAGACACCAGTATTGGTCGCCTGAAGTACCGTTTCTCTAATGCGGACGAAGCCTTGCACGCCGTCGAGCGTGGCGAAATTGACATGCAAGACACTGTGACTGTGCGCGTTGACGGCAAAATTTTGGAGACCAGCCCAGGCCGTGTTTACTTTGCACGTCTCGTGAAAGAAACGCTGGCTGAAGATGGTGGCAGTGTTCCAGAATCGCTTATTCGCTACGACACCGCCTACGAAAAAGGTGCGCTGCGCGACCTCTGCGTCGAATCCTTTAAGGTGCTTGGCATCGAGCGCACCGCCAAACTCTTAGATGGTCTTAAACAAGCTGGCTTTGGTCTCTCGACGATTTCGGGGATCACGATTGGCATTGACGACGTTTCAATTCCACCGAAGAAAAAAGAACTTCTCTCTCAGGCACAGGAAAAGCTCGAGAAAATCAGCCTTGCCTTTGATCGCGGCTTTGTCACCGAGCAAGAACGTTACAGTCAAGTCGTTAATCTTTGGAACAGCACGACAGAGCAAGTCAAAGAAGCCGTGTTCGAGCACTTCAAAGACAACATGGCCTTTAACCCGCTCTACATCATGGCGCAATCCGGGGCGCGTGGTAACCCTCAACAAATCCGTCAGCTCGCCGGGATGCGCGGTCTTATGCAAAAACCTTCGGGCGAAACCATTGAGCTTCCTATTCGCGCCAACTTCCGTGAAGGCTTGACTGTTTTGGAATACTTTATTTCAACGCACGGTGCGCGTAAAGGTGGAGCTGACACTGCACTCCGTACCGCGGACTCGGGTTATTTAACACGTAAACTCGTAGATGTCGCCCACGAAATCGTCGTTCGTGATGAAGAATGTGGTAGCGCGGAATTTATCGAAGTGAACCTCTACAGCGAAGGTCGCTTGCGTCCTAAGAGCCAGCTAGAAATGTCTCTCTATGGTCGCCACCTCGCTTTAGACTTTGACATCACCGGTCAAACCTACCCTGCTGGCACGATGATGCTACGCGAAACGATTGACGCAATCTACAAACGCTTAGCGAGCAATCCAGACATCAAAACTGTTGCCGTGCGTAGTCCACTTACCTGTCAAACACGTGCAGGTGTCTGCCGCCAGTGCTACGGCATGGACATGTCTACGATGAAACTTGTTTCTATTGGTGAAGCCGTTGGTGTTATCGCTGCCGAATCCATCGGTGAACCTGGCACCCAGCTCACGATGCGTACCTTCCACACGGGCGGTGTTGCGGGTGGACAAGACATCACGCAAGGTCTGCCACGTGTCATCGAACTTGTCGAAGCACGTAAACCTAAAGTCAAAGCTGTGATTTCTGAACTTGACGGCGTTGTAAAAATTGAAGAGGATGATGACCGCTTCCGCCTTACCGTCGAAAGCGAAGACGGACAGTTTAACAAAACCTATAAGCTCGATAAGACTGTGCGTATCTTAGTACGTGAGGGTGACAAAGTCGAAGCGGGGACACAGCTCACACGTGGTGCCATTAATCCCCACGATTTGCTCGAGTCCCGCGGCCCCGACGCAGTACGCGCTTATCTCGTCGAAGAAATTCAGCGTGTGTACCGTGGTCAGGGTGTGAGCGTTCACGATAAACATATCGAAACGATTGTGCGTCAGATGCTGAAGTATGTAGAAATCTTAGACGGTGGCGACAGCACAATGTTAGAAGGTCAAGTTGTCGAGCGTTTTGACGTTGACCTTACCAATAATGAACTCGCTGCACAGGACAAAACACCGATAAGCTGGAAGCCCCTACTGCTCGGTATCACCAAGGCCAGCCTATCCACCAAGTCTTGGCTCTCGGCTGCGAGCTTCCAACACACCACCCACGTACTTACTGAAGCTGCCGTTAGTGGCAAAGTGGATGACCTCGTTGGTCTTAAAGAGAACATCATGTTGGGTCGCCTTATTCCTGCAGGTACAGGTTTGGATGTCATTCGTGACACGCGCGTTGCCGATGAACGCACGCTCGAGAAACGCCAACAGGCACCAGCCGCAACAACAGGAACAGCACCTGCACGTCCTGGTAGAGAACGACGCGCGAATGTTTAAGCCAAGTTATATCGTTTCGGTACTGAAGTGGCTCAAATCACTTCAGTACAAAGCTAGTATTCGTCAGAAACAACAAAATAGACCTCTTGCACAAATAAGGTTTTCTTCCAAAAAGTCCTTTGTAGTTTGATGCTCGGGGGTATTTATGCAAGAAGTCTAATAGCTCCCCCTGAAAAACAGGGGGTTGTTTAATGTTATCTTTAAGTAGCTCCATGCTCACTTTGTCAGATAAACTTTCACTAACAAAGGACTTTTTCAAACATCATTTGACAATCTCATTATGGAAATACTTACGCTAGGTTCTTTGCCCTGTGGCTTCACCGAACGTCATACTAGCTGCCTCTTTTGTCGGGTCTAGGGATTTTGCAAGATGTCTATTCAAGCTCTGAGAATGGCAGGCAAGTACCGTCATCCAGAAGCAGGCTTAATTTATCACTCCAACCAAGATACACAACTCACCAGCCATGCTTACCAGCACGAACTCTCTAGATTGCGTTTGGATACTTCTGTGCAATTGGATACTTCTGTGCAAGCTGTGGATGGAAACTTGTAAACGGTGGACTTTGCGGTTGCCCCGGAATGCAAGGCGACTGGGCTTGGCAACTTAGACAAAAACATGTAAACTTTCAGAGTCGGTTTTTTTAAATTTTAAGGAAGTTCTACCCTAAGTAGTGCTAGGTCTATAACATGAGCCAGTTTTCAGAACTGATGAAGGATGCCTGGCCTTATGGGTAGCAAAAGCTACACGTTGTCTTTGTGTTCACACAGAAGAGGAGGGAAGGTTATCTAAGGTTTATAAGACTCGATACCGACTCGAGGCAGAGAAAAGGCTAAAGGATTTAACTATTTTTAGGTTAAACCCTATCTGGAGGATGGGCTTATGAAATTTAAGCTGTTAATAGCGATGTTTGTAGCTGTGTTATTTATCACGAGCTGTGGGAGCACCTTTGATGTAGATGTTAATAACCCCGGTAACGGCGGTGGAGACGATGGCAGCGGTGGCGGAGATGGCGGAGACGATGGCGGTGGCGGAGATGGTGGTGGTGGCGGAGATGGTGGTGGTGGTAGCGACCTCTGCGAGTTAGGCAATAACTACGGTGCTAGTGAAGGCAGTGGCGATGCCGCAGCCGACTTTGGTTCCTTTGAACCCAGAGCTGTTGGTAACACCTACTATGTATCGGCTGAAACCGGCGACGACAGCAATGATGGTCTTTGTGATGACCGAGCTTTTAAAACGATTCAAGTTGCTGCTGACTTGTCCAAACCAGGTGACACCATTTTGGTTATGGACGGCACCTACTCTTTAGACCCATCCGACAATGAGAATGTTATCAACATTGATACTGCGGGTGAACCTGATAACTATATTGTCTATAAAGCTTTCCCTGACCACAAGCCTCGCATTAAAACTGCGGTGAACTATGGTGGTATCAGCATCAGAGCACCTTATATTGTCATTGACGGTTTCACAGTTGAAGGAGATAACCCCAACCTCGATCTAGAAGAGGCCCTCGAGTTTGCTAATAGCACCGACAGTACCGTCGCGTATGGCAACCAAAAGTACAACAGCACAGGCATCTTGGCTTTTACCAGAAATGGCGTACAACCTCACCACTTAATCATTCGCAATAACACGGTGTTCAACTACCCAACAGGCGGGATTGGTGCCAATAGTGCTGACTACACTAGAATTGATAACAACGTTGTTTATAACAACGGTTTCTATTCACCTAGAGCGGGCAGTGGTATTTCCTTATATGCCAATAAATCTATAGATAACAACACCGGTGTTAAGTTGTATGTTCGCAACAACATCACTTACGGCAATGAGAACAAAGTGCCTAACTTTAGAAGCAATTCAGACCCAACTCAACGCAAAATCACAGACGGTAACGGCATCATCATTGACGACTCACGCAACACGCAATCCGATAACGTGAAATATGTCGGTACCTTCCTTCTTGAGAATAACCTTGCGTTTAATAACGGTGGTCGTGGTATTCACATTTACGAATCAGATAACATCATCGTTCGTAACAATACGCTCTATCAAAACGGTTTCCAAACCAACTTTACAGAAACCTCTGCAGGTAATGCCGACAATATAACGTTCACAGGTAACATTTTCTACGCTAGAGATGATAGAGAGTTCATTTCTTCTTACGGTGCCACCAACATTACCTTTGATAATAACCTCTTCTATGGTGGCAGTGCTGATCCAGCCTATCCAGTAGAAACAGATGGAGGTACAGCTACAGGTGAAAATATCATCAGAAATGGTGCTTTTGACACCGATGTTACTGAATGGGATCTTAAGCTTGCTTCAACAGCCGGTGCAGGTACGAGCACTTGGACAGATGGGCAAAACTGCGTTGCCCTCGAGCAAGCTGACCAACCCAATGTCTATGATGCTTATATCTATCAGGGTGGCATAGAGCTTGTTGAAGGTAAGTCCTATATCTTGACCTTTGATGTTTCAACCACCAACACTGTTGAAGCAAACATTGGTATGAAGTTAGGTGCCATCGCGCCTAACTACACCTTCTACGGTGGTAAAGCTATTTCCTTACCGATTAACGTTCAAGAAGGTGGCGTAACGACGCAAACCCTCGAGTTCACCATGACAAGACCCACTGATAGTGCTGCACAGCTCGAGTTGCAATTTGCTGGTAATTCTGAGCCGGCAGAGTTCTGCTTTGATAATGTCGCACTTTATGAAACTGCTGGTGTAAGCACAGGTGAATCCACAGACATTCTTAATGAAGACCCACTTTTTGTAAACCCTAGCCTTGACGCAGCAACCGCGGACTTCCAACTTCAACAAGCTAGCCCTGCAGTAAACGCTTTAACTGCTGAAGGTCCTGCAACAGACCTTGCTGGTGAAACCCGTCCTAAAGGTGCTGCTTCTGATCTTGGTGCTTACGAGTCTTACTAAGTCCTGTTAGAAAGTGATAAAAAAAGAGCCGCGCTTCACGGCTCTTTTTTTATTGTTGCTTCATTCTTTTCTCCGCCAAAACACAACGCAACAATCCATAGTCATATTCACCATTGAGTTTGTCAAAAAGCGGTTTGAGCCTACCCTTATCTTCATCGGTTAAAGCGTCATAGGTATCTAGAATTCTCTGCACGTCGCTTTCAGCAAGACCTGTTGCTTCAATCGCCGTGAGTTCACCCGTTTCGACGAGTTCAGCGCAGTGTGTAAAAATAGTTGACGTTGCCAGGTTGCGTTTTGCTGCTACCTGCTGGGGTGATGACCCTTCTTTCAAAAGTTCCCACGTTGTTAGAACCGTATCAGAAACAACAGGCATTCGCTGCTTGGCAGGTTCTTCGTCACCTTCCAGGGCGGGAGTATATTGCAACATTACATCTAAAAAAACCTGTCCATAACTTTCTAGCTTCCTCTGCCCTACTCCAGAAAGTTTAGCGAAGGTTCTTAGTGAGCGAGGTTTATCTAACGCCATTTGCCTTAAAGTGCTGTCATGAAAGATGACATATGCAGGCACGTTTTGTTCTCTCGCAATGTCTGCACGCAGTGTGCGAAGGGCTACAAAGAGTTCTGCATCAGCACCTTGAAACTCTGTTTGAGGAACACGCTGCTTGCGCTCTGCTTTAAGCGTAATGTCTTGGCGAAACTCGAGCCTCTCCTGCCCTTTTAAGACAGGTGCACTTTTTGGTGTGAGTTTAAGTGAACCGTAACCCTCTTCATCGGTTGTGAGATAACCAGAACCGACTAACTGACGCACCACACCCCGCCACTGTTTTTCGTTCATCTCTTGCCCGATGCCAAAGGTTGACAAGGTGTGATGGTTGAGTTCGGAAACCCTTGATGTTTGTTTCCCAAGCAAAATATCAATAAGATACCCCGCACCAAAACGCTGTTGGGTGCGAACGACGGTAGACAAAAATTTTTGTGCCTGTACTGTGCCGTCAAAGGTTTGCACTGGATTTCTACAGGTGTCGCAATTATCGCAGGGCTCTGCGCTTTCACCAAAATACTCGAGCAACACTTGCCGCCTACACCGCGCCGTTTCACAAAAGCCAATGAGTTTCTCGAGCTTCTGATTTTCAACGCGCTTGTACATGTCACCTGCTTGGGATTCCTCGAGCATCTTGCGGTGCAACATGACATCTGCAAGTCCGTACGTCATAAACGCGTTTGATGGCAAGCCATCACGCCCAGCGCGGCCTGTTTCTTGGTAATAGCCTTCGATGCTTTTGGGCAAGTCCAGATGTGCCACAAAACGCACGTCAGGTTTATCAATGCCCATCCCAAAGGCAATCGTCGCTACCATAACGATACCTTCTTCACGCAAAAATTTTTCCTGATGTGTTTGCCGTGTTCTGGCATCTAAACCTGCATGATAGGCGAGCGCATTCACGCCGCGTTTTCTAAGCCACTCGGCGGTGTCATCTACTTTTTTACGCGACAGACAATACACAATGCCTGCGTCGCCCTCGTGCTGCGCCTGGTAAAACTCCATAAACTGCTGCTTGCCGTTTTGTTTGTTGACAACTGTATAGCGAATATTCGGGCGGTCAAACGAAGAGATAAACTGCTGGGCATTTTGCAAGCAAAGTTTTTCGACAATCTCTTTGCGCGTGATGTCATCCGCCGTTGCCGTGAGAGCGATACGCGGTATTTGCGGGAAACGCTTGGCAAGAATGGAAAGTTGCAAATATTCAGGGCGAAAATCGTGACCCCAGCGAGACACGCAGTGGGCTTCGTCAATCGCAAAGAGTGAAATAGGAACACGCTCTAAAAACTCGAGAAACCGTTCTGTCATCAACCGCTCGGGTGCCACATAAAGCAAATCCAGTTCGCCGCGTAATAGTAAAGCTTCAACATCACGCGCTTGCTGTGTCGTGAGGCTCGAGTTCAAAAAAGCTGCTTTCACCCCCACTAGCAAGAGCGCGTCCACTTGGTCTTTCATGAGTGCAATAAGCGGCGACACCACGACACCCACACCAGGACGCAGGATGGACGGAATTTGATAACAAAGTGATTTGCCGCCACCAGTGGGCATTAAAACGAGCGCATCGTTACCCTCTAAAACTTGACCTATAATCGCCTCTTGCTTACCACGAAACCCGTTATAGCCAAAGGTGGTTTGAAGAAGCTCGAGGGCGCGCTGCATTTGTTTATTGTTTCATGTTTTTGAAGAGTAAGATGTTTCTATTTTTACGGGATCAAACAATTCATTGTCTTGCTGTTTCCTTCTCAACAGGGAAACGTATCTCAAAGGTCAATGTTTAGAAATTACACTCAAAACGCTCAATAAACATAACCATAATGACAAGTTTAGGAGGGAATTTAGCGTATAATGGAACATTAATCTAACAGTCAATTCAGTGCTAGACAAAAACGTAACAAAACGAGTAGCTTGAGAAATCACTATTGTAAAGGCGGATACTTTATAACGTTATCGAGGAAAAACAATGTCTACTAATTTATCCAGAAAGGATTATGAAAAAGTTGCTTGCCGCGTATACGGTTTTACTGTAGTCATATATGGCTATATGGAAGGCAAAGCAGTTTGCTACTGCGACGTAATGGGTAGTGTTTGCTATTTCAAGAAAACTATAGCTTCTTGGGATCAGGAAACATTAGATTTACTTGGCACTTGTCTCGCAGATGAGAAAGTAAAATTCGATAATTTTCCCGATCAATCGAAAAGGAACTTATTCTACTCTTGCATCGAGGACATAGTTGCTTGGATTGAGCAGCTTAAGAAACTTGATTCATAATCCAACCTTCCGCTCGACCAAAAATCGGGCGGAAAATCTTCTTTAACGGGTACTTTTCTACAGTGACACGGTTTGAATCTGGAACCATTGCTTTAGCTAGCTCAACCTTAGCGTCTGTAGTTAAAACGTTTATAGTTTTTACTTTTTATCGTCGTAGCTGTAAAACCCTTGCCCTGTTTTACGCCCGAGCCTACCTGCTTCCACAAGTTTTTTAAGTGTCTGCGGTGCGCGAAACCTCTCCCCCATTGCTTCGGTCATCGAGTCGGAAATAAAGAGCATCGTGTCAAGCCCGACGTAGTCTGCTAGCTCGAGCGGCCCCATCGGGTGATTGAGTCCAAGTT
>JBOFGY010000045.1:0-35080 GCA_051649365.1 Trueperaceae bacterium
TGCTTTTGCCCAAGGCAGAAAAATGGGGCGGTAAAGCCCTCACACGCATGATTGAATTTACTGCCAAACACGTTTTAGAAACCATTACTTCTGGCTTTCCCAAAGCTGTGCAGGAAGCAGCGAAGGAAGTCGAGAAGGCCTACAGCAAACTTTAGCGTTATACGGTATTAAATTTATGCACAGACAAGAAGTTATCACTACACTTAAACGTCATCAAAGAGAACTCGAGCGACTCGGTGTGTCATCCGTTCAGCTTTTTGGTTCTGTGGCACGAAATGAAGCAACGGCTGAGAGTGATGTTGACCTTCTGGTAGAATTATCGCGCCCAATGGGATTAGAGTTTTTTGGATTACAAGAGAAATTTGAAACCTTTCTGCATCGTCCAGTAGATGTTGGTACACCAGATAGTTTACGTGAACCCATTAAAGAAAGTGTTTTGAAGGAAGCCGTGCGTGTCTTCTAGGTCGGAGCGAGAGCGTATTGAAGACATGTTAGAAAGTGGGCGAGCGATCCTCGAGTACACTCGCAACATGTCTTACGAGGATTTTAGTCAGGACCGTAAAACTATTCGTGCTGTAAGTTACGAGTTTATCGTCATGGGTGAAGCCGTGCGCGCCCTTGAAGATACTACCAAGCGTTATCCTGACCTGCCCTGGAAAGAACTAAGTGCCGTTCGTAATTATGCTACCCATGAATACTTTAGGCTGAGCCTACCCATTTTGTGGAACATCATCACAAAAGAATTGCCAGAACTTCTTGGAAAACTCGAGTCCATTCGAGATGAATTATAAAAACGCTTCAGGCGACACTTTGAAATAACTCCCTAGAACTTTTGCATGTGTGGCACTAAAAGACCGTTTACCGTTGAGAAGCTGACTCACCACTGCTTGTGGAATGAGATGTGCTAAATCTTTCTGCTTGAGGTTGTGTTGCTCCATCAAAAAAGCTAACACCTGACTGGGTTCGGACTCAGGTAGCTCGAGCTTTTCATCATACTCTGAAATGAGTTGTGTCACATAGTCAATAAGAATTCCGGTACTTCTCGAGGATTCTTCTTTTTCTAAAAGTTCATCCAGGAAGGCTGCAACTTCATCGTAGTGTTTATCATTCTCAATGGGGCGCAGTAAGTGTTGGCTGCTCACCATGAACTTATCCCAAGCATTCAAGGTTGATTTTGTAATCATGACTTTGTTCTCCCAATTATTTGCCAACACAGAAGTTAGCGAAGATATGCTCGAGCGTCTCCTCGGCAATTTCACCACGCCCTGTAATATCTGCCAGTGCTTTAAGTGCTTGCTCCAAATCCAGCGCAGCTAAATCGTCGCTCGTGTTCATAGCTTGTAGTAAAAAATCTTTGCTTCGTTGCAATGCTTCTGCATGGCGTTCGCTCGTAATCCAAAGTTGGCTACTGCCCACATCACCCAAAAGTTTTTCTTTGATCGCGCTTTTAAGTTCTGGTAAGCCTTCGCTTGTTACGGCAGAAACGCTGTAGACTTTTTGCACTAATGTTTCTGGACTCCAGACATGTTGCAAATCGCTCTTGCTCGAGACCACCAGTAGTCTCTCTTTATCCAAAGAATTCAGCATTTCCAAATCTTCATAGCTTAACTCTTCGTGACTGTCAATGAGATAAAGGGTCAGGTCGGCGTTCGCGGCAATATCTCTGGCGACTTTTACGCCTGCGGCTTCAATCACGTCTTCGGTATTTCTTAAACCTGCTGTGTCTGTCGCAGTAATCGGAATGCCGTCTATAGCGAGAGGTGCCTCGAGGTAATCCCTTGTCGTACCAGGAATCTCACTGACGATGGAACGTTGATAACCAAGTAAGGCATTCAGCAAGCTAGACTTACCCGCGTTGGGTTTTCCAATTAAAGCTAACTTCGCGCCCTTTTGTGCAATCTGTCCTGCTTTGGCAGTTACCAAAAGTTCATCAATGCGCCTCACTGCTCGCTGTAACGGTTCAGCAAATTCGGCATCTGGCACACCTTCATCAGGGTAATCAAACATGGCTTGAATGCTGCCATAAACCCTTGTAATATCGCTTTGAATGAGGTTAAGTTGTTCAGTCAGAGCTTTGCTTAACCCGAGTGTGGCGTTTCGTCTGGCACTGTCTGATTGTGCATTGACAAGTTGTAAAACGCTTTCTGCTTGCACCAAATCGAGTCGCCCATTTAAGTAGGCACGAAGCGTGAACTCGCCTGGCTGTGCGAGTCTTGCGCCGTGTTTGACACAGAGTTCTAAAACTTCTCGCAGGACAGCAGGGCCGCCGTGTGTTTGTAGCTCGAGCACATCCTGCGCTGTATACGAATGTGGCGCACGAAATGTTAGCAGCAGGGCTTCGTCAATAACATTAGCAGCATCCATAATCTGCCCATAAACTACACGACCAGGGGGTAAATCTTTAACGCACTTTCCCTGGCGTGGTTTGAAAAGGTTGTCGGCGATGCTGTAAGCATCTCGCCCAGACAGGCGAATAATGCCAACTGCGCCAACTCCTGGAGCGGTGGCGATAGCAGCGATGGTGTCATTCAGTGGTGGCAAAGCCATACAGACAAGGTTACAGGTTGAAGGTTACAGGTTGAAGGTTGAAAGTAACAAAGCAGCTATTAGCAATCAGGTTTCTCTTCTAATGCGAACTAGGTACGATACCCCAATGTCACATCATGAACCCTTCCCATTTGTAACAACAGGTTCCTACCCGACTCGAGGCGGAAACTCAGCAAGTCTTTTGATTGATGGTGAGCCAGCGTTTAGACGTATTTGTGAGGCTATCGAAACAGCGCAGCACCGTGTGTGGGCAACCGTTACTTTCATGTGGCCAGGCTTCCAGATGCCTGATGGACGTGGCAGTGCGCTTCACGTTTTTGACCGTGCTGCTAAGCGTGGCGTTGATGTTCGCATTATTTTCTGGCGACCTGATGACGAGATGGTTTCATATAGGCATAAGGCATTTTGGGGTGCGCCAGAACACTTTGCAGCATTACGAGAACTTAACCCAGGCATAAACATTCGCTGGGACCGCGCCCAGCCAGGTTTCTGTCAGCATCAAAAGACTTGGCTTATTGATGCGGGTGAAGATGCGGGGAGTGCCTTTGTTGGTGGCATTAACCTTAATCCACATTCAGTGGTTATGCCTGGTCACAGGTTTACCAAAAGCGAGGGTGAGGAGCAAAACCATGATGTTTATGTCGAGCTTGCTGGGCCAGCAGTCGCTGATGTTTGCCACAACTTCGTGCAGCGTTGGAATGAAGCGAGCGAACGCCACATCCATGATGGCTGTTGGGGTGAGCAAGGTAACACAGACTTGGGGTTTCCAACACGGCTACCCATAGCGCGCGGAACAGCCGAGATTCAGATACAGCGCACGATTCACGCTGGGCGATACAGGGATGGACAAAAAAGCGTTAGTGGACATGCTTTTGATATTGCTTCGGGTGAGCAAAGTAACTTTGACCAATACTGCCTGGCTATACAGTCTGCTCAGCGAACGGTTTATATGGAAAATCAGTATGTTGAAGTGCTCGAGATTGTAGAAGCATTGCAAGGCGCATTAAGACGAGGTGTTGAAGTCGTATTGCTCATGCCTGCCGCGCCTGACATCTCGCCTACTGCCTATGACTCACTCGAGCGTAGAGCTTTTTTTGAAGCTCGCTCAGCACTTGGTCAGTATGACACCTTCACCCTTGCTGGCATGGCTGGTCTCGGAGCAGATGGTCTTCGCAAAAGCGTTTACGTACACTCCAAACTCATGCTCGTTGATGATGCCTGGGCTACGGTAGGTTCGGCAAACCTGCACCGCTACTCACTGTTTGGCAACAGTGAACTGAATGCAGCTATTGCCTCTCCTGAGAGTGTACGAGGCTTTCGCGTTGCTTTGTTCAAAGAGCATTTAGACTTAAACACATCAAACTTGGATGACTTGGGGGCCCTGCGCTACTTTAGACAGATTGCCCAGGCTAATCGGGAAAAACTCTTAGGCGACAATCATGACTGGCAGGGTCTCGTATTCAGTCTCGAGGTCTCGACGTATGGACAAGCACCACAAATGGATACCTAATTGCCAACAACTTTCAACCTTCCACCGCCTTTCCCTGTTAAAGTAGCATCGTGGAATTTATAGGTTTTTTACAAAGTTTTGCGTCACCATTTTTAGATTCGCTGATGCTACTCATTACCAATCTCGGCTCAGAGCAAGTTTATATCGCTTTACTGATTGCTGTTTTTTTAGGCGTGGATGCCAGCATCGGCAGACGACTCGGGATATTTTTGCTCATCAGTTTTTACCTCAACCAACACCTGAAAATCCTGATGGACACGCCGCGCCCCTTCATCCTCGACCCGACCATTGCGCGCAGTCAGGCAGCGATAGACAGTGCGGGCGGTGGTGCCTTCCCGAGTGGTCACGCGCAAGGCTCGACAACATTTTGGGGCTTGGCGGCGTTTTATTTTCGCAGGCGATGGCTGTGGATACTCGCAGTCACGATGATTGCGCTCGTTTCGCTCAGTCGCCTTTATTTGGGTGTTCACTGGGTCATTGATATTGTCGGCGGCATTGTCATTGGCATCGCCATTATTGGACTGACGATGCTGGTTGACACCTTTGTCACAAACGCACTACGAATTCCCTGGTGGGTTACGTTGTTATTAGGGCTTGCGATTCCACTGGTACTTAATATCTTTGCGCCCACGCCCGAGTCTGGACTGCTCACGGGGGCGTTCGCTGCGTATATCACTGCACCACTTTTACTCGAGCACCGCGCACCCAAGCTACTGTGGAAGCGCGTCGTTCTGGCACTGCTCGGAGTCGTGCTGGTCTTTGGATTTTTGATTGGCTCGAGCGTCCTATTACCCGAAGAATTCAAGCGTGACCCGATTGGCTCGTTTGTGAGGTATTTGGTGCTGGGGTATGTGGGATTGCTGCTGACACCTTGGCTTGGCAGACTATTTGGTTTAGCTGAAAAAGGGAAACTTACAGCAAACACTTCTTCGTGATCTCAGTACAATTACAGTAGTAATAATACGCATTTGTAAACTATTACGCATATGTACACCAATTCGACATTCTCACTTGATGTGTACAAAATGAAAGCTTTTTTCGACAAATGATGTAAAATAGCTGCTATGACCTTTAATAAGAATCTTCCTTACAATGATTTACCCTTTTTGCCACCTCAAACGGAGCTAGAGACAAAAAGAATTTTGAAACAGGTCGTTGACTCGAGTCGCGCTCTAGCTGAGTTAAAGGGAGCTGGAGACCTCATCCCAAACCAAACTATTTTACTAAACGCTTTGGGCTTACAAGAGGCAAAACTGTCCTCAGAAATTGAAAATATCGTTACGACGAATGACGAGCTTTACCGCGCTTTTGCTGAAGAAACAACTCAGTATGACCACGCTACAAAAGAGGTTTTGCACTACAACCAAGCACTTTGGATAGGTTACGAAGCCATTCGCAAAGGTCGCCCACTCAGCACGACGCTTTTTGAAGAAATAGTACAAACCATTAAATTAAGTCGTTTTGGCATCCGCAAATTACCTGGCACGAAAATCGCAAATAGTCACCAAGAAATTATTTACACACCTCCAGAGGGGGAAAAAATTATTCGTGATTTGTTAGCAAATCTCGAGCATTTTCTCTATGCCTATGATGATCTCGACCCGCTTATCAAAATGGCCGTTATGCACTATCAATTTGAGGCGATTCACCCTTTTCCAGATGGTAACGGGCGTACAGGGAGAATCATCAATATTCTTTATCTAGTAGAGACAGGTCTGCTCAATCTTCCTATTCTCTACCTTAGCCGTTACATCATTCAGAACAAGAACGATTATTACGAAGGTCTGAGGCGTGTTACCGAAGAAGGTGCTTGGGAAGAGTGGGTACTTTATATTCTAAAAGCGGTAGAGAAAACTGCGCTACAAACAAGTGAAAAAATCACAGCGATACGTCGTCTTATGGAAGTAACAGGGGCGAAAATCAAAATGGAACTTCCTAAAGTCTACCGGAAAGAGCTGGTAGAGCTTTTGTTTCGTCAGCCGTATTGCAAAATAAAATTTTTAGAGTTAGAGGGAATAGCTGCGCGTCAAACTGCTGCAAGCTATCTAAAACAACTCGAGCAAATTAGCATTCTACGTTCAATGAAGCGAGGTACAGAACTGTATTACCTCAATGTTCCTTTCTTCGAGCTTTTAATTAAATAAAATGAGGCGAATCAAACTCGCCCTCGAGTACGATGGCACAAACTTTCACGGCTGGCAACTCCAGGCGAAAACACTCGAGCGAACCGTGCAAGGCGTGCTGCTGGCAGCACTTGCCAAACTTCCAGGCGAACACAAAAACCTAAAAGCCGCAGGCAGAACAGACGCAGGTGTTCACGCAGTGGCGATGGTCGCACACCTGGACACGACCACGCCTATACCCAATGAAAAACTCGCACTCGCACTCAACGCACACCTGCCCGAAGACGTGCGCGTTTACAGGATTGAAAATGTAAACGCTGATTTTGATGCACAGTTTGATTGTTTGTATCGTCGTTACGTTTACAAAATGAAACTGGCAAGAGATTATTTTCAGGGAACAGCTTTAGAGCGTGGTAAAGTTTTATTTTTATTTCAAAAACTAAATGTTGCAAAAATGCAAGAGGCAGCAAGGCTTTTTGAAGGCACACACGACTTCACCTCACTTGCTACCCAAGAGACAAGAGAAACAACAAGGACAATTTATCTTTGCGAGTTAGAACATAAGGAACGTGAACTCAATCTACATATTGCTGCCGATGGGTTTTTAAGAAACATGGTTCGAGCGGTGGTGGGTACGCTGCTCGAGGTTGGTGAAGGCAAACTACAACCGAGCGATATTACCAGGATACTTAACGCCAAAGACCGCAGCCAGGCAGGACAGAACGTGCCGCCGTATGGGCTTTACTTCGTTGCAGCTAGTTACAAACCTTGGGAAAACAAATAGGCTGGTTGTTCGTCGTTCGTTTTTCGTGATTCGTAAAAGCGTTTAACGAACAACGAATCACGAAAAACGAATAACCTTTCAGAATAGTGGTGTACTAGACGGCACCAACTCCGCACCTTCCACGCGGTCTAGCCTAAACACGAGTTCTTCTTTTTTCGTGTGGTCATAAGCGCGAATGTACATACCCTCAAAACCAATGACATCAACGAGGCGTTGCTTTGCGCCGTAAATCATTTTGACACTCGCTCTTGTCGCGGCGGCTTCTTCAAAAATCGCTTTGTACGGACTGCTCCCAAATTCCATCGCAATGATGCCTTTTTTATAGCCTTTTTGAAACAAAACGTGCCCGTGTTTTTTGGCGTATTCGTAGATGTCTTTGGTGAGCTTCACATCTTCCAGGCAGTAACGCTCGAGCTTCTCCCAGTTGCCCGCGCGGTAATACTCGAGTGCGTCCAAACCAGAACCAGTCTTGCCCATGCCCAAAGTTGCTTTTGCAATCGAATCTAAACTCACGCGCTGACCAATGGCTTTTTGTGCCTGCATCATTAAATCTAGTGTGGGGAGGTTATAAACCCAGTCACCAAGTTGGGCAGCGAGCACCGGATAATCAAATCCATGCAGATTAAAGCCAATTACTAACTCAGCTTCTTTTAAGGCCGTTGTGAGTTCTGCAAATCTGTCTTCGCGGTAAGCAACATATTTATCTTCATCGTAGTGATAGGTTCCAACGACACTAACACCCATCTTCGCTTTGTTATGACTACCACCAACTTCATCAAACGAGCGTTGGGTCTCGAGGTCTATTACGAGCTGCTTCATAGACTTAGTGTAGCCTTATTTTTCCACTTTGTTAGAAGCAGGGGAGCAGGGGAAGAAAGGGAGAAAGGGGGAGGGCTACAAATCTCCCCTGCTCCCTTTCTCCCTTTCTCCCTTTCTGCTATTTCGGTTTTCGGTAAGCCAGCGCGTCACGCAGCCAGGCGTGAAGTGGCGACATTTCTCCAAACGGTTTGCCAATAAATTCAACCAGGTTTTTTGGTTCCAAGACATCAAACGATTTGCTCACTGTAAAACTTTTGTACTTGAGCAGCTCGGAGCCTTCAGAAAAGCCTCGAGGAAAGCGTTGCAACGTGCCTGCCGTATCCAGACCACCAAAATGTTTTTTCAAACCTTTGTGGTTTAGCAGTGCGTCCGCTCGCTCTGGATAACGCTCTATGTAACTGCGAATCACCGCAAGATCGCTAGCTTCAGGAAGATAAATGCCACCAGCCAGCATGGAAGATTCGTGGGTTAGCTCGAGGTAATACACAGGCAAGGTCGAGTGTCTGCCACCTGAAGCAATCGCCGCACTGAAACTTGTTTTGTACGGGTCTTTGTTGTTGGAAAAACGAATATCACGGTTGATGCGAAACAGTGTAGTCTTGGCAGAAACATCTTTTACGCTCGGGTCAAAACGGGCAATGCGCGCGATAAGCTCATCCATAAACGCAATAAACTCTAAGCGTAATTCCTGATAGCGAGCGCGGTTTTTATCAAACCAGGCTTTGTTATTATTGAAGCTAAGCTCGAGTAAAAACTGGACGAGGGCGGGGGAGTTCATTGTTGTAGTTTAACGTTATTCCTCCGTAGTCAGGGAAAATAAAGTGAAAGAGAGACAAGGAGAAGGGGAGACAAGGGGACAAGGAATTTTTTATCTCTCCTTGTCCCCCCTTCTCCCTGTCCCCTTGTCTGCCTTTTATGCTGTTGCACTATCCAGCTCGAGCGCAGCCAGCAACTTCGCGTGAATATGCCCGTTCGTAGCGACAATTTTATTGTCATGCACTGAGTAAGGTTCGCCGTGAATACCCGTAATGGTGCCGCCAGCTTCTTGAATGAGGAGCATTCCCGCCGCAACATCCCAAGCGTTGAGTTTGAGTTCCCAAAAGCCGTCAATGCGACCACAGGCGACATAACTTAAATCGAGTGCCGCCGAACCAGGACGACGAATCGCGCGCACCTTTTGATGAACTTTGGCGAAGACCTCGAGGCTTCTCTTTAAGCCTGCTTCGTCATACGGGAAACCTGTAGCAACGAGGCATTTTTTTAAGGCGGGTTCGCTCGAGACCGAGATTTTTACACCGTTGCAGAATGCACCACCACCGCGCGTCGCTGTAAACATTTCACCGCGAACGCTGTCTAACACCACGCCGACTTCCATCACACCATCAATTTCTAAACCAATCGAGACACAGTAAAACGGAAAACCGTGTGCATAGTTCACCGTGCCATCAAGCGGGTCTACAATCCAACGGTGCGAGGCGTTACCCACAGACTCGCCGCCTTCTTCACCAAGAATCACATGCTCAGGATGTGCTGAGGAAATAATCTCGCGGATTTTTTCTTCGCAGAGTTTATCTACCTTCGTGACTAAATCTATGTCGCTGGACTTGGTGGAAATACCCAGGTCAGAGCCTGCATAGAACTGGTGAAGTTTGCTCGAGGCTTGGGCGGCTTGGATGGCAGTTGCTAAATAGGTTGAGTTATTCACAGATGTACTATAACAATCGTTGGGTGGGCAGATCCCCCTGTACTTTCCTGTTATCACACAAAAACGGCCTTTACTTGTACTGAACCTGTTCCCCCCAATTTTGGGGGGAACGGGTCCACCAGTAAATGGAGTTTTGGTGTGTGAATAATAGAGTACAGGGGGGTCTACACGCAAAGCAGCTACGTTTTCTATAAATACTCCTTGATTTTTTCAATCTCAATCTGCCAACCAATCTCTGCAATATAGGGCTTAAATCCAAGTGCATGATTGATGGCGAGCATCTGTTCATTCGAGTCGGCGTTGCCCGTGCGGATGCGTTTCACAACCTTGCGCTCTGCAAGAACTTTTTGAAGCATGGCAGCTTTGAGCCACTTGCCCAAACCATGTCCACGATACTTTGCCAATACGCCCGTGCCACCTTGCCCCAAATTCTCAGGATTTCCAGGGTCCCAAAATGTTTCCGTGTAACCAGCCAATTCTCCACTTTCGTGACGTGCATACAACATCCAACGTTCAATTTTGCGAGCTTTGCTGTAGGCTTCACCTTGCCTTAACTGCTCGGGAGTCGTTTGCCAGTCTTCAATCTCCAAGTTACCTCGAGGCGCGTCGTTCATCACCTGTATCATGTTGGCAATAGCCTGAATGTCTTCTTCGGGGAATGTGTCACCCCAAAACCCCATCTCAAAACCATGGGCAGTTGTTTTAGCACGGTCTATCCAGGTTTGTAAAAGTGCAGTATCAACTTCAGATAGAACAAGTTGATTGATGTGTGCCTCATTGCCTTTTTTTGCTCCAAGATGTTCAGCAACTAAAGCACCCGCAGGGATTCTCGAGCTTGTATTTATCATTAAAAGTGTGCGCTCGTATTGATCGGCTATCTCGACAATCTTCTCGAGAAAACCTTTGGTGTAACCTCTTTGTCTATAAGGTGCTGAAACTTCAAGCTCACACCACATTAAATGGCGATTATCGTCATGAAAACCAACACTGACAAATAGCTCAGCAATAATTGTGTCACCTTCCCAAAGATGCCAAACTTCCAGTTTTTCTTTTTCAAAAAGTTTCCAGCTTTTAGCGTTCGTGATGCTATAGTCCAGTGACCTTGGCGGGTCTTCAGGCATTGCTTCTTCACGGCGAAGATTTAGGTAGTGGTGGCGAGCTTTGAAATACTCAGGGCTAGCTGTGTCAGGGTCAAAGCGTTTAAGAATAGGCATATAGAAACTCCTTACAGAATAAAACAATGGATTGTTGATGGGCTGAAGACACAACTCGAGGAAAAGCTCGAGCCTTCTAACGATGAAATAAAACCGTTAGTACTAGTTATATTTATTAAAGAGTAACCATGTTACCTACTATGGTTGCATAAATTCCGTTGTTTTGTCTAGCCTGTTAATAAACGCCGTAATGAGCGTAATGATGTGTTCTAAATCGCCCAAATCAATCATTTCGTTAGGGGAGTGCATGTAGCGGTTGGGTATCGAGACAACGGCTGTTGGAATACCACGACGCACTCTAACAATCCCGTCAGCGTCGGTAAAGGTTCGTAAGGGGTTGGTCTCGAGCGTGTAGGGAATTCCCTGAGTTTCGGCTACTTCAATCAATGTATTTAGAACTCCGCGGTGAATAACAGAACCAACGGCTAATGACGGCCCCGAACCCAAAGGCACGTCCCCCGTTTGTTTTTTGTTGATGTTAGGTACATCCGTCGCGTGGGTTACATCTACAGCAATGGCAACAGTGGGCTCGAGCCCGTACGCCGCGACACTCGCGCCGAGTGCGCCACCAATTTCTTCCTGCACCGTTGCTACCGCTACAACTTCCGCCTTAGCGTTTTTTGCACGTTGCGCCGCTTCTAAAACGATATAGGCACCAATGCGGTTGTCAATCGCTTTGCTTGCAATGCGGTTATTGAGTAGTTCTAAGTAGGGTTGCTCGAGTACGGCTGCATCCCCGACGCGCACGTGTTGTTTAGCTTCACTGTCATCTTTGGCACCAATATCAAACCAGAGGTCTTCGATTTTTGAAACTTTCTTTTGGTCATCTACGTTCATGAGGTGAATGGGCTTTTTACCAATCACACCAAGCACGTCACCCTTATAACCTAAAATCCGCACACGTTGCCCGACAAGTTGTTGTGAATCCCAACCACCTACACCTTTGAAATAAATGAGTCCTTCTTTATCAATATACGTGACAATAAGTCCAATCTCGTCTATGTGACCTGCCAGCATAATGAGGGGTTGAGTTCCTTTGTTGAACGTTGCAAAAGAGTTGCCATAAGCATCCCTGTGTAAGTCTGCGCCGTAAGTGGATGCCTGCTCACGCCATACAGACGCGACTCGAGCTTCAAAAGAACTTGGGCCAGGGGTGGACAGTAAGTTTTGTAAAAAGCTTTTGTTAAATGACATGGTTTAGAGCATACCGTGTTGAGGAATGGGGGATAAGGAATGAGGGTGAGAAAAGGCTTTCACACATTCCCCATTTCTCATTGCTCATTCCAGTAATTTGAGCAACTTCGTCGCATCTTTTAGAGTATCTACCACGACATCCGCACGCGCTGCGTTTAATTCTTCTGCGCTCCATTTACCTGTGGCGACTGCAAAAGCTACACAGTCGTGGGCTCGAGCACACGCAACATCTTTGGGTGTATCACCAATGACGATAACTTCTCGAGGTAACAGCCTTTCTCCTTGTAAGTTCTGCATAACGCTTCATTGCAAGTTCCACGAGGTCAGGGCGGGTTACCGCTTCATCACCAAACGCCGTGATGGAAAACCATTCGGGTTCAATCGCAACAGCTTTAAGTTTTAGCTTTGCAGCTGGGCCGTAGTTGCCTGTTAAAAGACCGAGGGTGAGGTCAGTGCGGTTGTCGAGTTTGCCTGATGTATCGAGGTCAACATTGAAGGTGTCACCAAACAAGTGCTGACCTGCTGCTAGAAGCACTTTTTTTCCTATACCCTTACACGTTAAAAGTGTGCCGTCAATATCAAACAGAAAGAGTTTGGCTTTCACCGCTCAAAAATATCATAAAGCCTTGCTATTAAGTCACAAAGTGACTACAATGGTCACATGATAACGACCTTGCGAGAAAGCAAAGCAAAACTTTCAGAACTTGTTGAACGGGCCAGCCAGGGGGAGGATATCCTTATTACGGTGAGAGGGAAAGTAAAAGCGAAACTCACTAAAGCTCCTGAGCAAAAACAACTGGATATGGCAGAATGGGCAGAGATTCTAGAACAACGTCAGCGCAAACATGGTAAAGCTAACGTAAAAGGTAAAAAACCTAAAATGACGATGCAAGAGATTCTTGATGAAACGCGCGAGGACAGATTTTGAACTATTGGGATACATCCACATTACTCGAGCTTTACGTATATGAGCAGGATTCAGTTTATTTTAGAAAGCTTGTTGCTGGAAGCAAGACTGCCCTTGTAAGTTCG
This sequence comes from Trueperaceae bacterium, assembly GCA_051649365.1. GTDB lineage: Bacteria > Deinococcota > Deinococci > Deinococcales > Trueperaceae > CAVTAE01. The sequence goes on from JBOFGY010000045.1 coordinate 12,929, forward strand.
GAAATCGCAAGAGTCGAGGTGATGACAACGTTGTACCGAAAAGAATTGATAGGTGATATCGCAAAAGGAAAAGCCGCTCAACATCTAGCAGAATTCGATGAAGATGTTCTAAGAGGAAATATTGTTCTTCTGCCCATTACAAAAGACATAACGCTTCAAGCCGAGCGAGTTATTAAAAAAAGTTATCAAGCATCTAGAGCTGTTATGGTTCGTGCTTTGGATACTATTCATGTAGCATCTGCACTAACAAGTAAAACATCTGCATTGGTAGCTACGGATACCCGTTTGCGAGATGTCGCGCTACTTATGGGTTTGAAAGTATTGCCCTAATCTTCGAGACCAACTGGAATCCTTCTTTTCTTAGTTTGTAGTGAGCAAGATTGCTTGCTGGATGTAACGATGCTCGGTATATCAAGTAGCTAGCACCCTATAAATTGAGATTCGCTAGTGACAAAGAAAAGTATAAACGTCGCATAGTGCGACGTTTATACTAAGAATTTTTACACTAAAAGTTTTAGAATGACTTGTGTTTTTTACTCATTCAGTAATACTTAAACGCGCATCGTTACTGATTCCGCGAATTTCGGGTTCATACATAAGCCACGCTTCTGTAGGAAGCGCAGCAAACGTTCCTGGTGTTTCGGCACGCATGATGTAGTTAAAGGTTACTTTGTCACCTAGGTAAGTAAAGTAAAAATCCACGCGCTCGTCACGGATTTCACGTCCGTCGTACCAGTAGTTCCAGCCATACCAGTCATAACCGTAGCGTGGTTCTACATCTGCAATTCTAAAAACAGAATCATCTTCAACCACGCGGAAACCTGCGGGTAGCGGGTCATGGACGAGAACGTAGCGGTAATCATCTTTGGGTGTGATGTCTACGGTGACGAGAACGTAATCACCTGCTTTGACGTTGCTAATGGTTAAGTCGCGGTCATAAACGTAACTCTGTGTATTTGGGTCTAAACGCGGCGTAAGTTTCTCGTAAGTGCGCTTGATGGCGAAGTGTTCGGTTTGAGGTGTGTAAGAGTCTTGTTCGGCGTAGTAGGTGATGTTACTACTCGAGTACAAGGTTCCTTGGCCCGTTACGGTGAGTTCCAATTTATTTTGCCCTGCAACAAAATCACTTAGCTCGAGTTCCACACCATCGGCACTTTGTCCGACGACTTGTTGATTTAACACTTCTCGCCCGTTGAGTTTGGCAATAACTTTGTAATTGATATTTGCTTCATCCGTGACTTTGGCAAGCTCTAAAGATGCTTTGACAATCGCTGCGGTCTGCTTGGTCGAAACCCAATACGAACCTTGACGATTTAAGAGGAGCCAGTTTACGACTTTAGGAATAATAGGATGCTCGGGTTGAACCTTAACAAGGGCTTGCAGGGCGTAAGCAGTTGCTTCGATGTTGTCATCGTTCCAGTAGTAACGTGGTGCGTTTGTATCCCAGTATGCGACACTGCCCGTTTCTTTTACAGAAGCTAAAAGTTTCTCGAGCAACTCATTTGCGACTTTGCTATTCTTGTTTTCCTGCGCCGTTAAAATGTTGAGAGCTAAACCGTAAGGTGTAACGTCATTGTTAAATGTATAGGTCAGATTTTCTGAGGAATAATTTGCTCTTGCTAAAGCATACTGAGCATAGGCTTTCGCATCACCAGAAACCAAACGCCAATCCTCGAGCGATTCAACATTTTCGTTGATGGCGTTTTCTAAATACAGCAAAGCATTGTTAAAAATAGTTTCGTCAATGCTGTACCCCGCAGCTTTGGCATCAGTGAGGCCATTGATAACATAAGCTGTAATGAAGGGGCTCGAGTTGTCATACTGCCAGAAACCCCAACCGCCGTCGTCATGTTGGAAGTTGTAAAGACGCTTTAGACCTTTAGCAACAATGTCATCTAGGTTTACAGCAATATCTTTGGGCAAATCAACAAGACCACCAGATTGCTTCGCTAGTACGCTTGGATAAAAACGACTCATGGTTTGCTCGGTGCAGCCGTAGGGGTAGCCGACTAAGTACTCGAGGGCAGGAGCCACTGCCGCCGCGAGTGAGGGCGTGAGATAGAGCTTGCCCCTTGTGGTTGTAAGGTCGGTATTTTTAGGTAGGTCGAAAGTCCAAGTCGTGTTATTGCTACCCGCCCAACCTATATCACTGCGAATGGCGTGAGGTAAAACAGAAATGGGTAACTTCATGGCATCTGAAGCTGTGCCGGTTAGTGCTGAAGCTGTGACGTTACTCGTGCCAACAGTTTTGGCGTTAATTTTGTAGTCCGCTGTTACGCGCCCACCTGCGGGAAAAGTGGTTGCCGTTGGATTTTTATTACTAAGCTCTAAACCTTCAGCAGTGATTTGTAGTTGTCCAGCAACTTCATTCTCTAAATTACTCTGACCTACAACCCGCAAATTTGCCGAGTCACCACGAATAAAGAAGCGTGGTGCTGCCAGTCTCGCAATGACAGGTAAGGAGGTTTTAACGCTGTAGGTATTTTGTCCCACTTCATCGCTAAGCGTAATAGTTCTTGCTGTGAGTCGCCACTCGGTTAGGTTTTCGGGGAAGGTGACGGTTGCTGTTGCTAAACCATTCTCGTCTGTTTCTAGGGTTGGCAACCACAAAATCGTATCTTTAAAATCTTCACGCACGTCGGGTTGAACTAAATCAGATTTGCTTTGTGCAAAGGCATCTTCAGTGAGGGCCGCACGCTCCATCATGGGTTCAGCAGCAGCTACTTCGGAGTCAGTAGCTGCTGCCATAGGTACAGGTGCTGCGGTGCCAAAGTAAAACCAGTCACTCAAATCTGTACCAACTAAATTACTTTCATAGCTATAGAAAAACTCTTGAATTGGCGTAGCATTCTCAGGATGCACTAAGTAGATACCTTCATCTACTAGTCCGAGTGTAAGTTGAGCCTCCACAGGATTTCCGTCCACATCCGAAACACGCAACTCGAAAGTGCCTTCGTCGCCAGGTTCGTACGTGTCAGAATCTGACGTAACTTCGACGTTGAGATATTTTGAAACAGGTGGCACGTTGAGTGTTACCGTTTCGTAATAAGTCGTGCCGTTGCCGACAATTGTGACACCGATAAAGCCGTTGGGTGTCATCGCTTCCGTTACGGGAATTCCGTAAGTTAGGACAGAGCCATTGAGTTTAATCAGTTCATATTTACCCAAGCTTTTACCTTCATGGGTGATGAGTGCGTAAGCATCGGCAATGGGGGACTGCACGACAATTTTTGCGGTGTCGCCAACATTATATTCTTCTTTGTCGGGGCGAATTGTTAAACCATCATAAGACCAATACCAATAATCATTGCCTGAAACCCAAACATAATCTTGGGCTTCGGTTTTGCGCCCCTTACTGTCTGTAGCGCGAACAAAAAAACTAAAGGAGCCTTGTCTGTCTAGCGGAATGGAAACTGTAGCGTTACCTTCTGCGTCGGTTTGTCCTGAGAAGCTTTGTCCCTTGATGGTTTTGCTAGCGTTCTCACTCCAGAAATAGCGTTCAGTGTCAACCGTAAATGGAATACTGACAGGATTGCCGTCAATGTCATTGGCGCGAATATTCACGAGTGCGGTTTCACCAACTTCGTAGGCATAACTCTCTGCGCGGATGTCGAGGACGACGCTCGAGCGATACACCGTCACACTGCCCGATGAAGAAATCTCGCGCCTTGCCTCGTCGGTGACACCCACTTGCAAGGTAAGTTGATAATCATAATCTTTGCGCGGCATCGGCACTTCAACAACAAGGTTGCCCTCAGCGTCTAAGGTTCCTTCTTGACGATCGGTGACTTCACCGCCGTAACCATAGCGGTAATCTTCGTAGAACCAACGATACCCCCAGTAATAAAAGGGTTGCTCGAGTATTGCATAACTTACGTTGGCACCTGCAACACCACCGCCAAAAAGATATTCAGCGTTAATTGTAAACGTCGCGGTTTCACCCTGCACGACATTTTCTTTTTCGGATGTTACCGTGACGCGGTACTCAGGTTTTTGAAATTCTTGTACTTCAAAACTGCCGTAGCTATCTTCGTCTTTTACTCTTGCAACCATGTTGTAATAACCAAGTGGTGGCTCAGGCGCAAGCGTAATTTCTCCAGCAAAGCTGCCGTATGCATCGGAGGTAAGCGTTTCTGAGAAAAGTTCATTGCCGTCAGGATCAGTAATGTTTACGTCTACACTTTCATTTGCGAGTGGTGCAAGTCCTGAGGGTGAACGTGCGGTGCCTTTGAAGTACACCGTATGACCAGGGCGGTACACGGGGCGATCAGTGACAAGATAAACTTTTGTTTTGGTAAAACTCCACTCGTTCCAATAATTACTGCTAAAGGCCCAAGCCTCGCCGTATTTTGCCACGACGATTAAGTTATCTTCTATGTCTTTGGAAAATTCTGTTAGGCCGTCTTTACTCGCTAAACCCTCTGCGTAAATGCTGCCATTTGTCCTCGCGCCATCTTCATTTTCAGAACCTTGGCGCACGAGATACGTTTTAGCTTGGCGTGGCATGCCGTCTTTTGTCGTCGAGTAAACTAAAACTTTGTTGGGATCGCTTTTGACGACAAGCGATAAATCAGTGACTAAAATAAGCGTGGCGAGTTTTTGTTTCTTATACTCGAGTTGCGCGAAAAACATACCTTTGCCAAGATTGCCGATGGTTGTCGTGTCGTAGTAATAGCCATCCTCGGTACGCAAGTTATAAACATTCACCTGACGTAGTTGTAATTCTTCACTGGCTTGAAACGCTTGCGGGCCGCCAAGTTCAATCACTTTTTCGGGATTGAGAATGCGGTACACCGTGAGCTTGGCACGTGCGTTGGGTGGGAGTTGATGCTCGAGCCTCACGTCATCGCCAGGTTGATACACCCCGCCACCATAAAGATAAATGTATTCTTCCTGCGCTGCCACCAACCCAAGAACCAGGCCAACTAACGCCAAATAGTAAAGCATCCTAGACTTCATAAAGCCTCCAAGTGAGTTTTGTACATAGAGCTAGTATTCACACAACTTATACTTGCCGACAAGAAAACGCGATATATGGCAGGTTGTCAAGAACTTCACGCTTTACCTATTAAAAATGATGATATATTCTAATGTGATGTGCGTATAATAAATTAGGGTCTGAAACCAGGCTAGACTTGGTAGTAGGACTCATCCGGGGGGCGAAAGCCTCCCCCTTTCTTTTACAAGCGGACTATTCCATAGGCCCCCGAACTAGCTACTTTACACAGAACGGGCTCAAGTCTGATGAAATATTTATAGCCTCCTGTCTTTTTCATATAGGCATTTGGTAAAAGGTATTGCTGAAGTAAATAGGCCGACAAATCAACACATTGAGTAAGGTATGAATCTTGCGAGTCCTTAAAAAGTGGATCTTCAATAATATGACTCAGAGGCATTTGACGTGAGCTTGCCACCGAGAATCTCGAGGGTACTGAGTTGTATCTACGCATTTTACGTAAGAGCAGTTTGAGCTTTTTGTCATCGGTTCTATCTGGTAACAGCATACCTTTATCATTTTGTGGTTTAACTTGACCAGGAAAATTTCCATTTCGCAGCGTATTCTCGAAACGTTGTATCAATGCTTGCCAAGCCTTTTCAAACACATCGTATCCAGCAGGTTTATTTTGTTTATCTACGACAACATTGATAAACTGAATGTCTTGCATGGTAGCCAGCTCTGTTGCTAAAGCTCGAATGATACTCAATCGGTCATTCCTTTTAATTCGTTTGAGTTCGCCTGGTGAGTTGATAAGATGCGAAGCGTGCAATTCTTCCCTCAATTTAAGTCCATACAAAAGTTTCATTTTTTGTCTAAAGTTAATAAGTTGGTCAAGATTTGCTTGCCAACGTAATTCGTGCAAGACTAAGCCCGAAAGAACAAAATAGCGCGTAGGTGAGTTGACCAAACCTATATCTCCGCTTTCATCCACATACATAAGATACATTCGAGGATTTTACATCACTCGTCTTTTACACGGCATGATATATTTCCCATCTTCAATCAACAATTTTCCACCGATAAAACCCTAGAAAGTACCGATTGTCCGCGTCGGGGTGCCACGAACTGTCGGGGTGTTTGCGGAGCGTGCTTAAATGTAATAGCCTCACTTCACCGCCTTCCTCCGCGCTGGCTCCAGTGTGATAGACAACGTTGCCATTCCCCAAATAAACCATGCTGTGATAGCTCGAGCCCTCTGCCAAGGGGTGAACAAAAAAGAGCAAATCGCCGCGTTTGGCAAAGCGTTCTTCTTTGCTTAGAAACACTGAGGAATAACGCATGAGTTCTTCAGCCGTTGCCAATCCGACAATGCGCCCTTCTTCTACATCCGTGTTCTGATAGATGCCAGGGGCAATCCTAAAAGCACTACGGCTAAGCGCGGGAAACGGGAAACTTAGACCCCGAACAGGTGCGACGGTTGGAGGTTTGAAATAAGGGAACTGGGCGAACCAGGTGCTGTTTTTGGGCTCGAGGGCTTTTACAAAGGCATAACGTAAAAGGCCCGAGCAGTCGCGGTAGTCCCAACTTGGTGCAGAGGCAGTGTACTGCGCTTCGGCAACAGTAGCAAACCACTCCATAAACGCTGTGCGCTCGGCATTGCTCTCGAGTTCCACATTATCTGGGTAGCCGTCTTTGTCGCTGTCTTGGGGTAGGGGAGCAGGGCTATTTGCAAAAGCGAAAGGGGTAAAAAGAGCTGTGAAGACCACGAGGTAAGGCAAGATGGGGTAGTGCATACCAAGTCTCCTATTAAGATAAAACCCTGTTGGGATAAAACTATGTTGTAATGCTTTGGAATTTGGGTGCCTGAATCAATAATACACATTATACACATCGTGTGTAAATTTTGATGTGAGGAATGCCGCAGACAACGGCAAGGCAGAGATTCCAAAGCGTGCTAAATTTGAGTTATGGAAAAATACATGCGCTATTTCTTGCTAGGGTTTCTACTGTTCCTTGCAGGCTGTAACACTTCTACTCCCCCAACCCCAGGTCCTGAGAACATTGAAACAGGGTTGCAAGGTGTCGTGGTTCGTGGCCCCACTCAGCCCGTTTGTATTGAAACTGAACCGTGTGACGATGAGCCTTTTGCTGCTAGTTTTGAAGTTCAGCAGGATGACAAAGTGGTCTCGAGCTTTACGTCAGATGAAGGGGGTAAATTTTTGGTGTACGTGCAGCCTGGAGTGTACACAATTGTTCCAGGAGATGATGCACCTATTCTTTTTCCAACATCCCAAGTGAGAGAGGTCGAGGTATTAGCAGGAGAGCTTACAACGGTGACACTAAGTTTTGATACAGGCATTCAGTGAGTAATGAGAGTGACCAGTGTTTCTTAATCTCTCGAGAGTTTGGCTAAACGACCTATGCCTAATAGTTATGACGATGCTGAACTTAAGACCCTCGAGCACAAACAAATGAAGGGTTATAAAAAATATCCCGTGGTACTAGGGGAGTTCGATGATTTTTACAAAGAGCAAACCTTTGAGAAGCTATAAAGTGTGTTCTGGTTCTAATTCAGTGTTGCCTCTTGCATAAACTGCTTATCATGCAATTCCTTATAAAGCCCCGCCCTGTGCAAAAGTTCTTGATGCGTTCCTTGCTCAACAATCTTGCCACGCTCGAGTACCAAAATTCTATCGGCATTGCGAATGGTGCTAAGGCGGTGTGCAATAACAAACGTCGTGCGTCCTTGCATCAGGGTCTCGAGGGCCTCTTGCACCAGTGATTCAGATTCACTATCTAAAGAACTCGTTGCCTCATCCAAAATAAGAATGCGCGGATTTTTAAGGAGGGCTCTAGCAATCGCCACACGTTGTCTTTGTCCACCAGAAAGTTTGACACCACGTTCGCCAACAATTGTTTTATAACTGTCTGGAAAACCCTCAATAAAGTCCTGCGCGTTGGCAGCTCTGGCAGCTTCAATCACTTCAGTGTCGGTAGCGTTCTGTCGTCCATAGCGAATGTTATCGGCAATGGTGCCAGAGAAAAGCTGTGTCTCTTGTGGCACAATACCAATGTTGCCCCGTAAATTCTCGAGGCTGAGTTCTTTAATATCAACACCATCAAGCAAAATACGTCCCGTGATAGGGTCATAAAATCTTGGTAGGAGTGTGATAAGCGTGCTTTTACCTGCGCCGCTTGGCCCAACGAGTGCGATGACTTCGCCAGGCTTAGCCTCGAGTGACACGTCTTGTAACACCCAGCTTTCGCCTCTATCACCATAACGAAATGAAACGTGCTCGAATGCAACACGACCTCCCACAGTATTGAGCACATTAGGTGAAGTTGCTTCAGGTAAATCTGAAGTTGTGTCGAGCAGTTCAAAGATGCGCCGTGAAGCACCAATGGCTTCTTGCAGTTGGCTGTAAAGTCCTGTCAGTCCACCGATAGAACCCGCCACTAAAATCGTGAGCATGACAAAGGCAATGAAATCCCCCCATAGTAAATCGCCTGACTGAATAAGACGGCTGCCGTACCACAACACGATGCTGATACCAATAAACATTGCGCCAATAATTGTTGGAATAAAAACCGCGCGAACTCTGGCTCGCTGTAGTGCGATGCCATAGGAGTCTGCAATGGTGTTGGCGTAGCGAGTTTGCTCGAGACCTTCCGCTGTAAAGGACTTCACGACGCGAATACCTGTAATTGCTTCTTCCGCACTAGCGTTCGCTTCGGCGATTTTGTCTTGATACACCGTGCTGATTTTCCGCAGTCTGCGCCCAAAGTAGGCACCCGCTAAAATCACCGCAGGTAAAATTGAGAGCATCACGAGCGTAAGTTGCACGTTTTTTACAAACAAAATGACGACACCACCAAGAAGCGTCATAGATTGATTGACAAATTCCGCGAGAGACTGCGACACGGCCCCTTGCACTGTGCCAATATCTGATGTGAGGCGCGAAGTGATTTCGCCTGTCTTCCGCGACTCAAAAAAACGCACCGGCAAGCCAAGCAAATGCTTAAAAAGAGACTTGCGTAAATCTGCAACGACACCTTCACCAACTTGCGCCAGCATGTAGACGCGCAAATAATTAAAAAGTGCTTGAACAATAAAAATACCAATGAGTAAGAGACCAATGCGGTTGAGATTTTGAGAAAACACCCCTTCAGCATCTGTGCCCGCAAACGCCGTATTAAAAAGATTACCGGTAATGATCGGAAAGACCAAGCCAAGACTACCTGCAATGACAACAGCCAAAATACCGATGACGAGTTGTGGTCGGTAAGGTTTCGTATAAGCAAAAAGTCTACGGAGTTGTTTCAGGTCAATTTTACCTCGAGCCTCAGAGGAGGGCAGAGAACGTCTAAACATACATGGCAGTGTACAAAGGTTGTTGTTGCCTTGATGTAAGCAGGCTTTCGAGCTTCTAGCCTTTAGCCATCAGTTTTATGATCATCTGTGCTACTGCGTGCTTTTTCGGGAATTTCTTCAATGGTAAGTGTTTTGCCGTGTTGAACTTTCAGTAGTAAAATTGTCAAAAAACCAATCGCGTGTGCTGCGCCAAGTAGAGAGATAAAACTTGCAAAAACGCGCCCCGTTGTATTCTTAGGAACGAGGTCACCGTAGCCAACACCGGTGAAGGTTTCGACAATAAAATAAAAATTCGTGATATAGCCATCTAAATCTTGCGTAATCTCCGGCAGTAAGTCCCACGCCCAAGGAATAAACGCCAGCACGTAGCAGATAAGAATAGAAATAATGAGCGTCACAGGAATAAGCTGCGCCACCGGACCTTTAAGCTCCGTCAAAATATGGGTGCTGATATGGATAAGGTAAGCATAATAAAAAATAAAAACAGCTAAAGAAATAAAGATTCCGATAGTATTAGGAAACAAAAAGCTGAGCAGCCGAAAGAGTAGGGGAGAAAGAAGTAGACTACCCACAGTGAGCCCTGCAAAGATGAGGCGGTCTTTCATTAAAGCTCAGTGTAGGATTTGAATCTAGGGGACTCGAGCCTCTTTTGGTTAAGCGAATACAGCAAACTTTAGACTGAGGTGGAATGAAAATAAAAATCCCGAGCAGCGTTTTTGCTACTCGGGATAGATGTGTTTGCATTTATAGCTTATCTTAAAAGCTTATGGATTTGTTTTCTTGAAAGGTTCATTTGAGGTTTGGTGGTTAGTCCTCGTTTAACCTTTAACAGCACCTGCGGTAAGACCTTCGACGATGCGGTTTTGGAAAATGATAACGAGGATGATAAGCGGCACAGTAATGATGAGAGCGGCGGCCATAATTTCGCCGACAGGTTCTTGTCTAGCTACCCGACCCGACAACGTAGAAACAGCAATAGGAACAGTTTTTGCATTTGGGTCTGTAATGGTGAAAGTGAGGGCAAACAGGTATTCGTTCCAAGCGTTGATGAACGCTAAGATACCTGTGGTAGCAAGAGCTGGCGCAGTCAGGGGTAAGAGAATCTGCCAAAATGTTTGACTAAAGGTTGCGCCGTCTACTCGAGCAGCTTCGAGTAAGGAGCCAGGTAGACCTCTAAAGAATGAGGTTAATACCCAAGCCGTAAAAGGAAGCGTGAAAATAAGATAAGCCCCAATAAGTAAAGCCTGCGTGGGAATATCTAGCCAACTCAACCATTCAACATTTTTAGGCAAATCACGTACACCTCTAATAATGGTGTACAACCCAGACAAAATCGCAACTTGGGGAAACATGGTCATAGCGAGAATAAGGTAAAGCGTAGGTTTGCGACCGCGAAAACGCAATTTGCCAAGTGCGTAGCCAGCAAACGAGCCAATAAGCAAGCTAATGATGGTTGTTGCACTTGCGACAATAATACTGTTACCAATACTTCTTAGAAAGTCTGGATTTGTGAGTACGGCACGAAAATTTTGAAACGTGGGATTAATAGGAAACCATGTGGCAGGCGTGCGTACAAGTTCACTTTCGGTTTTAAGTGCGGAGTTGATGGCCCAGTAAAAAGGAAAAACTAAGTAGATAGCAATGACGGCAATCAAAATGTAAAAGAAAACATTAGTAGCTATTTTAGAGACTTGTTTATTCATCAGCATCCACCTTTAAACTACGCATATAAAAAATGGCAAAAGCAAAAAGAATAATAAAGATAACGACGCTAGCAGCAGAGGACAAACCTACATCTTTGCCCGACACGAGCGTGAACTGTGTAAAGGTAGACATCGAGTAGCGTTTTTCACCAAAGAGAATCTGAAACAAATCAAAAACTCGCAACGCGTCGAGCGTTCGGAAAATAAGGGCGACAGCGAGAGTGGGGACAAGCAGGGGTAAGGTCATTGAAAAGAATTGTTGAATTTTGCTGGCACCATCAATTTCAGCTGCCTCGTAAAGGTCGCTAGGAATTGTAGAGAGCCCTGCGATAAGCAGCAAAGCCATGAACGGTGTTGTTTTCCAAACATCAATGGCAATACCGCTCCAAATTTGGAGAGATTTATTAACGAGGAAAACAGTATTGCCGTCTGTCCAACCCAAGCTATTAAAGAACATATTGAAAAACCCCGAGCGGTCTGACTTAAACATCCACTGCCAAATAAGCGAAGACACGGCTGTGATAATCGCCCAAGGTACAAGCATGGCTGTTCGCATAAGTCCACGACCAAAAAATTTTCGGGACAGGGCCAAAGCAATAATAAGACCTAGTAGAGTCTCAAGCGTTACCGTAACCGCTGCAAACCAGGTTGTATCCCAAATGGAACGAACAAAAGCAGGGTTACGCGCACCAACAATAAACCGGGTGCCAAAAATGTCAAGTTTACTTGCCTCTTTATACCGAACGGGTTTTTGTGGCAAGACCGTTGCTGCCGCCTCGTATTGAATTTTCCCGTCTTTTAGAACAGGTTGATTATTCGCATCTACTTTGGGTGGGGCGCGGCGGATAGTCATAGAAAGTAGCTCTGCATAGTTTTGAAAGCCCACAAAATTTACAGGATCACTACTTGCAAAACGTTTGTCCGTAACACTAAAGTAAAATACTCTCCCGAGCGGATAAATGGCAATGCTAAGAAGTAAAATGAAGGTAGGTAACAACAGCATAATTGCTGTGCGTTCCTCAATCCTAGCTAGTTGGGAAAGCGTTTGCTTTCGTTGTGGACGTGTATTCTGGGTAACGGCAGCCACAGTTCCCTCCTGAAAATTTTGACTTAATTGCATCTTACCTTATATCGGAATGTCAGAACGTGAAAGGTGAGACGAAAAAGTATAGGTGTTGTATCTAAAATGAGAAAAGCGGCACGTTGTCAAAACCGTGCCGCACTTTTTTTTCAATAGTTTAACGTTATTCTGCGGCTTCGTAACCTGTAAGTTCTACAAGGTCGGCCTCGAGAGTTGCAACGGCGTCCGCGGCTTCAGCTTCGCCAGTAAGCACACCGTGAACAGCCGTGAAGAAAAGTTGTGAGGCTTGTGCGTAGTTAGGTGCGGTTGCGGTTGAAGGACGTGCTACAGCAGCTTCAAAGACAGGTAAGAAATCAGCCATGAAAGCACTTTCGCTAGCGAGCAAGGCTTCGCCGCTGTAGACAGCATTACGCGTAGGTAAGTTGCTAAGTTCAATTGCGCGCTTGGTTTGATTTTCCTCATTCGTAAGGAAAAGAGCAAAGTCAGCAGCTGCAGCTGGGTTTGCACTGTACTTACTTACAGCAAGTTGCCAACCACCAAGGGTTGCGGCAGCCCGTGCGCCTTCGCCATCACCAGCAGGAAGGGCAGCTACACCAAAGAGACCCTTAACAGCACTGTCATCCGCATTACTGGTGCTATAAGCATAAGGCCAGTTCCGCATAAAAGCAGCGTTACCAGCATGCCAAACGGCGCGAGCACCTTCTTCGTTAAAACCTGTAACACCTTCAGGTGAAATGGTACCAACCCAGCCCGCAGCCATCTCGAGGGCAGCAATCGCATTCTCATTATTGATGGTTACTTTAGCAACACCGTCATCACCAATTTCTACAATTTCGCCACCGCCATTAGAAGCAACCCACTCGAGGGCATCACAGGTTAAGCCTTCATAGGCGTTACCTTGCCATACAAAACCTTGGAAGTCTGGGTTTCCAGCACGTTCGCCGTCTTGGATGGTTTGAGCGGCAGTTTGCAGTTCCATCCAAGTTGTTGGAACGCTAAGACCGTATTTGTCGAGAAGATCTTGGCGGTAGTAAAGAAGACCAGCATCTGTAAAGTAAGGGATACCAATTAAGGCACCGTCTACAGTGTTGTTTTCAACAATTGCAGGGAAGAAATCCGCAGCAGCTTCAGTAAAGCCTTCATACTGATAAAGGTCTACCATATGTTCAGCGATATCGCCAGGCCAGATTACGTCAATCTCGAACAAATCTACTTCAGCAGATTGCGACTCGAAATATTGTAAGTAAGTATTGAGACGATCTGTTGCCTCTTCAGGACCAGCAACAACATTAATTGTTACATTGACTTCTTCGCCACCAATAGTGTGTGGATTAGCAGCCATGTACTCTTCTGCTCTTGCTTCGGCGTAAGCCACGTCAGGAGCACGATTGCCTGTAATGTAGTTAATCGTGACATCGGTTTGAGCATAGGCCATCATTAAGACCAATGCCGCAATGAGTGAAACTAACACTCTTTTCATTCCTTCACCTCTTTCGATTTGTTCACTTTGCAAACCTCTAAAAACAGGGCAGCATAAAGGTTATCTGGTGTTCTTAAAAGGTGTGCATACAGGTTGAACGATACGAACTATATCAGGTGGCAAAAGTCCTTGCAAGATAGGAACTGTAAACGTTTACTTCATCAAGTCTTGAACATAAGTTTAGTATGTTATGTTGGGCTACAAGTTGAAGAAGGATGAGATAGAAGGATAGGTATTAGCGATTAGGTTTTGGGTGAAATTTTGAAACCCCAAACCCTGAACCCCAAACCCTGAGCCCCAGACCCCGTACCCTAACTACCTACGCCAACGTCTTGCCTACGAGTTGCGTCATGAGTTGTTGAAACTCGCTCTCCTCGAAGGGTTTTTGCAAGATATGCGCTTTGGGGCGGCGGAAGCGATCAAAGAAGCCAGGGTTTTGTACGTCGTGCGTTAGCACGACAATGGGGAGATGTCCTCGCCCTGGTAATTTGCGGACTTCGCGGACAAAGTCCCATTCTTCGCCCTCGAGCGCGTCCACGATAATCGCTTGGGGGTGCTCTTTTTGCAGGATTGCCAGCCCCTCACGGAAGGTTTCGGCGAGTTTGGGGCGTAAGCTAGCACGCTGCAGCGACAGCCGTATAAGCCGTTGAGACGCACTGCTGTAACAGACCACTAATATAAGGGGCTCATCTAAGGTAAAACCGGTGGGACGGATGATACCTGCTTCTTGAAGTTCAAAAAGCAGGTAATAAACGTGTTTTTCAGATAGGTCAAGCTCCGCGGCGATGCTGGCGGCAGAGCGGCGACCATTCACGTGACCTAAAACTTCCCAGCCGCCCTCGGGCATATGGGTTTTGGTGGGGTCACCGGCACGCTCGAAAATGTCATCTTCAGCGACTTGACCAGCTTTCCAGGTGTCAATGCGGCGAATCACTTCTACTAAAAGGTGGATGCCATCAAAGGTGTGTTCCGTGGGAACTTGTGAGGCCATGGGGGATTTTTCGGCAAAGTGAAAGTTGCCGCGTCGCCAGAGCATAATGTCCGTCAGGACTTCGGTAATTTGGGACTCGAGCGCACGCCTCAGTTCTTCCTGTGTTACATAACCCATTGCGGTTGCAGTTAAACCTAAGGGCGTGCCAGGGTTTTCTTCATTTTGTCTTCGCAAAATATCCTGCACTTCAAAGGTGGTAAGAAGTTCCATCCGCACTAGGATTTCGCCTAAGTGAACGCCAGGGGTGAGGTGGGCATACTGAATCCGGCCCATCTCGAAGTAAATGCGCGCCCGTTTGTCCACATCACTGACTGTCAGAACACCAGACTTTAGCCCAGTAGCAATAATTTGGAAAACGTCACTTAAGGGTAAATTGCGAAGACTGCCTTCAATCATGACGAACTCACACTCTCTATCATGCCACTTTGTAGCGCAAAAGCCAGTCAAATTGTTCGCATTGGGTGAAGCAGGAGATAGGAGACAGAAGATAGGAGGTAGGAGAAAAGCCTTTGAATTTTACCCTCAACATTTACTCTATGCCCTAGCTTTCCTTAACGAAAACACGTTTAGGCTCTCACGTTTAACAATGTTCCCCGCTGTCACGAGTGTTAGAATCCCCTGTGGAATTTTTAACGCGATGTTTATGAGCGTAGAATTTTTGGAGGATAGACATTATGCCAAATGCAGATATTGCCCTTATCGGCTTAGCCGTGATGGGACAAAACTTAGTCTTGAACATGAATGACCACGGCTTTAAGGTGGCCGTGTACAACCGCACGACAGAGACGATGAAAGAGTTTATAGGTGGCCCAGCAAAGGGCACGAATGTCGAAGGCTATGAAACTTTAGAAGACTTGGTAAAAAGTTTGAAGCGTCCACGTCGCATCATGATTATGGTCAAAGCAGGGGGTGCGGTTGACGCAGTTATAGGGCAACTTACGCCGTTGCTCGAGCCTGGTGACATTATCATTGATGGTGGCAATTCGCTTTACACCGATACGAACAGGCGCGTCAAAGAACTCGAAGAAAAAGGCTTTCTCTTTATGGGAACAGGTGTCTCGGGTGGTGAAGAAGGTGCGCGAACTGGCCCTTCGATTATGCCGGGTGGTTCGGCAGCTGCATGGCCTTCGACAAAGAAAATTTTCCAAAGTATTTCTGCACGCGCGAACGGCAAACCCTGCTGTGATTGGGTTGGCGAGGGGGGCGCAGGGCATTTCGTCAAGATGGTGCATAACGGTATTGAGTACGGTGACATGCAACTCATTTGCGAAACCTATCACCTCATGAAGACTGCCCTCGGTATGAGTAATGATGAAATTGGTGCAACCTTTAAGGGGTGGAATACAGGCAAACTCAATTCCTATCTTATTGAAATTACCGCAGATATTTTCACTGTCAAAGAAGATGGTAGTTACGTCGTTGATAAAATCCTTGATGCTGCGGGTCAAAAGGGAACAGGTAAATGGACGGGGATGGAGGCCCTCGAGCAAGGCATTCCGCTTACGCTGATTGTCGAAGCTGTGTTTGCACGTTCGCTTTCTGCACTCAAAGACGAGCGTGTTGCTGCGTCTAAAGTTTTACAGGGTCCAAACAAACCCGTCAAACTGCCGAAGACGTTTGTACGTGATTTAGAAAAAGCTCTTTACGCCGCGAAAATTACCTCGTATGCACAGGGCTACATGCTGATGCAAGCTGCCGCAAAGTCTTATGGCTGGACACTCAATTATGGCGGTATTGCACAGATGTGGAGTGGTGGTTGTATCATCCGCTCGAAGTTTTTGCGTGACATCAAAAAAGCTTACGAGCAAGATCCAGAGTTGCAAAACTTGCTCCTCACGCCGTTTTTCAGTAAGCAAATTGAGACTGCACAAAGTAGCTGGCGTAGAGTTGTGTCGAAAGCTGTCGAGCTTGGCATTCCTGTGCCTACGATGTCTGCGGCTCTGGCTTTCTATGATGGCTACCGTCACGAAACATTGCCGGCTAATTTGCTCCAGGCACAGCGCGATTACTTTGGCGCACACACCTACGAGCGTGTGGATAAAAAACGTGGCGAGTTCTTCCACACAAACTGGACGGGACACGGTGGCAATGTGACGGCGCGTTCGTATAATGCTTAAAGGCAGAATACTAGGGCATCTGGGTTTTACACACATAACTACTTTGTAGAGCATTTCGTCATTGCGAGAAGCGTCCTAAGTCTAGAAATACTTAATAAAATAAATAGAGTACTATTGCAATTTGTAGAAGCGACGAAGCAATCTCTTCACTGTTAGGAACGAACTTGCTGTAAAGAGATTGCTTCGCGGATGCAGCAAGCAGTAGGCTAAGTGAATTTTAGGCTTGCCTTCTAGGTAGGCTCGCAATGGCGATTTAAAATCGAAGAAGTGTTAAATGTCAACTTATGATGTTAAATGAAGGACTGTCATGACCACCTATCCACCCTCTATCACCATCACTCCTAAAGCTAATATTGATACAACTCTAAATGTTCCTGGCTCGAAGAGTCTCACAAACCGCGCTTTTGTGGTGGCGGCACTCGCTGACGGTGTGTCTACACTGCGTGGTGGGCTTGTTGCCGAAGATTCTGAAGTGATGATCAAGGCCCTCAACACACTAGGTTTAACTGTAGAAGGAAACGGTACAACTTTCACAGTTCACGGCGGGGGTGGCAAGATTCCGACAGATAAAGCAGAGCTTGACTTAAGGCTTTCGGGAACTTCGATTCGTTTTCTTACAGGGATGGTCGCGCTTGGGAAGGGACGCTACAAACTTGATGGTAACGAACGGATGCGTCAACGCCCCATTCAAGATTTACTTGGTTCACTCGAGAAACTTGGTGTAAAACTTAGTACGGAGTTTGAAACAGGTTGTCCGCCCGTCATTGTCGAAGCGGACGGCATGACAGGTGGCACGACGAGTGTAGCAGGGGACAGGTCATCTCAGTTTTTATCTGGACTGCTAATGTCTGCACCGTATGCTAGAAACAGTGTAACCATTCACGTCACAGGTGAATTGCAATCCAAACCATTTGTAGATATGACATTAAAACTAATGGAAGATTTTGGTGTAGCGGTAGAGCGCGATAGTTATGCATCGTTCACAGTGCAGCCGCAAGTTTACAAGGCTCGAGATTATCTGATTGAAGGTGACGCAATGGCCGCAGGGTATTTTTGGGCAGCGGCGGCCATTACAAGTGGACGAGTTAAAGTAACAAATGTGGGTTTAGATTCCGTTCAAGGTGACAAACGCCTCGCGGATGTTTTAGGACAAATGGGTTGCAAAGTTACTTGGAGTGATACGACCTGCGAAGTTGTAGGAACGCCCGCGCTAAGAGGTGGAACTTTCGACCTCAATGATATGCCTGACCAAGCCCAAACACTTGCTGTGATGGCACTTTTTGCAGACTCACCTGTAAGAATTGAAAATGTTTGGAACATGCGCATCAAAGAAACAGACCGCCTTGCTGCACTCAATACAGAACTCACAAAGTTTGGCGCAAAAGTTGAAGAAGGCAAAGATTATATTGTCGTGCATCCGTTAGAGCATTTTCCTAACGCTGTGGAAGTTGCGACCTACGGTGACCACCGTATGGCGATGGCCTTTGCGCTGGCCGGGTTGTGCCTTCCTAATATCACCATTCAAGACCCTGCGTGTGTTGCCAAGACGTTTCCAGAATTTTTTGAAGTGTTGAACACGTTGTGATTATTAAATTTCCGTAGGGGGGAGTCTCTTACGAAGATTTAACATACATAAGCATTGAAGATTGTTTTGCCACATATTGGAGACCCACCCGCATTGATATACGAAAATTCGTGATGTTTGTATGGTGTTTTTTACCTGGCACCCAAAATCCGAAACCTGAAACTTGTATGATGGTGAATGGTGACATGAACACACTGATTATTACAATAGATGGCCCAGCGGCCTCAGGGAAATCGAGTGTAGCGAAAGGGATCGCGGAACGTTTGGGCATTCCTTTTGTCTCGAGCGGTCTCCTGTACCGCGCCGCCACTTATTTAGCACTGAAGCATGGTTTAGACCCGAATGATGAAAGGGGTTTGCTCGAGCTGCTAACCCAATGCCACATCCACCTTAAAGCAAAAGGTGGCGAAGCCAATGAAATTCATTTAGATGACAAGGACATTACAAACTTTTTGCATACAGACAGTATAGACATCCATGTGTCTGCTGTTGCGAAACTGCCGCGCATTCGTGCTTGGGTGGATGATAGACTCCGCGACATTGAAGGGCCGTTTGTGATTGATGGGCGTGACATGGGAACGGCTGTGTTTCCAAACGCTCCGTACAAATTTTATCTCGATGCCCCCGCGGATATTCGCGCAGGGCGGCGGGTAGGGGAGAGAGTCGCTGATTTAGCCGCCGTTGCTGAGGCTCTAAAACGCCGTGACACGCTCGATGCTGAGCAAAGTAAAGCTGCGCCAGACGCACTACACGTCAATACTGAGCATCTAAATTTACATGGAGTGATTGAACATATTCTGATGCATATTCAACGTAGGGGTGGCCCTTCCAAAAGCTCAGAGTCTCTCGCCCCTACAGTAAGGTCAGCATGAATAAATTTTTTACAACACCTGCCAAAGATCTAAAGCGTGTTGTCATTGTTAGTACCCATTACAAACCGCAGGCACATCCGCACTGTCTCGAGCTCGAGCAAAAACTCCAACGTTACGGTGTGGCTGTAACCTGTGACCTCAATGGCACCGAGCCCCTTGCTGCTATCTCGAAAGATGCTGACCTCGTGATTGTCGTGGGTGGGGATGGCACACTTCTCTCGGCGGCGCGGCGCATGGTGGGAACCGTCGTGCCGACACTCGGTGTGAACTTGGGGAAACTTGGCTTTTTGGCCGAGCACAGTCTCGAGCATGTTCACACTTATTTAGATGGTGCTATTCCACAAGGCTGGCGACTCAATCCCAAAATGATGCTACAAGCTAACGTCAATGGCCGCACGCAATATGCCCTCAACGATGCACTTATTGCCCAAGGTGTTATGACGCGACTTATCAACATTGATATGAGTGTAGACGATGTCCACGCAACGCAGTACCGCGCGGACGGTGTCATTATCTCTACACCTGTAGGTTCGACAGGGTATTCTCTCTCACTCGATGGCCCCATTCTTAGTCAGGGTTTGCGTGCTTTTGTCATTACACCCATGGCTCCGCATAGTCTTACCAATCGCCCTATTGTGATTGAAGGCTCATCGCAAGTGAGTTTCAGAGTGCAAGGCAAAGTCAATGAACTTGCACTTGTCGCGGATAGTCAAGAGCGGTTAGATATAAAACCTGGTGATGTCATTACAGTGTGTGCAGCACCGACAGACTTTTTACTTATTTCATCTGGCGAACGCAGCTACTTTGATATCTTGCGCCAGAAGCTAGCCTGGGGCCAACAGCCGCGCCTAAGTGAGAATTAATGCAGAAGTCAATATTAAGGCGAACTTTGTACGCTAGCTAGCAAAGATACCTTCATATATAGTACATTTGTTTATCAAACGTGATTTGGGTTGCTGCTTTTATGTAGGTAATTGCGTCATAGTAAGGTCAAGAAACAACGTGTCGGGGCACGTTATCTTGAATCTCATGGGCGGCGGCAACGGATGGTCTCGCCGTGAATAAACTTTATCCAGAATTTTTTAGGCGTGTAGATGAAACACCTGACGAGTTCTTTTACCAAACGCCTCAACTCGAGGTGAGTCATATTGATAAGGCAGCTGACAAAGCAGCCCACGATTTGTACAACAAGCTCTTACCCGACCACAGCGACATTATGGATTTCATGGCGGGTTGGCAATCTCACTTGCCTAATAAGTTTCGCAGCGTCGTTGGTTTAGGACTCAATCACGTCGAACTACAAAATAATCCGCTCATTACCGAGAGTATTGTTTATGACATCAACACGTCCGAGAGGTTGCCCTTCAAGGATAATCAGTTTGATGGCGTGGTTTGCACAGCGAGTGTGCAGTACATGACCCGCCCAGACGATACATTTCCAGAAATTGCCCGGGCTCTTAAACCTGGTGCACCTTTTATTGTGACCTTTTCTAACCGCATGTTTCCGAGTAAAGCTGTGTTGGCTTGGCGTTCTTCGGATGATGCAGCACACACCCGACTCGTGCGGAGTTATTTTAGCCAAGTACCTGCTTTTACAGATGTTTCGACGTTCTCCTTTGTGCCAGCCAATGGCGACCCACTTTATGCAGTGTGGGCCTACAAACGCAAAGAACTCTTGACGCTCAATTAAACGCATCTTAAGAATTAAACAATCCTAAGGCTCAACCTATGATATAGATGCTTAAGGAGCCAAAAACTCCCGAGGTAGTGAAAGCTATATGGCACGTCCGGCAAAAGGCTTACCTGCAAGAAAGTTTGTTGCTGGACTATCCAAACTTGCCACCCTTAAAAGAAACCTTGGCAGATATCGGAGCCTCGAGTGAAACTTTCATCGCTTACTACCTAGACAGCACTAATTTAGAAAGCACAATGGCAGGTGTTTTGTCTATTCTCTCGAAGACAATAGTCTCACCATTAACCGACTCGCCGTACATCCAGATTTCGCTTGTAGAGGTATTGGGGGAGCACTGTTAAGTCATGTGTTGCATTCCCCAACGGTCGAACGATTTATTGTCAATACTGCTGCAAAGAACACGCCTGCCATTCAACTTTACGAAAAGCATGGTTTTACAATTAGCCAACGGCAAACCTTAGCCGATGGTTTAGAATTGGTTCGCTTGGAGAAACATCAAAACTGACGAGATGTCTGTCGTTGCTTTTTTCTTAGCTCGAGAAAACCCTGAAAATTAATCGCGAAGTGTGCGGCAATAGCAGGAAGCAAGCTTCCCGTCCAAAGTGTCGCGTAACCAAAGCACACACCTGCAATAAAGGTGAAAGCCGTGTACACCCAAGCTTTGCGGGGCATTGGATGTAAAAGTCCGAAGACGAGAGCTTGTCCCCAGACACCAATAAGTGGCATGAGCGCATCCCTGAAAAAGATTTCTTCTGCAAGATGAGGATAAAGCAGCTAGGGAAAAGCGAAGGTCAACGTAATCTTAAAGCGGACGAGGGCTTGCTCGAGCAACGAACCCGCGTATTTGAATGAAGCTACAGTGTTCTCGAGAAGCCAAGCACCAACGAGTAAAAGTGCAATAAGGACAACAGCAGTTAGCAGCAATCCCAACCAGGATGTTTGAGGTTCGTAAGGAAATGGTCGGAAGAAAAGCCAAATTGCTCCAATCATTCCTAAGGCAAGACTTGGTAAAAAGATGAGATAACGGCGCACGTCTTTAGTGTGACACAAAACTCTTCAAAATGACGTTTTATCACGCTCAGTAAATTGAATAGATTTCTAGTTTTTTGTTTGATGTAGCCCTTTTAGAGTTGGCTTGAAATCCTAGACACAAAAGGAAGAGACTACACGAGATGAAGCTCGGCTTGCAATCTTTGAATACATTGAAGTCTTTTACAACCGTGAACGGTTGCACAGCTCTCTGCTTTATCAAACCCCACACGGCTTTGAACTGACCCAAGGTATTCAGCCAAAGGAGGGCTTGCTTCATGCCGCAGCTT
>JBOFGY010000046.1:0-14298 GCA_051649365.1 Trueperaceae bacterium
TCTTGGAGTTGGGCTTTGCTAATGGTTGATTTATTCAGAGTTGTTGTCATGGGCATCCTCACTGTAAAGGTTAAAGGTAGGAAGGTAAGAAGGTGAAAGGTTAAAAGCAACCTTCTTACCTTCAACTTTTAACCTTTCACCTAAATTTTACTCACCAAATAACTTCTTCAGCGCGTCATCTTTGCTGACTTTGTGCATCGCTTGCCAGCGCGTACCTTCTTTTGTAACGCGGCCTTGTGCCACGAGACTCTCGAGCGCGGCTTCAATAGTGTCCACGGCGAGTTCCTCATAGTGGTGTTCGTCTACATAACGTTGTACCTCGCGCACCGTCGCCCCGGTTTTGGGGTGTTGCTCGAGGGCTTCATAAACCCATTCATCAACCGTCATAAATTAGTTTACACCGTCATAAATTAGTTTACGATGTTTGGAGAAACGATGCCAGCTTCGATGAGCGGGTGGTGTAATTGCTGTATGTAGCTCATCTAAAGCCACAACCAACAGACCTCTCGATTCGTAATCGAAGAATCATCGGTATATTTTGACCTACGTCACTTACTAATTTTCTTAGCAAACACCAACACCTTGCGCCGCTTGCTGCGTTTTGGGCGAATCACCATCGTTGCTTTAGGCTCCGGCGTGGTGGCTTGCACAATCGGTGCTTGCACTTCTTGCTGTAAAACCTGGACGTGCTCATCTTTCGTGGCAGGGCGGATGCCGTTGGGTTCGATGTCATTAATATCCTGCATATCCGGACGACCATCTTGTAATGTAGGACGACCACGTGGGATTGCCCCTACGGGTGTTTCTCCCGGTCTTCCCTTGTCCTGGTCGCCTGGTCTGTCCTTTTTGTTTTTTGCGGGACGCAATACCTGTTCGGTGGGCAACAAATCCACCTGACGCTGCACAGGGTTACTAGCGACAAGGGTTACATCTAAACGGTCGCCCATGCGGAAACGGCGACGTGTGTTTTTACCCAAGAGCATGAGGGAATCCTCGAGGAAAATGTAGTAGTCGTCATCGAGCTGTGAAATATGAACGAGACCTTCTACACCATTGGGGAGAGCAATAAACATGCCAAAATTGGTTACACCAGAAATCACGCCGTTAAAGGATTCATTGATGTGGTCTTTGGCCCAACGTGCATGGTAGTAACGTGTGAGGTCACGTTCAGCGTCTTCGGCGTTGCGCTCACGTTCGCTCGTGTGTTGGGCAAGCGCAGGCAGTTCGGCAGCGTAACGTTCTTTAAGTTCAGGCTTGAATTTGTGGAGGAGCAAGTTTCGCAAGACGCGGTGAACAATAAGGTCTGGGTAGCGACGAATGGGACTCGTGAAATGTAGATAATGCTCGAAGGCAAGACCAAAGTGTCCTAAATTTTCTGCGCTGTAGCGGGCTTGTTTGAGTGAACGCAGCATCAGTGTACTCACTAAGTTTGCTTCGGGTTTACCCGCCACCTGCTTCAAAACAGCTTGCAACTCGAGCCCACTGGGTGTTTCGCCCTCGAGGTTAAAACCAAGCTTACCGAGGGCCCGCTTCAGCGATAGCATTTTTTCGTCTGAGGGATCTTCGTGAACGCGGAAAAGTGCCGGAATTTTTTTCTTCTCGAGCTCTGCGGCTACGAGGCGATTCGCCAATAACATCAGTTCTTCAATCAGTTGCCGCGCCACATTCGAGCGAATCGGGGTAAGGTGCATTTCGCCTTCGTCGTCCACATTTACTTTTGCTTCGCTAAAATCAAAATCCAAAGCACCCGCACCAAGACGCTGCTTACGTAAGGTTTGGGTCAATTCAATGAGTGTTGTTAAATCTTTACCAAGTTTTTTCTTACCCTTTGGCAGTTCCTCACCCTCAGAAAAAGCTTGCACCCCCTCGTAAGTAAGACGCGCATTGGATTGAATCACTGTTTCTTTGAATATCGTTTTCTTTATGTTGCCATCGGGTGTGATATCTACAAGGGCAGACAGCGTTAAACGCGGTTTACCTTCTACGAGCGAACATAAACCGTTGCTAAGTGCTTCGGGCAACATCGGTAAGACGCGGCCTGGTAAATACACACTCGTCGCACGGTCACGCGCTTCTTTATCTAGAGCAGAATTTTCTTTCACGTAGTACGACACATCGGCGATGTGAATACCAACCCGCAAGACGGCTGCTTTACCGCGCCCTGTGCGCTCGAGCGAAATCGCATCATCAAAATCTTTAGCATCTTCGCCGTCTATGGTGACAGTAGTGACAGCGCGTAAATCGAGACGACCCTTCCACATGCTTTCTGTAACGTTAGGTGAAAAACTTTTGGCTTCGGCTAATGTTTCACCTTCAAACTCGTCGCGGAGATTATATTTAATGAGAACAGCTTGGGTCTCGATTTCGGGATTATCCCCATCGCCAAGGACAAGCTCAACTTCCCCGTAAGCGTAGCGTTCTTTGGAAGTTTCTGGATAGATGATTTTAGCGACTAGGCGTGTGCCGGCTTCGATGGTTCCGACAGACTCTGGCGTAAGGTTAATGCGTTCACGCAGTCGCACCGAGTCTGGACGCAAAACAGCGTAGCCTCGGCTGTACTCGAGCGTCCCCACGATTTTCTCGTATTTGCGCTGAAGGATGGTGACAACTTCACCGCTCGTGCGCCCGTTGCGCTTTACAGGATTCATACGCGCAGCCACTGTATCGCCGTCCCAGGCACCTTTTAACGATTCGACAGGAATAAACAAGTCTTCTTTCGTCGCGTCTTCAGGAATCACAAAACCATACCCACCCGAAGTAATTTGCAAGCGGCCTTCAAATAGGGGCGTAGCGTGACCTGACACGGGTTTAGCATCGGTCTTAGCACCTTTAGCAATCGGCAAGCCGTAAGTGCGGCGTTTGCTACGTACGAGTTTGCCTTCATCCTCGAGCTCACCTAGCAACTTCCGAAGTGGCGTGCGGTGTTGAATTTTGAGTTGCTTTTGCAAATCTTGGATATGCCAGGATTTATCGGGGTGTTTTTTGAAAAACGTATAGAGAGTAGCTTTATCAATGCTCATTGAAGGTTCAGTGTACCGCTTTTTAGGTCTAGAACCTGTCACCTCTGTTGGAGAGGTAGGGAAAATCAAAACCCGACTTCCTATCTCCTACCTCCTGCCTTTGCGTTACAAATTCCACATTCTCCAAAACCCTCTAGCTCATAATTCTTTTCGTCGCTATAGTAGTTCCATACCAAATTTCTTCTTCTCGCCCAGCAATATTTGGTACTAGCAGTATCTGGAATGATCACACTTCTTGGTAAGGGTCTAGTTTTCTAGGAGGAACGTAAAGGTTATGGCGAGGTTTCGGCGTGGGCCAACCGTTGTTGGTCTGCTGCTCACCTGTATTTTAGCGGCGTGCGGTCAATCAGTCAAAGAAGTACCACCGGTGGCCACAAGCGAAGAGTACCGCATTTTTGCAGAGCAACCTATTGTCGTCGTGCGTGTGGAATTTAATCGGCTCGAGGATGCTCACGACGTGATTAAATCTTACGAAGCGATTAAACTCGACTACACCGAAAAATACATGCTGCTCACTCCCTCACTCGAGGACTTCAAAACCCTACGGACCTTAGCCTTCGAGCGCAATTTTGTCATTACGATAGACATGGCCAAGACCCTCGAGCAAACCAACCGCGTCGCGCTAAAAGAGACCGGGCAAATCCAGGGTATTCCGGGTTATAACTGTTACTGCACCTTAGAGAAAACCCACAAAAAAATGGAACTCTTTGCGGCGGCTTATCCAGACTTAGTACGGCTCGAGGACATCGGCGATTCCTGGCAAAAAACACAGCAAGAAACACCAAGACAAGGTGGCTACGACATTTTCGTGCTAGTGCTCGGCAACAAATTTTCGACTGGTGATAAACCCAAAACGCTCATCACGAGTGCGCTTCACCCACGTGAGTACGCGACGGCAGAACTCACGATTCGCTTTGCAGAACATCTGCTCGAGAACTACGGCAACGATGCCGACGTGACCTGGCTGCTCGACCACCAAGAGCTGCACCTCATCATTCAAGCCAACCCAGACGGACGCAAAGCTGCCGAGGGTGGCGTACTGTGGCGCAAGAACGGTAACAGCACCCATTGTGGAGGTGTCTCGAGGTTTTATGGTGCCGACCTCAACCGCAATTTTTCTTTTGCTTGGGGCCGCGCTGGTGCTGGCGATAAACCCTGTACTGAAACCTATAGGGGCAGTCACGCCGCCTCAGAGCCCGAAACCCAAGCGATTCAGAACTATCTCAAAAAACTTTTTCCCGACAAGCGCAAGAACGATTTCTCGAGCCCTGCCCCAGAGGACACCGCAGGTCTTTACTTAGATATTCACAGCTTTGGCGAACTCATTTTGTGGCCTTGGGGTGTCAGTCGGACACTGGCCCCAAACCACAACGCTTTGCAAACCCTCGGGCGCAAACTCGCTTACTTTAATAACTACACCCCCGAGCAAGCCATTGGTTTACGTCCAACAAGTGGAACGAGCATTGACTTTGCCTATGGTGAACTTGGCGTACCAGCCTATACCCTCGAGGTCGGCAGCGACTTTTTCCAAGATTGTGATTCCTTCACTCAAAAGATTATCCCTGAAAACTTTCCTGCCCTGCTTTATGCCATGAAAAGCTCGAGAGCCCCCTATCAGTTACCAAGTGGGCCAGATGTTACAGGGCTCGCGTCCACCGTCAGCGATACGTTTGTTGCACTCGAGGCAAACGTAAGTGATCGTCGCTATAACCGTAGAAGTGGCCAAGAAAAAAGCCAGAACATTACAGAAGCAGAATTTTATATAGATATACCGCCCTGGCTGCCAGGCGCAGTCGCGCAGCCGATGAGTGCGAGCGATGGTAACTTTAACGAGGGGCTCGAGGGTGTGCAAGCAACCTTTGATACGAGGAGCTTAAGCGCAGGGCAACATATTATTTATATAAGGGCAAAAGACAGCGCAAACCATTGGGGTGTCATGAGCGCAATTTTTGTCAATAGTCAGTAAACTAAGTAGTCGCACACAATTAAGTTAAACTTACTATATGGGTCGTCCAGTGAAGCAGTTAAAGCTCAGTAAGGAACAAAAGAGCGCGTTAGAACAAGGCTACCGCGAAGGGAAAAGCCATGCGTACAGGAAACGCTGTCAGATGATGCTATTGAAAAGTGAGGCACGGAGTTCAAAAGATATTGCAAAGATTCTGGACTGCTGCGAGGTTGTGGTTAATAGCTGGCTCAAACGCTATGAAGCTGAAGGTATCGAGGGATTGCAAACGAAGGCAGGACGTGGACGCAAAGCGATTTTGAATGAAATAACTGACGCTGCGAAAATTAAGGAAGTCGTACAAGCCAACCGCCAACGCCTGAGTGTCGCAACAGCCGAGTTAGAAATAGCCTTAGAAAAGCAGTTTAGTCAGAAGACCTTAGAACGCTATATAAAAAACGTGCTTGCTGTTATAAACGCATCCGAAAACGTCCTAGCGAGAAGCCCTGTGAAGAAACGTATGCCTATAAGCGTGAAGCCTTAGCTGAACTGGAACGTCTTTCCCAAGCAAGTTTGATTGACTTGTACTACGCGGATGAAAGTCGTGTCTGTTTAGAACCCTGTGTGCCTTATGCTTGGCAATTCCCTGATGAAGATGTCTTCCTGCCTTCTATGAAAAGCAAAGGGTTGAATTGCTTGGGTCTGCTGTCGCGCAACAACAAGCTCCTGTTTACCACCACCACTGGCTCTATCACGAGTGCTTTTGTCTTTGATTATCTTGAACGTTTATCGTTGATGCTTGACAAACCAACGGTCATTGTTCTGGATAATGCCCCAGTACATACCGCTAAGCTCATTCAGGAACGTCGTAAGGTTTGGGAAGAGCGGGGTCTAACCCTTTTTTACCTGCCACCTTATTCGCCACAGCTTAATCTCATTGAAATCTTGTGGCGCATGTTGAAATATTACTGGCTCAACCCCGAGGATTATGCTGAAGAGCAACTCCTCTTCTACAAAGTCACCCTCGCCCTTGCTGCCGTAGGTTCAGCTTTGAACATCAATTTCTCCGACGTGGCTTTAGTTTAAGGTAATTGTGTACGACTACTTAGTCGCACTATGTCCGCCATTCAAGACATAGACATTGAACCTAGGTCTACTCCCTCCTCCAACACAACTACAATTGTGTTGAATTTCTAATCTGCATCCCCTGATGCAGATTGCCCCACTGAAATGTGGGGTTTCTTTTTGCAAGCTCTCGTTATGTAATCAACCAGGACTGTCATTAAAGCTATAGGTGTATTGGCTTGAGATGTCCGTCTGAACTTGTAGCTGTAAAAGCGCAGAAAAGTTATCAAGGTGCTAGATTTACTGTGGCGTACTTTAGTTTATAGGAGCATAAAAAGTGGCCGGAAACGTAAAGGAAATCTGGATAGGTGGCGCAGGAAGCCCTCCTGCTGGTAGAGGGTTTGACCACAGAATTGAGGCGGAAACAATAGATCAGATTGTGGAGGAGCTAGTTCTAAAAATTACAGACTGGCAGCCCGACATTGTACTGATAAAGACAATGCGTAGTCAAAATGTACTACGCAAAATTGTCAGCAAATTTGTTTCCTACTACCCGATAAAGGTTTGGGCAATGGTTTCCCCTCGAGTTAGCAAAGGTATCAAATCTGCTGCGCTAAAATTCTAGATTAAAGCCTACGTCCACCGACATAGGTTATCCCCACACCAAGTGTGGGGATTGTTTTTGCCGTGTGCCACCAAACCTAAATAACAACAGTCAATCTTGCATATATCTTTAAAGAG
The DNA here is from genome assembly GCA_051649365.1 of Trueperaceae bacterium. Classification (GTDB taxonomy): domain Bacteria; phylum Deinococcota; class Deinococci; order Deinococcales; family Trueperaceae; genus CAVTAE01. Next base: position 6,769 of record JBOFGY010000046.1, read on the forward strand.
ATAGCGGTATTGAAAGTTTTCTACTTCGCTACGTGTGGGAGTTTAAGCCACCAAGACGTTATAGAGAGGTGCTATGGTTACGTTGGTACGCTTTGTAATTTTAGGAGTATAAAAAAGTGACCGAAGTAAAGATGTGGATGGGCCAGGAGTTTCCCCCGAAGGGGCTACAGGGATTTGGGCCAATTAGTTTGTCCCGCATTCCTAAGAGCCAAGACCAACTTGAAGGGCTTATCCAAATCACAATACGTGATGTATGTGTATGCAAACCTCAAGAAGGTCAGAGACTCGTAGTATTTAGCGATTTTCCAGACAGCCTGTTTAGGCTGGTCTTGAATTCGCTAAAAGGGGAGTCAAAAATAGTTCCTCCCCCTAAAGAGGTATTCTTTCGTCAGTTTACTAACGAAGAGACTCCACAGGTAGTCCCTATGGCCATCTTAATCTTCTAAAAATCTGCATCCCCTGATGCAGATTGCCCCACTGAAATGTGGGGTTTCTTTTTGTATTGGTTTAGGGGTGTTTTTAGTTGCTGGGGTTTTGCTGAGTTGGAGTAGAAGAACTAGCATGTGGGGCAGGGGGATGGGTTATTGTGGCTTTACTCTCGAGGAGAAGACATGAAGCAATGGTTGCACTTTATAAAGCAAGGTGTTGTTTTAATAAAATATGGTGTTGTTGTCGCGGTTTTGGGGTTTAGTTCTGGGTTAGCTTGTACGCTTTCTGAAGAGCTTGCGGTGGCACTTGAAGAGGCTGCCACCTATTACGGCATTGAGCCTTTCCTTCTTCACGCGCTGGTTTATCAGGAATCGCGCTACTGCACCGACGCACTAAGTCCTAAGGGTGCAATTGGTTTAGGGCAGCTTATGCCGGGTACGGCGGCAGGGTTAGGCGTAGACCCTCACGACCCTGTGCAAAATCTTTACGGGGCAGCGGCCTATTTGCGCCAACAGTGGGATACCTTTGAAGATTGGCAGTTTGCGCTAGCAGCCTATAACGCAGGCCCTGGAGCAGTGCAAAAATATCAGGGTATTCCTCCCTACGAAGAAACCCAAAATTACGTCATCAAAGTTCTGGATTACTACACGAGTTTTGCAGGTGAAACAATTGAGTCTTCGCAAGCAACCGCCACGCTTACAGGTCCTGATTTAGGCGATGTTAGTGAGGCAGAGCGTCAACCTAAATTTGTGAGTGCGTTAGCACCCTTAGAAGGGTTTGAAGGAGCCACCGCCGAAGGTGCTGTGGCCGAAGGTGCTGTGGCAGAAGGTGCAGCAGGAGAGACTGCTGAAGGTGTGGTGGTAGCAGTTCCTACGGTTACGGTTGAAGTGGCTATTCCTAAACCACCTCTTCTTATTGTCAGCAATAAAAAACCTGCAACAGCTCCCCTCGCCCTACCCATGTTTGAAAAATCTGGCTTGACCTTGTTTGATAATGAAGAGAAAGATAGTCCTTCCCAAGACGCTACTCAACCAGAAGAATCTGTAGAGGTTGAATCTGGAGCAGAAACCGAACAAGAAGCAGACGCAAAGCAACCATCAGAGATAAAGCCAGGCGATCCTACAGAAGCTGCACAAAGCGAAGGTGGGCAAATAGCGACTGAATCAGAAGAGACAGATTCAACAGGGGATTAAAAAGGATCGTCAAGCAGAAGCTCAAATCGGTTTGACCAAAGATATACACGCCCTTTTTTACAAGATACGCTGCTTCTTTTTGACATCCTTCTTTGCTTTTCTTCGTAAGGCTCTCCTAGCAAAAAGACCGCCAATGAAAAGGCGGTCTTTTTGCTAGGAAAGTGGTCTGGTCTGTGTTTACTGAGAACTTGAGTCCTCCCCATCTCCCTGTGCTACACCACTATCTACACCAAATAAAACAATAAGCTGGCTATCCACCGGAACTTCAGCAATGCGTACAACCGTCGTGGCACCTTGAGGCAGATCAAAAACACCCCCCATTTTACCGAGCAAGAATAAATCGAGGGGCGGCGTATCAGAATCAGAGACAGCTACACCATCTACAATCGTTACAGTTTCTTGTTCGCTTAATACGCTTACATAATCCGAAACGCCGCTTGCTGCGCTGCGTAGCAAATCTTGGGCTAGGGCAGGCGCAGTATCTTTAATGGCGGCGTTGAGTCCAGGGGTGTTACCCGCCCCTAACGCAATGCCTGAAATGCTTTGAGCTATATCTTCAAAAACAGCACGGGTAAATTGAATTTGTACCCGACCTGTTGGGTCTAGAGAAGCCTCCCCAATCCAAGTGATGTTTGGACACGGGGTTTGAGTACACCAATCTTCGCCACTTGTGGCTACGACAGGGGATACCGCCCCTTCGGTAACTACAATACCTGTGTTGAGTCGTGCCAGGACTCGAGAGCCAGGTGGCAGTAGGCTGGCAAGCGAGTTCTCGTCCGAAATTTCTTCACCACTAGGTTCATCCGTGGTTTCAGAGCTTTCGCCTTCTTCGCCGGCACCCTCAGGGCTAGTTTCACCCGAGCCGTTACCGTTACTTTCGATGGCGGGTGGTTCAAACGTTAGGCTCGAGGGTCGTTTAGTACCTTCACTTTCAGCGGCCTCGCCACCTTCAAAGCTAAGGGACGTTGGTTCTCTTTCGGCACTGGCTAATAACAGGGTGTCAGGTGCTTTGTCAGCCTCATAAAGACTAAGGGTTGTAGGGGCTCCACCTTCCCCTTCTTGATCATTACTAAACAACGTCGTTTCTGTTGGCCTTGGGGCATCATTGCTATAAATCGTTAGGGTTGTAGCACGTGCCACCTCAGGAAGTTTTTGTACAGGTGCGGGCGCAGGCGCAGGTGGTGCAGCCTTTGGAGCAGTAGGCATGGGTGCAGGCGGTGGCGGCACTTTTTTAGGTGTGGGTGGTGGTGGCGGGTCTTTTTTCTTGACGGGTGCAGGCGGCGGTGGTGGGTCTTCTTTGGGTGGCTCTGGCGGGGTGAATTGAGCTGTGAGAGGTGCCGAAGGTTGAACGGGTTCTATAGGCTGAACCTCGACGGCTTCAGGAAGGGCTTCCTGCGCTGGAGTCCTGTTACCAAACGTTTGCGAAAAGATATAAAGGACTGGACCTATAAGTGCAAGTGCGCTGATGCCATACATAAGCCAACGACGTTTGGCTGCGACAGGTTCGCCGTCTACGGGTGAACGGCGGAAGAAGAGGCGTGTCATGAGGGCATAAAAGTTTTCACGACGCTCAGCCTTCTGGGCTTGTTGTTCAACAGGGAAGGTGACATTGACCGTTAGTCCTGCCATCACTTCCTCAAAAAGCTCGGGTTGATTCTCTTGCAACTCCTCGAGCAACTCTTGAAACTCGAGGCTATTAGGGTCAGGGATTTCCAGCCCTAAAGCCTGCTCGAGTTTCAGCTTAATATCGGGGTCGAGTATCAGGTCACTCTCGTTCATAGCTTGCACTATACCAGGGTGCTACCTTTGCAAGAGCAATTCTTAAAGGTTTGGACTTTCCTCTTTAGTTATTTAAGTAGGAAAGGAAATGGCTCCCAAAAGGTCTAAATCAAGGGTTTTTAGGTGATTTTCGGGTAAGGCGGGGTTAAAGCCAGGCAAAACGTCAAGAAATATATCGCAAAGCTGACAAAAGAAATATACGACGATGAGTATAAGTGTGTTGAGAGCACTATGTGTACTATAGGTTGTCCTTAAGGGATAAAGTCACAATAGTAAACTACTTAGGCTCGAGCCCTAAAGAGGGGCAACTCTTCAAACACTCGAGCAATAGTTAGCTTGGAATTCGTTGTGATAGTCACTCTTTTCTTTTGAAACAGTAGCAACTCTAAAAAACCCATAAACACCCTAAAAACCTAGCATTGTTCGCCATTTTTGACATTTTTTAGCTTCGTTTTTTCTGTACAGGCTAAGGTTACGGGCCGCGTTATATAAGGTCTAAAAGCTTCACGGCTAGATTGACTCTTGTGACGGCTCACCCTAGCCGTTTTGGAGTTAACCAAGATTTAACGTCTCAGAGCCAGACGTGACCCTGATACCTTTGGGTGTAGCTGAAAGCGTGTTGCTAGAAGAACCTTTTAGAGAGGGAACTCAAATTTAACTAAGTTACGAAATCAGAAGCAACACACAGCAGAAAATGGAGGAAAGAATGAATCACTTTGTAGGTATGTTAAAAAAATGGGGGCTGGTCTCAGTCATCTTAATGACTATCTTTTCTAGTAGTCTTGTGTTTGCAGAAGCCAACGACAGAGACGTAGATGGTGCAGGTGGGGACGAGACTTTTGGCACTGTTCAAGAGGCTGTTTGCAATGTGGCTACAAGTTTGCAAGGTCCTGTCGGGATTGCAGTTGGTTTCTTGGTTTTGGTAGGTGGCATTATTGCGATGCAAGTCGCCAACAGGGACGCTATCCCCATGATTTCGCGGGCAGTAATTGGTACAGCGTTGTTAATGGGCGCAGGAGCTGCCTTCGCGGCCATTGTGACTGGTACTGGTTGTGGGGGAGGAGGGGGTGCTTAGTAGCTTCCCTCTTTTTCTTATGAATAATCCGCTGTATGGCAGCCAAAATATTTTCAAGAATTCTTGAAGCAATGAGGTAAGAGAGAAGGAATCAGGAGCATGAGAAGGCGAATTTATAAACTCCAAACGAAATTCACACTGCTTGGGATGGACGGAGCAGACTGGGGAGTTATCATTGGGACGTTTGCCTTCTCCATTAACTTTTTTCAGAGCACGCTTGGTAGTAGAGCCGCTATTTTTCTTTCGATTCTTTGTACCGCACTCAATTATTTTATTTGGCACCTTATTAAAGACAGAGTTCCGGAAAAATTCTCGGAACATTTATTTAGGTGGTTAGCCGAGCCTGAGGTTTATAAAGTTGTTGCGGATACCAAGAATGTGCCGCTCGTGGTGGATTTAGAAGAAGTAAGGCGCAGCAGAGCGATTAAGCAGAAGATTATGAAACAGGCCAAAACACAACCTCGGCAGGTGCAGGCTACAAAAGTTCAAGCTACGAAAGTTCAGGTTGTAAGAATTCAAGGCACGAAGGCTCAAGCTGCAAAGGTTCAAACGGCGAAAGCGCAACCTCAGCAAAAACAGGCACAAAAGTATCAAGGTAAATTTCGGGGGATATAATCATGGCTTTAGCACTTTCAAAAGAAGAAGCGTCCTTCTGTGAGCAGTTGCCCTATCACGAGCTGCATAACGGTGTGGTGTTTCTCAATAATGGGCAAGTCGAGATTGGACTCGAGGTTCGACCGGTTAACACGATTTTGTTAAGTGGGGGCGGTATTGAAAATGTCGTAACGAGCCTCTCTGGGTTGTTGCACAACACCATTCCAGAAGGTGAACGCCTGCGTTTATATATCGAAACAACGCCCATGCGCCGTAGCACGCTCGAGGCCTATGACCACTTGCTCGAAGTTGACGATCTTTCGGCTAGATTATTAACGGAAGCCAAAATGAAGGTGCTCGAGCAAAAACGCCGCGAAGGAAACTTGGTCGAGTACCGCCTTTATGTGACTTGCACGATTACACCCCAGCGCAAACGCAAAAAAGCGATGGCGTACAGCGAAGGTGAATTTAAAACACTGTTAGCCAAAGCTCTCGCTTTGCGCCATAAACTTTATCAAAGTTTTCATGCGGTGGGTTTTGCACCAACGCCTTTAAGTTCGCAGCAAGCTTTTGAAGTGATGTACCGCTACTACAACCCTGAGGCTCGCTTTGGAGAATTGCCCACCTACGCGCCACCCCAAATGCATTTGCCTGAAAACGTGATTAAAGACATGCCACATTTGGCCCCACCTACCTTGCGCTGGCAGGTGCTAGGTAGCGACCTTATTCGTCGCTGGAATCATATGCGCTTGTCAGACTATTACATGCAAATGTTAACGATGGGTTCACTGCCGGTTGGGTATACCTATGCTGGGCTGATTAACCATTTGCTCAGTATGCCCCGGTTGTACTGGCTCGTCATTGATTTTATGCATGAACCCTATGGGCGCGTCGTGCGCTCGCTCATGGGTCAAGCGCGTCGGCTTTACTCTGCCACGACCATGCGCGGTGGCTTTACCGACTATTCCGACCCTACGGTGCGGCGCGGGTTTCACGAGGTGGATGAAGCGTTGTCCGAAGCAACCATGAGTGGCAGCCACGTGTTCCGCGTGGGCGTTTCGATGATATTGCTCGATAAAACCCTCGAGAGCCTGAAAGAAGGCACGCAAGATGCCGTTAACAAATTAGCCCACCTTCCCGGTGCACGTTCGGTTGTAGAAACCGCCGGCATGATGACACAGTTTTTACAGCTTGCCCCCTTCTCAGGTGGCATTAACGAACGTAACTTCTTGACCTTTGAAGAAAACGCAGCCGATTTTATTCCGCTCGATACTCCTTGGCTGGGCTCAGCGAAACCCATTACCCTCATGTGGAACCGGTGGGATTCGCTTACAGCCCTTGACCCATTTGACCCGCGCAGCACGAACTGGAACTCGATTGTGATTGGTTCATCAGGAACAGGTAAAACGTTCTTGGTTCAATCCCTTCTCGGTGAACTGCTGCGCGGTGATGTTGATGTCATGATTATTGATAGAGGCTATGGATATCAACATCTCGTCGAACTCTTTGGCGGCGAGATTATTCCGATTGAGCCTAGCAATAATGTCAGTATTAATCCCTTTGACCTGCCCGAAGGTGAGGTCGAACCCGACGAAGAAAAACGCGCCTTTCTCTTGGCCTTGCTGCGCGGCATGATTCCTGCCGAAGGCGGGTCGGTTGCCGCCACAGAAAATGCCATTTTGAATCACGCTATTTCGCAGACCTACGCCCGTTTCACCAGTGAGCGCAGAAATGAAGAGGGTGAAATTGAGCGTTACTTTATGGGCGCGCAACTCTCAGACCTGGCGCGGGTGCTCGTGACGATGGAAGAAATTGGTGACCGCCCCGCCACACCTAATGAACGCCATATCGCCCACAGCCTTTCGCTACGATTGCAAAACTGGACAGGGGATACACCCTTTGGTCGCTTTATTGACCGCCCTACTACCATTCATTCAGACGCACGAGTGATTTATTACGAAACCACAGGGTTAGAACGCTATCCAGAACTAAGAGCAGTGGGTACGTTGCTGGTCTCTGACCTTATTTGGAAACGGGTGAAGCGAGACCCCGCTAAACGCAAAATCGTGGTTTTGGACGAGGCGTGGAGCATTCTTAAAATGTCCGATGCGGCAAACTTTATGGTCGAGCTTTTTCGCCGTTTCCGCCGCTACAATGCGGCGGCTTACGCCGTTACGCAAAGTTTGCAAGATTTCACTACGCCCTCAGCAAAAGGTATTTTGCAAAATACCACCTATCACTATCTTTTGCGCTTGCCAGGTGAAGACCACTTGGTGCAAGAACTTTTAGAAATGACTGACAGAGGCATGGAGATGTTCCGCTCCCTAACCGGGAAGAGTGGTTCGTTTAGCGAAGTGCTCACCTGGATTCGCCGTGAGGACAGGCTCGAGGGCGACGTGATGATTGTCCGTCCTACCCCGTTTGAATACTGGGCCTACTCGACGAACGCCTACGACATTG
>JBOFGY010000047.1:0-23631 GCA_051649365.1 Trueperaceae bacterium
GAACGAACATGTGCTTGGTTCACCTTTTATCGCAGGCTCAATCGTGAGTATGCTTTGCTTCCTGAAACAAGGGAAACCTTTATCTACACCACCCTGGCGCGTAGCATGTTGCGAAAATTAGCGTCCTAGACGCTTTTTCAACAGCCTCTAAGATAGATTTTAAGCTAAAGGACTCTTCAGTAAAAATCTGAGAAACCCGCGTTTACGCTCGGGTGGGGTTTGTGCTTCTTCTAAAAGTTTCTGGTTTTGTTGTTGCAAACTATCCAGTTGTTTAACCTGAATATTGGAAAGGCGACGGAACATCTCGAGTTCTTCAATGGCACTAAGATAGCTTTTGCTTTCGCCGAGGTTTTGACCACGTTCGACCTCGAGGAGGAGATCGCGCAGACGTTTGTTTTCGTCTTTTATTTGTTGAACATAATCGCGCAGGGTTTGCACCTCATCAACGGATTCTTCGTTGTTCTCAAGATGCAAGGAAAGTATTTCATCACTATCAGAGTGCAATGGATCAGAGCCAAAGACTGAAAACTCAGAGGGAGCAGCTGGGTTTGGTGTATTCCTAAAGGGGGGTGGGTTGAGATGTGGGTGTGAACCAGCATCTGCAAGGGTGTCTGAAAAAGTATCAATTTCTAAGATATGTTCGGGCGTTGGTGGCGTGAAGGGTACATTAAGTGATTCCAACAATTCTTGCTCACTAATCCCACCATCATGGGCGATGGAATCAGCTTTTTGCCACGAGGCTTGCCACGCCGCATCTTGGTGCCACGAGGGGTGTTGCCAAGGTGTAGGTGCCGTATGTTGCCACTCTGTGGAGGGTGGATTAGATTCTACAGGTAATGATGAACGTTGAGCTAGTTGCTCATAAAGTAAAGGTGCAGGTGCGGCGGGTACTTCAAAAGGTGTAGGCACTTCACGAGAGAGGGCTTCGTTTTTCAGTGGTGCATGTTGGCTCGAGAGCATTTGGGATGCTGCAGACTGCTCTGGGGTTGGATTAACCATTGGTATTGTGCCAAGCAGAGCTTCGAGGGCGGCATTGGCATGGGCTTGCACGGTTGCAGGTGCTGGGGTGTCTTGAGAAGCAGTAAAGGCATGTAGGGCAATATCAAGATGATAGGGCGCAGAGGCTTCACGCTCGAGCAGTATAGGAGTTTTACTATTTTCTGAATAGGCATTAATGTTGCGCTGACTAAAAGGGCTTGGTTGCTTTAAGAGGTTTTGCTCGGAGGCTGATATTGTTTCAATAAGGTTAAGGTTTTGTTTAAAATCACCTTGTGTCACATTACGTTGGTTGAGAGCATCCTGAGTCAGATTACTTTGAGTGGGATTGTTTTGAGTAAGATTGCTTTGTGTAAAACCACTTTGAGAGAAATCGCCTTGAGTAAATACGGGTGGCAAGGTCGGTGAAGATAAAAAAGGTGACAGCGTCCCGCTGGAGGACGTGCGAATATTGCTGAGAGCTTGCTCGAGCAGTGGATTGCCTTGCAGGGCTGGCTTGTTTTGTAGAGTTGGACGGCTTTCAGCGACTGCGGAACTTGTTTCCTGAGCATTTAAAAGTTCTCCAACATGTTTACGTAGATGTTTATCACCAAGGGGTTTTGCTAGTACAAGGTTAGCCTGCACGGCTCCTGCAACACCGCGAACAACGCTAAGTTTGTGTGCAGCCGTTACTAAAATAACGGAAACATTAGCAAGACGTTTAACTTTTCTCATTTTAGCGCATACATCTGCACCGTTAATATCGGGAAGAGCATAATCTACAATGACTAAATCGGGGACGTGGGCTTGCATGTGCTCGAGGAGAGCTCTCCCTGTATCGAAACCAAAAAGGCGGTAATTATCTACTGCTAAAAGCATGTCTACAAGTTGACGTTGGAAGGCATCACTATCGGCAATCAAAACGGTGCGCATGACATTAACCTCGTACCAAAAGATTAGCATGACCAACATGAGTTAAATCTGCGCTGGTCACAGGGCAGAACGTTTCTAAACAGTCACCTGCTTGGTGTTGGAAGGAAGTGAAATATGCCACATCAATGCCTTAGTCTTAACTTGCAACTTACCTTGTTGAGCGTAGGACGGAATTGAGCGCATGACGGCATTGACACATTGCAGAATTGAACGCGTGGCGGAAGTTTTGAAAACAAATCTGCTAAAGTTAAGGCGAGGTTCTTAAGGTATGAGGTGTTTATTACAACGTAGTACTTTCTCGAGGCGAGGGTTATGGGGTCTCGTCGCTACCGTTTTGCTTTTGCTAAGCGTAAGTCTCTGGTATGTCTTAGCCCGCCGCGGCTATCCTTCTTCGTTTGAGTTGGAATTTTCTGCAACAGGTTTAGTCGAGCAGGTGGACTACCAAGGTGAACGTTGTTCCGTGAAGGTTGCGGTTTATGATTGGATTCATTTAAGTCAAGGGTTTGAACTTACCGAAATTCCTAAGCGTTCGGATCGCTATGTTTTGCAGGGCCAGGGTGAAACCTGCCAAGCTCTCACCGTAGCAATGGCATCTACAGAGCAGCATATTGGCTTTGAAGCAGGCCAGGCAAGAGGCTCATGGTACTTTGTTGACAACCCGACGGCAGCGGTGGGATGTGGTGGCATGGAGATGAACTGGAAACCCGACCCAGAAAAAAGTTGAAATTCACAGGACTTACGCAAAAGCGGTGCAGTAAGCAGAACAAGGGCAAAGCAGGCAAGGTGATATAGAGTTTTGACGTGTGCGAAGAATTTTGAGTAAACTTTGGCACGTGTTGAAACATTTTGCAGTTTTAATCATATTTTTTATGTCTTTGAATACGCTTTCTGGAATAGCACAAGCTTTGCCATCTTGCAGTTATGACGACGTGCTTACTGCACATCAAGGTTATGAAGATTGGGCACTTACTCTGCTCGATACCATCTACAAACTTCCTGAAACATATGCGCCACCTGATCTTGTATCAGTGGCAGAAACAGGTTTGTCCGCTGACTATAAACTGCGCGCGCTCGTGTTGCCAGATTTGACTGCACTCGTAGGAGCTGCCAGAGATGCTGGGTTGAGGCTCGAGCTACAATCGGCCTACCGCAGTTACAGTTATCAAGCCAAGACCTTTCAATCATGGGTAGATAAGGAGGGGCTCGAGGCTGCCCTGCAAAGTAGCGCACGCCCAGGTCACTCCGAGCATCAGCTTGGTACGGCAGCGGATTTTCGTAGTGCGGGCGGCCCCGCCCCTTGGGACGTAGCTGACTGGGGTACAACCCCCGAAGGAAGTTGGCTCGCCCAGCACGCTTGGGAATATGGCTTCGTGATGAGTTATCCATCTGGCAAGCAAAACATCACGTGCTATATTTACGAGCCTTGGCATTATCGTTATGTTGGCAAAAATGTGGCGAAAGCTGTTAAGGAAAGTGGTTTAACACTGCGCGAGTGGTTGTGGGAAAGACAGCAGTAAGTACCAATACTTTCTATTCTTCAAACGCCTCTGGAAACAATGCCTTTGCAAACGCCTCAACCCCCAAATGATTTCTCACCCCAGGATTCATCAGCCCATAATCAATAATATAAACACGCTCGTTCTGCACGGCAGGCATACTTGGAAACGTATCACGAATGAACTGCGCTCGTTGTTCGTCATCGTTGTAACCTGCAACAACCACGACATCAATTTCTCGAGTTGCCACTTCTTCGATACTCACTTGGTCATACGCTTCGCTGAGGTCAGCAAAAGCATTCGTGCCACCTGCGAGTTTGAGTACGTAGTCATAGCTGCCAGGCCCGTAAACACCTAAAGGCCCTTCGCCTGCATCGTAAATCATGACGTTGAGCGGGTCTTGTTCTGCAATCTTCGCGCTTACGCCCTCGAGCGTGGCTTGCATTTCGGTGATCAAGGCTTCGGCGCGTTCACTGACGTTAAAGATTAAACCCATGTTGCGTATATCGGTGTAAATATCTTCAAAGGTTGCGTCCAGTTTGCCGCCACCACATTTGGCTGTGATGGTGTAAATCTGGGCACCTGCTCCTGTAATATCTTCAACAGTCGCAAAACCGTTTTCGCTGCTGTAAAACCAGTCGGGTTGATTGTCCATGACGAAATCGGGTTCTTGGGCAAGTAAAACTTCTTTGGGAATTACAAAGTCTTCGCCAACCAGATTGAGGTTTTGGTAAGCAGTTTGTAAATCGTCAGGTAGTGTTTCACCAAAGTTCGCCGCCGCGACGATGTGCTTTTCTAAACCGAGTCGCAGGAGAAGTTCTGTTGTGACAGAGTAGAGTGAAGCAACGCGCTCGGGAGCCTTGTCAAACGTCAAGGTGTTGCCGCAGTTTTCAATGGTGACAAGATATTGTGCAAAGCTGACATTTAGAAAAGCGCATAAAAGAATAATCAGTGAAGTACGAAGGAGTAAAAAGCAATGCGTAGAAAGTAAAAAATGGCTTGTAATTTCGGTGCTTTGCCCACTTTTTACTATCTCTCGTGATTTATTGAGAATCAACGTTTTCATAGTTACTCTCCAAACGCTTCTGGATAAAAGAGTTTTGCCATCATCCTTACACCGTCTGCATTTTGAATGCTCGTGTTCATGAGCGGATAGGGAAACGTTACAATCGGCGTGTCACTGTTGCTTAGGGTCTCTTCTAAAAATTTAACTTTCTGCTCTGTCGTGCCGTCGTTGTAATCCACCACGATGAACATATCAATGTCTCTGGTGATGACTTCTTCAACGGAAAGCTCGAGATACGCCTCATTCATATCTGCAAAAACATTTTCACTGCCAGCCAAGCGCAGCACCACATCCCAGGCACCAGGCCCGTACATACCGAGTGGACCTTCACCAGATTCATAAAGCGCGACCTTGACAGGTTCTTTATCCAAAATACGTTTTTGTGTGTCGGCAATACTCGCCTGCATCTTACTGATGATGTCGGTGGCGCGTTCTTCTACGCCAAAGAGTTTGCCCATGTTTTCTAAATCGGTGTAGATGTCTTCAAACTTGGCGTTTTCGGACTGTCCTTCGCACTTGGCAGTAAGAACATAAACCTGTGTGCCACTGCTTGCTAAGTCTTCACGGCTGGCAAAGCCACTGGCACTGTCCAATTGATATTCGGGTAAATTGCTGATAACGAGGTCGGGCTCGAGTGACAACATCAACTCTTTCGGAATGAGCCAGTCGGCACCAATCAAGTTGAGGTCTTCAAAAAGCGGCACGAGGTCTTCTCTCATTTCATTGCCGTAGCTTGCCGCACCAACAATGCGGTCTTGGAGACCGAGTGCCAGCATGATTTCGGTTTGGGGTGAGTACATCGTAACGACGCGCTCGGGGGCTTTGTCAAAGGTTAGTGTTTCACCACAGTTTTCAATCGTCACGGGGTAGCTTTGGGCTAAACTTAAACTCATGAGTAAGGTAAACCCAAAAATGATGCGCTTCATGGTTGCTCCTTTGTAGGGAACAGCCCTGCTCCCCAGTAACATTTCAGCACGATTCCCCTCCCAAAAATGATAATCTCTTCTCATTTAGGATTATAGCTTTACGAAAAGACAAGCTGTCAAGAAGCTATGGCCATCAGAAAGGAAGTAACCATGCCCCATATCGCTCTAACTTCAAACCTGCCAGGTATTAGCGGTTTGCTCAAAGATTATCCAGCGACAGCCGCACCCCTTTTGGACTTGGCAAACGTTTTACTAAGAGGCGAGTCTCCCTTGACAGCAGGCGAACGTGAACTTATTGCCACCTATGTCTCGTCGTTGAATAACTGCACGTTTTGCACCAACTCTCACGGGGCTACTGCCAACGTTTTATTAAATGAGACGCAGGTTCTCGAGTGGTGCAACACGAACTTTCACAATGCTCCCGTATCAGAAAAACTCAAGCGGCTCTTGACCATTGCCTCACTCGTGCAGCAAAGTGATCGTTCTGTTAGGGAAGATGCCATCGAAGCAGCTAAAGCCCAGGGAGCCACAGACCGCGAGATTCACGACACGGTACTTATCGCTGCCGCGTTTTGCATGTACAACCGCTACGTGGATGGTTTAGCAACTTGGTTTCCTTCAGAAGTTGCTGCGTATGATGACATGGGCAAACGCTTAGCAGAGCGGGGATATGTTGCTGGCTGATGTGTAGAACTGCGTTGAGGAAAGGTTGTTCGTCTTTCGTGGTTCGTAGAAGCACTTGTGGAAAGTGAATGGCGGATAACTCTATTAACACTAGACCTCTTATTGATAAATCATTCTCATTATGCTAAAGTGACGTTATGCAGCGTCAGACGGCCCAACGCCAGGCGATTTTAGGGGTTTTGCAAAGCTCGTCTGGTCCGCTTACGCCACAAGAAGTTTTAGAACTGGCGCAAGAAAAACACCCAGGGTTGGGTTTGGCGACGGTGTACCGCAATCTGAATACCCTCGAGACCGAAGGTGACATCGTAGCTGTCTACATTCCTGGTGAAAGCTGCCGCTACGAAATCAAGCGCGGACATTTGCATCACTTTTGCTGTCAAGTCTGCGAGCGCGTTTTTGACTTTAACGAAGTGTGTCCGCTCGAGCTGCTCGATAACTCGAGATTACCCAGTGGTTTCTTCGTGACCAATCACCGCTTGACGCTTTACGGCGTTTGTCCTGAATGCCAGTAAAGGCGGGAATTGGGAGTCAGGAATTGGGAGTTGGGAAAGACCAAAACCCCTAATTCCTAACGCCTAATTCCTAACTCCTAGGAGAGGTTTATGATTCCAAAAACATTTCAAGAATGGCAACACTGCATTACGGTTGAGTGCGGGATTGCGTTAAATGCTGCTTATGTGGCAGAGCGCGTTAACGTGTTGAGTGACCCTAAACATCAGGAGACGCAAAAGTTTACAGCACGTTATGGCGAAGCGCATACACAGCAAGTCCTGAGTTGGTTTAAGCAAGTGGGGCGTGAGGCGTGAACGTTGCGTATATTTTTGCTACGAGTGGTCACACGGCGAGTTACAAACTTGGCAAGATGATTTTGCCCCAACTCGAGCGTGGCACACACGGTGCCACGGTTGTTGGCATGTTTTTCTTCGATGACAACACCTACATCTTGCGTTCAGGCGACCCAATGGGGGAACGCCTCGCTAAAGTTGCCAAAGAAAAAGGGATGCTCCTGATGATGTGCGACCAGTGCGCCTTAGAGCGCGGACTTGCCACAGGTGAGGCGGGCAACGCCACTGTTTCAGGTGTGGTGGCAGGTGTGCAAGTGGGTTGTTTTCCTGACCTTTACAAAGCCTTGGAAGGTGTGCGGCTCGAGCAGGTTATTACCCTGTAAAGATTTTTAGCACTCATCCTGTTTGTGGTATTTCAATTTGGGCGAGGATTGAAGGTGAAGTAAACATTCACTGTTAGAGATATTCTGTCAAATTTAATGAGAATAAATTATTAATAAAGAGATAAGGAATCAGTGAAAGAAGCCAGACAACTTGCCGCACCAATCCTCGAGCAAAGCCCTACGCGCTTTAAGACTCTCTCGAATTTAATGGTCTGCGAAGGTGAGGTTTGTAAACGAAGCGTTCCTAAAGAGAGCTTGCTCGCGTCCTGGAAAAAAGACGACCTGTGGCAAGCAAGTCATCTTAGTTTTAGTGATTGCATGGGGCCGTGTGATTTGGCGAGTAACGCTTGTGTGTTAAGCGAAGCTGGCAGAGTTTGGTTGAGTGGATTAGGGGTAGATGATTTTGTTGCACTGGCGCATTGGGCGTTAGCGTGTAAGCAGAAACAGAGGTTACTCGAGCTACCCAAAGCGTTACGAGCAAAACAAATCACTCGCTACGAACACCCAAGCGTCATGACGTTGGAAAGGAAAAAAACGTGAAGAAAATGTTGGCATTTCTTGGCTCGAGTCTTTTTATCTTTGCACTGATTATCTCTGCGCTGACACTAGCTTGGGGACAAGTGACTCCTAAACAAACGATGTTCACAAACTGCGGGCTTACCTTGAATGTCGAGACACCACCCACCAAAGCTGTGACGCTCAATCAAGCAGCGACTGAAGTGATGTTAGCTTTAGGTTTAGAAGATGTCATGGTGGGTACAGCCTACTTAGATGATGAAATTCTAGCCGAGTACAAAACTTTTTACGAGCAAATCCCCGTGCTTGCTCGAGAATATCCAAGTAAAGAAGCACTATTTGCAGTAGAGCCTGATTTTATTTATGGTTCTTATGCGAGTGCGTTTGCCCAAGAGGTGGCGGGCTCGAGGGAAGAGCTTATCGCTTCAGGTGTTACGCCGTATCTCTCTCCCTTTGCGTGTGAAGATGAAGCCTTGCGTGCGACCAATGGACTCGAGGCTGTCTTCCAAGAACTGCGTGAGGTTGCGACGATGTTTGGTGTGCCTGAACGTGCTGAAGCATTGATTGGAACCATGCAAGCAGATTTAGAACAAGTGCAAGACGTGACAGGGGAGCAAGAGGGTATGCGTGTGTTGTGGTTTGATTCGGGTAAAGATGACCCCTTTGTCGGTGCGTGTTGTGGTGCGCCTGCGCTGATTATGAAGTACCTGAACGTCGAAAATATTTTTGCGGATACCCAAGGTTCGTGGGCAACAGTGAGTTGGGAAGCGGTACTCGAGCGTGACCCTGAAGTGATTATTTTTGCAGATGCCTCGTGGGATAGTGCCGACGAGCGCATGGAGTTTTTAACTCAGGACTCGAGGTTTAGCACGCTCACAGCAGTCAAGGAGCAACGCTTTATCAGCATTCCGTTTAGCTACACCACGCCAGGAATTCGCAATGTGGCGGCAGTGCGCTTGTTGGCAGAGGCGTTATACCCAGAGCTATTTCAGTAAGTGGGATCCATCAACTGGCTTGCCTTTGGAATGCTCACGTTGTTTTAGTTATTGATATTTGATTCTCAATAAGGATATACTTTCAACCATGTCGCCTTTAGCCGTATCCCAACCCTTCCCCCTCGAGACTGCCCCTAGCCGCCGCAAACTCGTTCAAGTCACGATTTGCAATGGCAGTAGTTGTGGCAAGACCGAAAAAGGTTTTCCGCCAATTCCGATTGACTGGCTCAAAGCTCAGTGGAAAGAGAAAAAACTGCTCAAAACGGTTCAACTTACGATAGGTGGGTGCTTTGGAGCTTGTGACCTAACCAATGTTGCCTGCGTGCAACATGCCTGCGAGACTGTGCATTTAGGGAACCTTAGCACTCAAGACCATTACGACGAACTTTTAGGTTGGGCAGAGCGTGTGACTGAACACGATAGGCTCGAGCCTTTGCCAGTGTGTTTGCAAGAACGTCGCTTTGAACTTTTTAGAGAAGCGTTGGAGAGCGAATCCTTCCCTCAAAAAGCCCCTGAGACGTTGCACGTAGAGGCGACCCAATGACAGAAAAGGCACCCCCTGAACCCCCAGCCCCAGTGCAAGCACCAGTCCCAGTGCAAGCCTTGACCACCAAACGCCGCAAACTCGCGCACGTTTTGGTATGTGACGGTTGTTGCTGTGGACGCACGGAAAAAGGAAGACCTGAAGTGCCACTCGAGTATCTCAAGACCCAGTGGAAAAGTCGCAAGCTCTTAAAAAGTGTGCAACTGACGATAGCAGGGTGTTTGGGGCCTTGTGATTTGGCAAATGTAGTGAGCGTGCAAAGTTTTGACGAAAAAATTTACCTTGGCAAGCTCACGGTTTTGGCAGAGTACGAGCTGTTGCTCGAGTGGGCGACACAATGCACGACGGAAGATAGACTTTTGCCACTTCCTGCCTCTTTGTTAGCCCATCAGTTTGAACAGTTCCGCGCCTCGAGTTGCCCGACTTCTTCGCTTGGAAATCCAGGTTCTGAGACGACGAACAATGTTCTGGTGCCAAACGAAATGCGTTTACATCTTAGCGAGGGGCCCCGAAGTTAACAAAGGAATCTCATACGCAAATCAAGGTACACCTTATCAAAGGAGGAATATATGCAAACACAAATCAACCGCGTTCCCGTCACAGTTTTGACGGGGTTTCTGGGTAGCGGTAAAACCACGCTACTCAACCGCATTTTGACCGAAGAACACGGTAAGCGTGTCGCGGTGATTGAAAACGAATTTGGTGAAGTCGGTGTAGATAACGAACTCGTTGTCAATGCGGAAGAAGAAATTTTCGAGATGAATAATGGGTGCATTTGCTGCACGGTGCGTGGTGATCTTATTCGCATTCTTAGTAGCCTCATGCGTCGCCGCGACAAGTTTGACCGCATCCTTATTGAAACGACAGGGCTCGCTGACCCAGGGCCTGTCGCGCAGACCTTTTTTGTTGACCCCGAAATGCAAGAGCAGTTACAACTCGATGCCATCGTGACGATGATTGATGCCAAACACGTCAGTCAGCACTTAGATGATTCCTCAGAAGCACAGGAACAAATCGCGTTTGCTGATGTCATTCTTCTTAATAAAACAGACTTGGTGACACAGCGTGATTTATCAAAACTCGAGCAACGCATTCGCAGCATGAATCCTGTAGCAAAAATTGTTCATAGTGTTCAGGCAAACGTGCCCCTCGAGAACGTCCTCGAGGTCGGCGGCTTTGATTTGAAGCGGGCCCTCGAGATGGAGCCTGCCTTTTTAGAACCCGAGTATCCTTTTGAGTGGGGCGGTCTTTTTGAATTACAAGCTGGCAGCTATGCACTCATTTTGCAAGACGGCCCAGACCCAGAAATGCAGCTTGCTGTCGTGCCAGTCAACGCTGAAACTCTGACTCAACAAACATTGGGTATGGCGAGAGATAAAGCGGTTCTCGTTTATGGTGGGCGCAATGATAGTGTGCGGGTCGAACCCTTTGCAAAGCTCGAGCCTGGTGAAAAACTTTTCGAGCTTGCCTTAGACAAAGCGGGTGAAAAACGCTTTACACTCGAGGTCAAAGAGGCGGGTGTTTACGGTATCTTCTCGCAGCACGGTCCAGAAGAATTTGGGATGCAACTTAAAAATAGTCATGGTGAGGTGAAAGCAGAGGCCCAGCATCACTACAACCCCGAACACGAACACGATGACGAAGTGAGTTCAGTAGGTATTACCGAGGCGGGGGATGTAGACCCGAAAAAACTCAATGCCTGGATGAGTCAACTTTTAATGAACAAAGGGCCAGACCTCTACCGCTACAAAGGGCTTTTATCGGTTCAGGGTGAAGCGCGTCGCATTGTTTTTCAAGGTGTTCACATGCTTTTTGATGCTAATCCTGACCGCCCTTGGCGAGAGGGCGAACGCCGCAACCAAGTCATTTTTATTGGTCGCAATCTTGACCGTGACGAATTGGTAAAGGGCTTTCGTTCTTGTTTAGTAACAAGGTGAGATCGTTGGGTGTTTATTCGCGTTTTTTGTAAAGAACCTGAATTCGACGTTTCTGGTTTTGTTCGTCAAGCGGAGGGTCGTTGGTTGTTCGTGATTCGTAGTTCGTGATTGGTTTTTAGTTATTGACCTTAACGAATAACGTAAAACGAAGAACGAATAACCTTATCTTGCCTTTACGAAAGACGTAAAACGAATAACCTTCTTTATCTTTACGAACTACGAACAACGAAAGACGAATAACCCTTTCAGGCAAGGGTTCCTCACCAAAACTCCGAACTCAGGTTAAAGACGCAAGAAGCTGTAAATTATTAGTTATTGGTGGTTAAATAATATGAATCCTTACCTCACTTATCTTCAACCCAAACGCCTCGAGCCCACCTGGGTCATGCAAATTGACGGCTACGTTCGTGACTTGATGTGGTCACCTGATGGGCAAAAGATTGCGGTAGCTGCTGCTGAAAGCACCCTTTTTATTTTCAAGGCAAGTTCAGGTGAAGTGCTGACACGTTATACAGGTCATGCGCTAGGGACAGAAACGATTGCTTGGTCACCGAACGGCAAACGTTTAGCGAGTGGTGGACAAGATGGCTACGTGCGTGTCTGGGGTGTTGACGGTGAAGTGGCCAGTGTGCGCTTGGGGAGTTGGGTGCAGCACCTCGCGTGGTCAAAAGAAGGCAATGTTTTAGCAGTAGCCGCAGGCAAGCAGCTTTATTTTTTAGATGCCGACGGTGACGTGCAAGAGCAAGTTGCTACCTTGCCCAATACCCTGACTGCGCTTGCTTGGCATCCAACTAAATTTGTTTTGGCGGTAGGTGCTTATAACCGTGTTTGGATGATGACTCCTCACAAACTCAATGCCAACGAGAAACAAGAAGGCTGGGCCTGTCCGTCGCCGCCGCTTTTGTTGCGTTGGCATCCTCAGGGGCATTATCTTGCTGGGGGTACGACAGACGCGGTGTATTTGTGGCCTGCCAAACAACCTGAAAAACTCATGCACATGACAGGCTACTTTCACAAGGTCACTGCGCTTGCCTGGGATAGTTCAGGCAGATATTTGTCCACAGGTGGGGCACCTGAAATTGCCGTGTGGGATTGCGGTGAAAAACAAATGTCTGGCATGGAGCCTATTTTGCTCGAGTTGCACAGCGATTTAGTGACCGATTTAGCGCAGCAAGGGCGAGTGCTGGCGAGTGCTGGGCGTGACCACACCGTCGGCATCTGGCACGTTCCTGATGAAAACTATCAGTCAGTAGCGATGCTCGATGCACCCGTGACAAAAGTGGCCTGGCAGCCCAATAAAAATGTCTTGGCGACAGGGTGTGAAAATGGCACGGTGGCGGTGTGGAAAGTTTAATGTGTTTCACGCGACCTCTTTTGCTGATTTAGAGTGTGCGTTTAAGTTTTGCAATGGCGCAAAAGAAAGTTGCAAGTTACCCGTTATTGGATGAATGTACGGCGTTGCTTCAACCTTGAACGTTTCTCGAAGCTGCTCGGGTGTAAGCACATCCTGTGTTTTTCCCGAAGCAGCGATTTGACCGTTTGATAACAAATAAAGACGCTGGCAATAATTGGCAGCAAGATTTAAGTCATGAAGTGTTAAGAGTGTCGTGATGCCTAGAGATTTGACTAGCTCGAGCAACTCTAACTGATAGTGAATATCTAAATGATTGGTAGGCTCATCCAAAACGAGCAACTTAGGTTCTTGTGCTAAAGCTCTCGCAACGAGGACGCGCTGCTTTTCACCACCAGAAAGCGTCGAGAATAAACGCTCTGAAAACGAAGTCATGTTGACGCGCTCGAGGGCTTCATGGCAAACTCCTAAGTCCTTTGCAGTATCACGTTCAAAGGGTTTTTTGTGCGGCGTTCTCCCCATTGCCACGACTTCAGCCACCGTAAATTCAAATTCACTCGGATGCTCTTGCACGACCACACCCGTGCGTTGTGCGGAAGTTTTTGCGCTGAGTTGCCACACGTTGTCATCCCCAAGTTTCACGAGACCAGACACAGGTCTTAGCATCCTGTAAACACTGCGTAGCAGGGTGCTTTTGCCACTACCATTGGGGCCAATCAGTCCGACGATTTTGCCAGGGGAGACGTTGAGGTTCACCTCTTGCACGATGCGTTTGGCTTCGATGTTTATACAGAGTTGGGATAGCTCGAGGTTCATAGGGGAGCTAACAGCTATCAGCCATCAGCCGTCAGCTAAAAACAAAAAGCTGATAGCTGATAGCTGACGGCTGATGGCTACTTCACCTGCCTCCGTAACAGCCACAAGAAAAACGGCCCACCCAAGGCAGCCGTCACAATCCCCACAGGCAATTCACTCGGCGCAATGATGATGCGGCTTAGCAAATCAGCCAGCACCAAATACACTGCACCAAGCAGCGCGACAACGGGTAGCACACGGCGATGATCTGAACCGACGATAAAGCGCACAATGTGCGGAATCATCAGTCCAACAAAACCAATCGCTCCACTAATCGCAACCGCCACACCAACAAGCAGTGAGGTAACAACAAACAACTCCTGCCGAAAGCGTTCTAAGTTAATACCTAAACCAATTGCTGATTCATCACCTGCGAGTAGCGCGTTAAGTGGTCTCGCTCTTGCTAAAAGCCACACACAGGCAATGAACAAAACGAGTGCAGGTATGCCAAGAAATTGCCACTTCGCACCACCTAAACTTCCTGCTAGCCAATACAACACACTCGCCACTGCACCGTTACCAGGGTCGGCAGCGCGAAGAATTAAAAAGCTCGTAAACGCCTGTAAAATATAGCTAATCGCCACGCCTGCCAAGATTAACCGTGTGGGTGTAACACGCCCGCGCTGTTGGGATAAAAGGTAAACGAGAACCATTGTGCTGAGTGAACCCAAGAATGCAGCAGCACTTACGGAGAGTCCGCCAAGCGCACCAGCACCTAAGGTAATAACGGCAACCGCAGCGATAGAAGCACCGCTCGAGATACCCAACACATATGGGTCAGCAACTGGATTACGAACCATCGCCTGTAAGACCGTGCCAGCCACTGACAGCGCAGAGCCGACAATGGCAGCAAGTAAAACTCTCGGCAAACGAAACTCCCAGACAATTTGTTCTTCGACAGCTTTCCATTCACCAAGGGTTAAACCAAGTGTGTTGTGTAAAATGATGCGGATGATTTTTTCAAACGGCAGTGCGACTGCACCGACGGACACTGAAAGAATAATAGCGATGACAAGCCCAACACTTAACCCAAAAGTCAGTGACCAGAAAAGACTCGGAAAGCGTCTTTGTAAGGTGGCAGGTGAAACTGGGCTCGAGACGCTATTCATACATTATACAGACACAACCTGTTTAGCCTCTTCAAAAACAAGCGCGTGATTGAGCATAGCTCCAACCAGTGTGCCGCTTGCCACCGCCGAAGACACAGCTTGCATTGGCCCTGTCATGTCACCTGCGGCGTAGATACCAGGCACACTCGTTTCACCACTCGAGTTGACTTTTACATAGAGACCATCCTCTGACATGGTGCAGCCAAGCTGTGCCGCTAGGGGTGAACGTTGCTGGTGCGGTGGGCGCATAAAAATGTGTTCACGTTTCAACGCCGTGCTGTCACGAAAGACAATCGCTTCAAGTCCTGATTCACTTGTTTCCAACTTTTGTATAGGCGTTTCAATCAGTTTAAGGTCAAATTGTTTTAGGTGCTGACGTTGTTCATCGCTAAACCTTGCATCACCATTGCTGCACACTACTAAGTCTTTACTCCAGTGGCGAATCATGATGGCGAAGTGATAACCCATTTCACCCCTGGCATACACGGCAAGTGGACGGTCACGCACTTCCCAGCCATGACAGTAAGGGCAGTGATGAATGTTCTTGCCCCAAAGCTCACGAAAGCCAGGAATATCTGGAAGAATATCAACAACGCCTGTAGCGAGAATGATGCGCCTCGAGCCTACCCGTTGTCCGTTATCTAACATCAGTTCAAAAGTATCTTTTGTTTTTTTAATACTCTCTGCGTTGTGAGATTGAACTTCTGTGCCGTAAGGTGTTAGTTGCTCGAGTCCTATCTTCAGCATTTCAATAGGGGGCGTGCCGTCTCTTGTAAAAAAATTATGTGAAGCATCGGTGGGTGCGTTGCGTGGGGCACCGCCATTCAAAACGAGTACCTTGCGACGTGCGCGACCAAGAGCGAGTGCGGCACTGAGTCCAGCACTGCCCGCTCCAACAATAACGACATCATATAAATTCATACTAACCCCGCATCCTGCAAAATGTTTGGCATCGTCAAAGGCAAATAAACAACAGCACTTGCTAGCGTGTTTGCTGCTAAGCCTGCGCGTGTTAGTGCGTGGGAACCCATTGGATAAAGCGGCGGTAAATTTTTCCAGCGTCCGCGCTCGTCTAAAATTGGACGATTGCGAACAGGCCCACCCACGACAATGGGTGCTTTATATTCTTGTGCTGCGTTGCTGAGCATAGGCAGTTCACGCAGTTTGGGTGAGACACCTGTAGCGGCGACGAGTGCATCAAACATTTCGGCTTTATTGCCCGTTGTAAGTTTGTACTGAAGTTGGACGCTGTTCCAAAGTGGTGTAGCATAAACAACTCTGGCGTAGTGATAAATCTTCACGCCGAGGTCAAGGGCGCGTTGTTCCATTCCTGGCAAGGCCGAAGCAGGTACGTGTATTTTGCGAAGAATACGAAGACGTTCTTTAGCATCCCTAGCGATAAACGTTTTCATAAAGTTTTCAGTAAACCACTGCGGGTCAAACGGCAGTTGCCACTCGATAGGATTGACGGCTCTCGAGAGCAGCGTTACCTTTGCGCCGACTTGCGCGAGCTTGATTGCCGCTTCCCAGGTGGCGATATTTGACGAACCCAACACGGCGACTTTTTTATTTGCAAACTGCTCAGCTTTATAATCACACGCGAGTGCGTGATGGGCTTGTTCTCTCGGTAAATGTTGCCACCACAACTGCCAAGGTCGCGGGATTCTTAAATGTGGGCGCAAGCCAGTGGCTAGCACGACAGCTCTTGTTGTAAATGTGTCACCATTTGACAAATGCACATTCCAGCACTGACCAACGGGCTCGAGCCTCTCCACTTTCGCTTGGATAACATGCTCGTCAGCACCGCTCGTTTTAGCAATGCAATTCGCATATTTCCAAAACGCCAAGCGTGGCGCGCGATTCGCTTCAGTGGTGCTTTTGTTGAAGGTATCGTTTACTGCGTCGTTCAGGCTGTACACGTTCTCGAGGGGAGAGGAGCCGTCATCGTCTTGGAAGTGGGACATGGCTCGAGACAGATTGCCAAGTGAAAAATCAAGCTCTTTGGGGCTTCGCAAATATCCGACGGCTTTCATGGGGCCATCTGGGCCATACAAAGGTAGCCAATGCGGGGCAGCGTCCACGAGTTTGTAACCAGTTAGACCGCGTTCTTGCATCCAGAGGTGAAGGGCAAGCCCGTGTGGGCCACGTCCACCGATAACAGTTAAAGGAATATCAGCCATAGAACAGCTACCTTATCACAAATGATAAAGCATTATCAATAAGGCTAATGACTCGGCACCAACACTTTGAGTGCTTTTGCCTGTGCGAGTACCGTCACGGGTGTTCGCAGCAAAAAACGGTCATCACAGTGAATTTTCATGTTAGTAGGGGAGAGGAACTTGATTTCCTGGGCATTGACCACTTTCACCTTTGGCATAGTTTGCAACATCTGTGACCAGGTGGCCTTGCCGTATTGCCACCATTCATCACGCTCTAAAGGTTCTACCATCACGACGTTGAGTGTGCCATCATTCATCACTGCACCCGAGGCAATTGGAATAGACATACCCATGCGATAAGAATTGGCAACCAGGCATAAACTGAGCGGTTGCTCGTAGAGTTTTCCGTCGAGCAAAAGTTTCATAGGGTAATGTTTGTTTTGAACAAAGACTGATGCCGCGCCGTATAGTGTGCGAAAAAAATTCTTGCGCCCATCTAAACCATTACGAACAATAAAATCTGCGGAAAGCCCTGCTCCGGCTGCCTCAGTGAAGTAATAGGCATCTACTTTGCCGAGGTCAACTTCTGTGACTTTGCCTTCCCAAAGTAAACGCAGTGCTGCATGTAAATCTCTGGGAATATTTAAGGACGCAGCAAAATTATTGAAGGTGCCAAGCGGTAAAACAGATAGTGCAGTCTCGGTGTAAGCAAGTTCCTGAACGGCTTGAGCGAGTGTGCCATCGCCACCGACAACTGCAACCCTTGGCACGTTCTGCCGTGCTAACTCACGGAGTTTGTCGCGCATTTCTATGTCTGAGTAGGTGGGGAGAAACTCTGCTTTTTGCCCAAATTCGTCCAGTAAGTGCTCGAGTTGCTCGAGCCTCGCTCTTGGCTGTGGCCGGCCTGCTCTGGTGTTAATCAAAATGGGATAGGGTTCCTTCATAGAAGAGTCTACGGTGATTGTAGCCCGAGTGCCTCATACTTTTGAGTCACGAACCAGTATGAAGGACGATGTGTTGTGCGTAAATTGACACGAGTATGGAAGATACCGCTATAATCGCTTGTTGAGAAGTTATTATCATTATAGGGCTTTCTCAACGTTCTGTATTCAGTTCACTGTCGTCGGGCATAAAAGGGGTTGCAACCCCTTGTTCCCGCAGCAAGTGCCATCGTTGAGAAAGTCCTATGTTGAACAATCAAGGGAGGAATGGAATGTCAAAATTAAAAGCATGTCTTTTTGCAATCTTGCTATGTGGTCTAGGAGGGTCCTGGGCCCAAGAACCTGTTAAAGCTGTTGCAACGTACAGTATTTTAGGTGATTTTGTCGAGAATGTTGGGGGAGACCTTGTTGATTTGACCGTGTTGGTCGGGCGTGATGGTGATGCCCACGAATATGAACCCACGCCGCAAGACAGTGTGGCCATTGCTGATGCCCAGCTTATTTTTGAAAACGGACTCGAGTTTGAAAGCTGGCTGGCTGATTTGTTCACGGCGAGTGGCTCGAGTGCCCAGCGCATCGTCGTGACAGAAGGCATCGTGCCAAGACCAATGGCAGAATTTGGCGAACACGGTCATGGTGAAGAACATGCTGAAGGTGAAGCGCACGCTGAAGGCGAAGAAGCCCATGCCGAAGGCGAAGCTCACGCCGAAGGTGAGGAACATGCTCACGAAGAAGTAGAAGTCTCAGACCTCACCCCTTGGGCGGGTAGCTATAACATTACGACCTTGACTTCCGAAGCATTTTCATCAGAAGCCATGCAGCCTGTGTTTGCAGCGATTGTCGAGAGCACACCTGAATTAACCGTTGAGCAAGTCGAAACCGCTTACGCTTCAATGAGTAACACCTCGTTTACTAGCATGAGCGTCGAAGGGCAGAGTGTTACCTTTACAACACCCGAAGGCGAAGTAAGTTGCGATTACACTTTTGCCCGCGCTGAAGAACTTCCCGATAATCCTGGCAGTGTCTGGTATCTCTTCGAGGGCACAGAAGATTGCGGCGACTACCGCTACCTTGTAATGGGTTTGCCCCACGCTCCCGAGCCAGGTGCAACCTCGCATTTTCATTTCCGCTACGGTGCAACTGAAGACGTAACGACGAGTGCAGACTTGAAAAACTGGTATCCGTCTGGTTATCCTGCCGAGACAACGGCTGAGAGCATCATGGAAGGCTATCAAACGAACGCAAGAGGATTGGGTACATTTTTGGCAGGCGTTGCAGGTGTTGAAATTGCCCGCACTGAAGAAGAACAAATGGCCCAAGCAGGTACAGAAGAACATTCAGAACAAGAACATGCAGAGGGTGAAGCTCATGCAGAAGGCGAAGCTCACGCTGAAGGTGAAGAACACGCTCACGAGCACGGTGAATTTGACCCGCACGTTTGGCACAACCCACAACTCGTGATGACCATTGTGGACAACATCGCGGCTGCACTCTCCGAAGCTGACCCCGCGAATGAAGCAACCTACATGGCTAACGCGACAACTTATAAGGCAGAACTCGAGCAACTTGACGCAGATATTCAAGCACAGGTTGACGCACTTCCTGATGAACAGCGCAAACTCGTGACAAGCCACGATGCCCTCAGTTACTTTGCTTACCGTTACGGTTTTGAAGTCATCGGAGCGGTGATTCCTTCGGTCACTACAGAATCCAGCGATGCCAGCGCAGGCGAACTCGCCGAACTGGTGGACACAATTAAGGCTGCGGGTGTGCCAGCGATTTTTGTCGAAAACATTACCAACGCTGAATTAGTCGAGCAGGTTGCCAACTCAGCAGGCGTGACTGTTGCCCCCGCTCTGTACACGGACGCACTCGGTGAAGAAGGCACAGAAGGCGGCACCTACCTAGACATGATGCGCTACAACGCGCGGACGATTGTGACAGCGTTAAGCCAGTAAAAAGTCGAAGGTAAAAGGTTAAAAGAAGCCATGAGCTGTTAGGTATTAGGTGTTAGTAAAACCATGCCTGCTAATACCCAACACCTAATACCCAACACCTAATACCCAACACCTAATACCCAACGCCTCAATAAACCTTTCTACCTTCAACCTTCCTACCTTCAACCTGTATTATGAGTCGTTATGATGTTTAACTATGGTGGTCGCCATCATGCCAACCCAGTACCGAACGCGCCTGCGCTCGAGATTAAAAACCTCATCACAGGTTATCCAGGGGCGAAGGCAGCATTAAAGGGCGTGTCGCTTTGTGTACCTGTAGGAACACGAGTTGCGCTCGTTGGTTCTAACGGAGCAGGGAAGTCCACGCTCTTGAAAGCAGTTGCTGGACTCTTGCCAATTCGTGAAGGGGACATCAAAATTTACGGCAACGCGGTTGGTGCCTGTCACCACCGCACAGCCTATTTGCCACAACGCAGCCAGCTCGATTGGCGGTTTCCAATTAGTTTGAGGCGGCTTGTGTTGACAGGGCGTTATGTTCATTTAGGTTGGCTTAAACGCCCTACACAAAAAGACTATGTTGTGGTCGAAAAAGTGACGGCGCAACTCGGATTGAGTGATTTGCTCGAGCGACAAATTGGTCAGCTTTCGGGCGGGCAACAGCAACGCGCACTCTTAGCAAGAGCCCTGGCACAAGAATCAGATTTGCTTTTGCTCGACGAACCATTGAACGCCGTAGATAACGACACGAGAGCCATCATCACCAATGTTCTAAATGATTTAAGCAAACACGGCAAAACGGTCATCATGGCTACGCACGATTTGGGCAGGCTCGAGTCCGACTTTGACGGGGCCATGTATTTAGCAGATGGACGTGAAGTTCCAGCCCCTCCAGGCTCGTTTACACAGTTGCAAGTAGGAGTTTGCTGATGGATGTGTTGGCGGGGCTTAATCCCTTTATACCGTTGTGCCGACTTGTAGAGACCGAAAGAGTACCAGGCTGGCTCGAGTCCATCGTCGCGCCTTTGTGCTATCCGTTTATGCAAACGGCACTGCTAGCGATTCTTTTAACAGCACTATGTTGTGCTTCGATAGGTGTGTACGTCGTGCTGCGGCGTATGGCGTTTATTGGTGATGCCCTCGCGCACACGATTTTGCCTGGCATTGTTGTCGCCTACTTAAATCAGTGGAATCTTTCGATTGGTGCAATGGTAGCAGGTGTCTTTACGGCTCTCGGGATTGGTTGGCTTTCACGGCGTGATGAAATCCGCGAAGACACGGCGATTGGCGTGTTGTTCACGGCCATGTTTGCCCTCGGCATTTTACTCATTAGCACGGTGAGGTCGTTTCGGGATTTTAGTCATATTTTGTTTGGGAATTTGCTTGGTGTAACCTTCGCTGATGTGCGCCTCATGGCGATTTTAACGGTCATTATCTTGGTGACATTATTTTTATTTCACAAAGAACTCGAGCTAACCTCCTTTGACCCAACGCACGCGAGGGTGATGGGACTCAGTGCCGATAAACTTCGTTATTTGCTACTTATTTTGCTTGCCCTAACCGTCGTTTCAACCATTCAAGTCGTGGGGGTTGTTTTGACGAGTGCCTTGCTCATCACCCCTGCTGCTGCTGCGGCTTTGTTAAGTGAAAGATTATCTAGGATGATGCTAATAGCCGTCATCGTTTCTGTTGTATCTGGTGTGATTGGGTTGTATGTTTCGTTTTATGCCAATCTCTCTTCGGGTGCGGCAATTGTTTTGACGTGTACAGCCTTTTTTGGCCTTGCTTGGTTAGTTGCTGCAATTCGGCGGCGGCTTTATCCGTCGCCTGCTGCTAGCGAAGATGTGGAGGTTAAGACGGTGCTCGAGTAATCAAAAGCAGGAGGTAGGAATGGGGAGTTGGGAATTTGCGAAAATCCCCAAACCCTGCACCCTAAACCCCCAAAACCGTTCATTTTTACCTTGACAACTCCTACCCCAGCCTCGTACACTTTTAAGGCTGGCCAGACGGCCAAACGGCTGTATTGTTACATTTCAAAGGACTGATACTTATGGCAAAAGAAGGCCCACGCATTAAAATCATGCTTCGCAGCACCGCAGGCACGGGCTACGGCTACGCAACCATGAAAAACCGCCGTAATACCACGGAAAAGCTCGAGCTTAAAAAGTTTGACCCTATCGCGCGTAAAGTGGTTGTTTTCAAAGAAGAGAAAATCTAAAGAGTAGAAGATTAGAAGGGGGTTAAGGGAGGTCTGCTCCCTCCTCCATTCTTCAAAGTTCTTCCACCCCAGGGGGCGGCCAGCTGCCGCCAAGTTTAAGCCACGCTTCTACCATGTCTATAGGTATATGGGCAACGAAGCTGATGGCTTCGTTTGTTTTGGGGTGGGGCAAGGTGAGGCGGTGAGCGTGTAGGGCTTGTCGGTCAATGACGCTCGAGCCCTTACCATAAACCTCATCACCTAAAATGCTCGCGCTCAGGTGTGCTAAATGCACCCGAATCTGATGCGTGCGTCCTGTGTGGGGCTTGGCTTTTACCAAACTATAACCAGGAATTCTCGCTAAAACTCGAAAGTAAGTGTTGGCGGGTCTGGCACTTTCGCCACCTACAGACATTTTCTGGCGTTGGATAGGGTGCCTACCGATGGGGGCATTAAGGTGAATGTCATCGTCTAGTTTGCCCACAGCAATGGCAATATATTCCTTTTCAGTAAGCCGTTTCTTAAACGCTGCCGAGAGTTGGCGGTGCGCTTCGTCGTTCTTGGCGACGACCATCACGCCTGAGGTGTCTTTGTCTAATCTATGAACGATACCAGGCCGATAATCCTCTGTGGTGGACTCAAAATCACCTTCTCTCGAGAGTTTATGTTTTCCTAAAAGTGCATTAACCACAGTCCCAGTACGAACGGTGGAGGTTGGGTGGGTAATGAGGTTGGGTGGTTTGTTAATAGCAATAAGCTCGGTGTCCTCGTAGATAATCTCGAGGGGAATATCTTCACCCTCCACGCGCATAGGCCGAGGTGGGGGCAGCAGCACAGTGATGATTTCTGCGCCTTTAAGTTTATGGGAGGGTTTGTCGACGGGCTTGCCATTAATTTGTACGAAGCCGTCACTGATCAGGTTTTTGGCATACGTACGAGATGCCTTAAGCCATTCTGAAATCGCAACATCAAGACGTTCGCCAGAAGGGGCTTCAAAGCTGCGATAATCCACGCCTTCTATTCTACAGGAGGCTCGAGGGGAGCAATGCAGAAATTAGGTCTTACAAATGAAGCAGATTTGAGTCTTTCATCTGCTTCATTTGTGGAAGAATTACTAACAAGACTATTATCTACCTAAAGGTAAAAAAATGGTGAGTAAAAGCTAAGACTCGATGGAAGCGGTTTTGACAACTTCATTTTCGATAACTTCTATGTAATAAGCGTCGCCTTTAGCGAAGACACGTTTGTTAAATGCATCGTAGTGACCAAAGTCAGCGACAGCACTAGCGAAGTATTCGGCAACGGTACGGCTCGAGAAAGGTCCAACCACACAGTCTGCTTCGCCTTGCCAGCGATTTGGCACAATCGGGTTAAAAGGGTAATGATAGCCAGCATTTCTGGTTTGATTTCGTTGGACTGGATTTGCCTGTGTTAGACTTTTTTGGGGTGAATTTGCTTGAGTTGTATTGGATTGGTTTAGCACAGGGTTTAATGAGCTTGGGGCTGCGTTTCTTGTTACAGTTGTGACCTCTTTCATTGGTATCACCACCTCGAGAATTCAGGCGTTTCGCATGTCGTAAAAGATGACGTTCCTGTAACACCAAAGTCTAGCGCAGTCTCATGTGTTTGGGATGGGAGAAGGCAAGGGCTTACGCATGTGACTAAAGCTGAAGGAGAGCTTGCTCAAGGAAGGTGGTATTCCCAGCCCGCGCGTTTACGAAGGTTTTTAAGACTCATCTTTGGCTTAGGAGGCTGGGTACGTTTGAGGAGATTCAAGGCGAGTTGACGCAACATGCCAAGATGGGCAGGGGCATGGTCTTTTCT
>JBOFGY010000048.1:0-24751 GCA_051649365.1 Trueperaceae bacterium
GCGCCGCATCTTCTCTCATTAGGGTGAGATAAGGTACAACAAACTGCCATTCCTCATCGCTGACATCACTCGGATACGCTTTCCGTTGTTTCTTTTCCATCCTTGCACTTTAACTTAGAAGTGCATAACACGCTCTAGCAATGCCTCTACTGGCAAACTCCGCATCACGGTCACGAACATAACCTGTTTGCCCGAGTGTCGCCCCTAAAAAATGCTGTAAGTTCCCTGCAAGGTGAAGAAAAAGCGTACCTGCACTATTTGGCAAGCCTGGCAATTCTTTCCAGACACTTGCTTCATCAGGATAAAGGTCAAGCTCGCGCTCTAAAGTAGCAACTTCCCGTAAAAAGGTTCGTTTGAAATCATCTAAAATCATAAGAACTCCTTGAGTAGCTATCAGCCATCAGCTTTCAGCTTTTTGTTTTTGCTGACGGCTGATAGCTGTTTGCTTCTTTCACAAACTCCAGTCTATTACCAAACGGGTCATGCGTATAAAATTTTTCTACATCTTTAAGCGCGTCATCAGGTGTAACTGTGAATCCATCCCCAGTCAATTTCTGTTGCAAGGCTTCGTAATGCTCTACTCTGAAAGCAGGATGCGCTTTCTTCGCGGGTCTAAAATCTGTCTCCACACCCAAGTGAAGCTGTAACGCTCCGACTTGAAACCAACAGCCGCCTCGAGCCCGTAACGCTTCAGGCTTCTCAATTTCTCTCAAATCCAAAAGTTCACCATAAAATTGACGCGCCTTTATTTCTTCGTTGGCGGGAATGGCGAGTTGGATGTGGTCAAAAATCATAATCTTATTTTCTCACCTAGCTAAGTGAATAAAAAGAGGTAAAATCACTTAGGATGAAACTTCTAAGTCGTTTAAGTGTTATCACAGACAAAAGTGCTGCCGATGTCTTAACCAATCCCCAAACGCTGCGCCAGTTAGAGCCTTTTCTGGGGCGTTCACTCACGGTCACAGAGGCCGCGAAAGAAACAGGGGAGAAGGCAAACACGGTTTTATCTCGAGTTCGTAGGTTTGTAAAACTTGGCTTGCTCGAGGTTGCCGAAGACATTAAGCGGAAAGGGCGCAGCATCAAAAAATATCGCACGACGGCAGACGTGTTTTTTGTTCCCTATGAGGCGACCAGTGCAGAAACGCTCGAGGTGGCCATGGCCGAGCGTGATGCTTATTGGGAAGAACTCTTGCGAAAGAGTGTGGTGAAAGCGAGAGTCGAAGACGTGGGCAGTTGGGGAACGCGCATTTACCGCGACGAGCGCGGACGTTTGCAAATCCAGGCGGCGATTACTCCCGATAAAAACTACACGATGCTTGATAAAAAACGTCCCGCCGTACTAAGTGCCTGGCGGGACAGTGTGTATTTAGATTTTGAAGATGCTAAAACGTTGCAGCGAGAGATGTTTGAACTGCTCAAAAAGTACCAGCAGAAAGAGGGGGGGCAGCAGTATATTGTGCGGCTTGGGGTTGCGCCGATATGAAGAGGGGGCTCGAGACCTGGGTTTTTGGGCCTCGAGCCTCACTTAGGACGAAAAAAGTTACCTGAAAGGGGCTCGAGCCCCTTTCAGGTAACTTTGCTTTAACAGTTCTACGAAATCGGATAAATATAAACCTGTTGACTTACTTTGTTTATCTTCTTTCCACTTTTCCG
Organism: Trueperaceae bacterium; assembly: GCA_051649365.1. Classification (GTDB taxonomy): domain Bacteria; phylum Deinococcota; class Deinococci; order Deinococcales; family Trueperaceae; genus CAVTAE01. The sequence goes on from JBOFGY010000048.1 coordinate 1,654, forward strand.
TTCCTTTTGTTGACTGCAAAGTTATCTAGATCAGCCGAATTACATGTTTTGCAACTACCCTGTGCAATTTGGTCAGTAGGAATCCCATCAACAATAAAGGTAACTTTGGTGTCTCGCCTGGAGGTTCCAAACACACCATATTTGTTAATCCAACTTCTGACTCTAATATTGTCGTCAGTGATATCACCAGACAAGAACGATGTGATGTCGTAAATTTTCTTTGAACCGTCGTCACCAACCTTGAGAATTTCTACTTCGCTTTTACCAGGTTGTGTGAGGTAGAGAGAGGTATCGCCTTTCTCATTTGCAATTTCTACTTCGATTTTTGCGGGTACAGCTGGGCATTCGCGTTTTAAGTATTTGAAAGTATTGGATACTTTTGCCGTTTGACCATCCCAACGCTTCACCACGTAGCTGATGGGTTTAAGCGTATTAAGGGGTACGTCAGAACGTTTGAAGTAATCTTTCCAACCGTCGGTTTTAAGGGCTTCTTTTTGAATGTCGTAGGGGCCACCAACCGCAACCACTTCTATTTCACTGTTATCAATAATGCGTTTGTAATGTGCTGACATGCTGTTGCTTCCACCAATATCACCTTTTTTGAATTTAGCCTCGAGCGACGCACTAAGTTCATTGATGTCTTTGCTAGAACTGTATCTAGCGATCAACATTCTGCCGTAGGAAACACTATGAATGTAAGTGGGCAAGTTTTCATAGCCTAGCTCTTCTCTGTCACCGAAGTCATTGAGATCTGTGACAACGAGGTTATTATTAAAGAGTGCTTGGAGGGGGCGGTAGCCGCGAGTGTCGAGATAAACATTAAACATGGTTTGGTAGAAGACAACATAGACGTTGTTAGAAGACGAAGAGGTACTTGCGTCCATCGTGCGCGTGAGGTCGAGTCCAAAAGCACTAGCACTAAAGCCTGTTTTTACACTGACTTCACGAAGGCTCGAGGCCTGAACAACTTTGAAGTATATTTTGGAAGGGTCAGCTCTCCAGGTGTTTTGGCTTTCTTGGATGATGTCACCGATGGCCGTGTATACCGCCCCCGAAGTTGGCGCGACACCTGTTCTACGAATAAAAGCAGAGTCACTTACGACATCTAACGCATTGCGTTTATCCATGCCCACAGGGATGTCAGCCAAAGAGCCCGCGCCACCTGGTACAGTTCTGCCTTGATGCAGCGCACCTGGCCAAACAACGCCAGAATAATCTTCGATAGCCATCAAGATAGAACTGCTTTGATTATCGAGTGAACTGCCGTCAACGAGAGTTGTCTTACACGGGTCGTCTGGGTTTTGAGAAGGATCAGGTAAGGGTCCAGTTAGGGTTAAGGGGCTATCACGAAACAATTTGTTGATGAAATCTTGTGTATCTGTGGCGTTTCTAGGGTAATCCGTGGGTTGTAGAAGGATGGTGTTAGGGTCGTTTGTTTGACCAATGTATTCGTCAACACCAGGGCTAGCTGCTTCACCTAAACTTACGCCCAGTTCTTCGGCCCTAGCGGTGAGTTCTTCCCAGGGTGCTAGCTCGAGGCTTTCAGAGGCTGAAGGTGTCGGTGGGTCAATGGGGTCACCATCATCATCGCCTGGATTGGGTTCACAAGAGTCTATAATATTACTGTTTTTATCAGCTACTTGCTGTTTCAAATAATAGTCACACTCTCGGACAGTGGGGTCAATGGCTTGTGGCTTTGTCTGGCTACACGCCGCCAACACGAGTAGCACAGATATACTTAATAGAAAAATAAGTTTCTTGATTGCTTTCATAACTTCCTCCTAATTGATTTTGAAAATGGCTTTGGACTATATCTGGAAGTAAAGATCTCACTTCCCAGGACTTGCACGAATAAATTCCACCATCACCACCCCTTTCTTGCTCTTGTCTTTCAGCATTGCGCCTACTCTAAAAAGCACCCTCTGAATTTGCCGTGAAGCAAAAAAGGTACACGATGAACTGCGAAGGAGGTTTGATGAACTGAAAATGCTTTGCGATGAACTGAGGATGAACTGGACGGTACTAACATTCGGAATAAGCTATCTTCACGAAGTAAACATGACACCAGGTAAGACGTGAACCATCCATGCTTTCGTGTCCTATGGTTCACGGCCTACTTTTCTCTTTTGACTCTGCTAACTGAGAAGATTAAACTTGGGTTAGGCTACGTGGGTACAATAAATTGACTAAAATAAAATTCCGTTCATTACAAGTGACCGTTTATTACAAATGATATGTGTAGGAGCTTCTCGCTCCCACGTGCAGCAAATCTCTATGTCGTGGAGCGAAATTGCTTCGCGCCTTCAAGTAGCTTGCCAAAAATGTAGGATATTTCACACGGAAACTCGTAAGAGCAAACTACGTTACAAGTTCCTGTATGACGTGTGCTCCTCACCGTGCTATTCATCATGAAAAACAACAGGCATTAGGTTAGAATAAATCTCTATGAAACTGGTGACTCTGGGGGGTCTCGAGTTAGACCAAGGTAACTTTCGCCAAGCTAGGCTTTTGTTACTTTTGGCCTACCTTAGCCTCGAAGGCACCAAAACGCGGCGGTTTATTGCCGATTTATTTTGGTCGGATGCCAACAACCCTATGAACAATGTGGCCGTTGCCACCTCGAAGCTCCGCAAGTTAGGTTTGCTCGATGGGGATGACACTAAACTATGGGTTACCGTTCCCTGCGATGCAACCAAACTTAGAGAGCAGTTACAAGCGGGGCAACTTAGTGCTGTCCAAGATTACACGGGAGCTTTTTTAGACTCTTTTGACTTACACTATTATGCTGGTGAACTCGAGGAATGGGTTTACACCACCCGTGAGACGCTTGCCCACGAAGTTCGCGCGGCCCTCCTTCAACTTGCTGAACAGTGCGCCAGCATAGGACAGTTCGACCTAGCAGCCCAACATGCCGAGCGTGCTTGTAAACTTCCTGGCGCAGCTCTGCTCGAGCCTGAAGACATGGCTCGTTTGCATCTTATATTGCTTGCCGCGCAGCACCCCTACCAGGAAGTCCTCGAGCGCGAAGCCAAAGAGATGGGTTTGCCCCTCCACAAAGACACCGACCAAGCCAAAAAACAACTTCGCCGCAGTGTTATTGGGCGTGAGGGTGAACTGGCACGTTTGCGTGCGCTCGAGCCTGGAGGGTGGCTTTGGCTTAAGGGCGGCCCAGGCATTGGTAAAACTGTTGTACTGCGCGAATTAGCTACAAACCGCGAAGGTTCTAACAAAGATATAGATTCTAACAAAGACCTAGGAACCTGGCGATATGTTTTAGGTCGCGCAGGTTTGCCCTACGCGACGCTCGAGCCTTTATTGGGTAGTCCCGAGGGCGGTGAAGAAGTTTTGCTTCGCAAATTGGCCGCGCAAAAAGACTCGTTACTTTTAGATGGCTGGGAAAATATAGACCCAGAAAGTCAGCGTGTTTTTAACCGTTTGTGCTCGCTTAAACCTGCGTTTCGTGTTGTGATTGCGAGTCGCCAAGATGCCAGTAGCAGTGGTTTACCCGTAGATGCGTTGCTCGAGCTTAGCTCCCTGACAAAGGAATCATTGTCTAATTATTCTGGAGCGTTTGAAGCTACCCTCGGTGTACCTGCTTTAGTAGGTGCCTGGTTGCGTGGTGAAGCCCTCGAGACCGCTTTGCAACATCGCCTTGCGACGCTTTCCGAAACCTCGAGATACATTCACAGCACACTGGCTCTTCTTGAAAACCCCGACATTAGCATGGTGCGCCAGGCACTTTCTATAGACCCTGTTGAGTATGCCCAGGCCCTCGATGAACTTTTACTTGCAGGTCTTATTGAATCCTCGGGTTTAGTGCGTGGACGGGACGCAGTGCTGCAACATTTAGCAGGACAACCTAGCACGCTTGCCAAACTTTCACTTGCTGTTGCACGATTTTTGCCCCCCCTCGAGGCCCTGCCCCTGTTCCAACGGGCGCGGGCCTTTTGGCAAGACGCAGACCTAAGTAAAGTTTCTGCGTCTTACCATGCTGTCGCCAAAGAAACCCTACGCCGTGGCTTCCCTATGCAAGCCGCTAACCTACTTGCGGAAGCTCCTGTTTCACCAGAAATATCTTTGTTACGTGGTAGAGCCTTGGAGCAAGCTGGCAACTATAAGGATGCGCTGGTGGTCGTGGAACCACTCGAGGATAATCCCGATGTACTGGCACTAAAAGCAGCCGTATACAGGCAACTGGGAAAATTTCCAGAGGCGAAGGCAGCAGCAGAGGAAGCCATCAAGGGGGATATGGAGGCGAAGGCTGAAGGGTTAAATACGTTAGGACATTTAGAATTTGCACAAGGGAACTTTACCCAAGCAGAAATCCTGTACAGCAGAGCAGCAAGTCTCTTTAAGGGCTTAGGAGATAACGAACGCTGGTTGATTGTTCTGAATAACCGCGCTTACGCGGCAGCGGAAATGGGTGAGGATGTGGAAGAAGCTTACAAGGAAGTGCTCGAGGCTGCTAAAGACAACCTACATATTCAAACACAAGCATTAATTAATATTGGCAGAGTATTTGAGAAAAAAAATGCAATAAGTTCGGCAGAAAAATCATATTTGGCTTCAATAGATGTAGCAGCTCAAATATCTGCTTATGATTTTCAACTTGTTGGTTGGCTAAATGTAGGTGCTTTGTATCATAGACAAGAGCAATTTTTGTCTGCAAAATCGGCTTATGAAAAAGCCCTTTTAATTGCTCGAGAAACGAGCAACCGCTTCATGATGGGTCTCGTTCTTTCTAATCTTGCAGAACTAACGGGTGATGTAGGGGCGTGGCAAGAGGCTATAGAACTATTAGAAGCCGCAGGGGAGCAGGAAATGGCTAATCAATCCAAGACTTTAATGAACCAATTTATAGAGTCTTCTGAACTTCCAGAAGCAGTTTAGCAAAAGGCTTCTTGCCAATCAAAAATAGGTTCGGAGTTTCCTTCTCAACAACTCCAAGCTTAGCAGGAAAGCAAGAGGAGCAAAAAGAAAGACGCAACCTGTTAAAGCATTTTCTAACGACTAACATCTTACGTCTTACCTGACCACAGTCAGCTCGGTGGAAGCAAAAACCTCCCAACCCAGGTTATTACTTAGCGGTGCTAGCGGGAGGTGGGGCTTGTAAACCTCTGGCCCAAGCACTTCGCGGAGCCATAAGGGGAACACAAATAAAAAAGAGCAAGATAGCCAAAACAAGCGGGCGAATGATTTTGTTTTTCAGGGGTTGCCGCCTTGGTAGTTAGAAAGCTCACTGAGCTTCCTTTGTCTAAAGTGTAACATGTGGTTTGGGTTCTGCGTAACTAGAATGAAAGTGCATTTATAAAATGCTATCAGACTCACGGGTAGCTCAAAATGTTCGAGCATTTGTCATTGCAAGTCTTCGTTTGAGGTGTATTAACTATGGATCAAGCAAACTAGTGTTGTATCCACGAAGCAATCTCCTCATGCTGAGGATACAGCAAAGTTCAGGGCAGAAGATTGCTTCGCGTCTTCGTTGGTGCTTGGCTTTATGTATAGCTAGCACATTCTAAACCGTGGCTCGCAATGACGAACCGCTCGTTATTGCGAGCCACAGGTGGAGGGTCAATTTGAACTAGGCTAGCTGTACCGTTGACAACCCCGCGAAGTAATCTTGTTTTTAGAGCTTTTTGAAACAAACTAGAGTTTACCGCACGAGGTATACAGGTATTTTAAGGAAAGGGTTTTCTCTAGTTCATGCTCAGTTCATAGGTGGTTTGTCAGAATGTGCCTACCATGCCCTGGAGCATCACAATCTTAGAAGACATGGCTTATCTGGAGGTAGAAGGTGTTAAAACAGTGGAGCGGACTTGTTGGTATCGTTTTATGTTGCCTACTGGCAAGTTGTTCGCAAAAGGAACAGACCAAGTTAGAGAGTACAAACGTGGTAGTAGCCCTGGGTTTGTTTCCAGCCGAGGCTCGCGTAGGTGAAGAAGTAGAGGTATCTTTTAGCGCACTCTATGATGAGGCAGGGTTTGAAAGCCTTTATTTAGAGGGTATTTCGGTTAGTGTAGCTGGGTATGGTGCGCAAGTTATTTTGGTGGATAGTGCCTCGCTTAGGTTTATTGTTCCAGAAGGGGAATTACCTCCGGGTGACTACACAGTAAATATTTATGGTTCAGGCGTAAGAACAAAGTGTTCTTACAATAAGTCAAGTTCTTACGATGAGCCGAGCCCTTACCTTGAATGCCCAGAGGTTTCAGATACCTTCGAGGGGTATGCCACGTTGAAAGTATTGGGTGACCCTTCTGTTAATCCATCATTTACTCTCACGCCAAGCTACGGCGCAACCAATGGCGAGACTGTCACCGTGATACTCTCTGGCTTGACTACAGCCAGTGCAGAGGTTGCTTTTGTTAGAGACAATCAAGCGGATATACCAGCTAAAATCTCCGAAAGAATAGATAATCAGCTTAAACTGAGCATTCCCGCAGATTTATCTGGTGGTTACGTGCAACTAAGAGTTAGCTCTACCGAAGGGGCTGTCTTACAAGATTACGAAATTTTAAACCTTTCTGACCTAGGGGATACACCCTCGGGTCTCCCCGAATTTATTACTACACTTGTTGAAGGCATAACGAGTGAACAAGAATTAGACGCAAGGCTCGATGCCGTCACTGCCAAGTTAGAGCTTGCCGAACGCTTAGCTATCGTCCCCAATACATTTGTTGCGGGTGTTAATAATGGCATCGTTGCTTGTAGTTCTGCCACTGTGGTTATTCGTGTGCCACAATTTGCCCTAACAAAACTTGGGGCTATTCAAGAAGAGTTAAAGGCAACTATTTCCTTTGAAGGTGGGATTGATCCGCTAAGTGCTTGGGCTCAAAAACAAGCTACTACCCCCGCCCACTTAGACGCTATCGGTGTTTCCACCATCCGTAGCACACGGGGTCTTACTGGTACAGGCGTTACCATTGCTGTCCTCGACACAGGTGTAGACAGTAGTGAAGCAGACCTGTCTGGTCGCGTTATTCCTCTGGGCAGTAAAACTTCTGTGGATGTTGACCCAAACAAACACGGCACACCCATCGCGGTGTTAGCGGCAGGCACGACGCAAGGTGTGGCTCCGAATGCCACCATCCTTAGTGCACCTGTTTGCGATGAAAATGGTAGGTGCTACACCGACAAAGTGATTAAAGGTGTGTGCCAAGTTTTGGCAGAAGCACCTAAAGATAAACTCGTGCTGAACCTCAGTTTGGGCGGTAAATACACGTCGCGTATTTTGGAAAAGATTTTTGCAGAAGCTACGAGCCAAGGTGTGCTCATTGCAGCGGCAGCAGGTAACGAAGGTGAAGCACAAAGCCCAAGACATTTTCCTGGGGCTTACAGCAGTCAGAATGGTGTTATGGCAGTAGGAGCTCTCAGTGTTACTCGTCCAGCTACTCCGATCACAGAGCGTTTTTGGACAGCGATAAATGACCAAAATGCGAATCCTTGGGACGGCTCAGGTAGTGCAATGACTTGGGGGGGGCTCGAGCAGCGCAGTGAAAAGGGTGTGGACTATGCACTTGTTGGTGCAGACAGTCAGAGCAGTCCTTACGGAGATACCGCAACATCCGAAGTGCGCCGAGTGCTATGTGTTTCGACAGACCAAAGCCTCTCCCAACCTAGTTTCGTACAGCCCGAGCAAACAGAGGGTGGCTCAATAAAAAACTTTTGGTCAGGACGTAAAGCCTTCTTGAGTAGCCCCGTTGCAGGTACAACACTCAATTCATTAGAAGCCGCTAATGCTTTTTGTAACAGTGAAGCAACCCCCTACGGCTTTTCTGCACAAATGGCAGAATTTCATAATGAACAAGGTGGCTCTTATGGGTGGAGTTATTGGGTTGAAATAGTGCCTACTACTTCACTTCTAGCGATTGCACCTGCTAGTTTTTCTACACGCGGTGACTATGTGGAAATTTCTGCGCCAGGGATTGTGAGCTTGCCAGGTTATACGGGCATAAAAGGTTCAGAAATGCTCGAGGGTACTTCGTTTGCGACAGGCATTCTTGCTGGTGCTATGGCCCTGTGGCGCGAAGCACACCCAGACTGGACACCCGCACAAATCGAAGACTCTATTAGGTCTAACGCTAAAGCTGTGGAGGGTGGTAAAAAAGATGCTGTGGGCAGTGGCATGATTGATGTAACAAACATTCCTTACTAAAGCTTTGTAACTTCAAATCTGTATTGCGTTTTTTGGTGTTGCGTTCACGGTGGTGTGAACGCAACACCTTTTTTTGTTATTGCAAGCCATTGTTGAACGCGCCTGGAATGTTCACTTGGCTTGCTGTGACTCCAACCGTGAAGTAATGGTGACAGGGCCAGCACTGCTTACCAACTAAGCTGCTGCCAAGGGCTGTTGGGCTGTTTTTGCAAGTAATCAGCAATCATGGCAATGCCTGAGTTGTCAAATTGTTTTCCGCCCCACATCGCCCGCCCAATGACATAGCTCTTGGCGTAGTCGCCCCAAGAGCGAAAGGTCTTTTGGGCGAGGGTGTTCGCTGTCTCGATAAAGCTCCAGGCTTCACCTTCGCTGATGTAGCCCGCGTCGTAGCAGAGCCTCGCCAAAAAGACTAAACGCCCTACATCCCAACCGACGTTGCCATATTTCAAAACATGCGCCGTTTGGGTAATGACACCATCTTGTTTGAGTTCGTCTAGGGTTTCTTTGAGATGCTGTAATTGTGACCAGGCTTTGCTCGCATCCTCTCTGTTATCGAAGGAACTAGCAATAATGGTTTCTTGCTGGTGCTCGGGGGCATCAAAAGCCCTAAGCACGGTGGGAAAGTAAAAACGGAAGCCTTTGTGCTGCAAATAAGTAAGCGTTGTCTTCGCCTCTGCTGGATTGCTTATCCCCCACCATTCTGCCAGCAACTCCCGAATGCGCCCTTTACCGAGTCCCGTCTCGAGCGAGTTAATGAAAGCGGTTTGCTGTTCGCTGTAGATGGCACCCAAGGCAATTTTTCGGTACTGCTCGGGTGACAACGTAGAGCGTTTGTTGATATAGATTTTCGAGAACACGCCTTGAGTTAGTCTCGAGGCTCTTCTGAAAAAGGGCAGGACTCTAAAAACGACAAACCCAATCACCGCAACGGTGATGATGATGTAAGTTAGTGTGTTGGTATTCACAGTATTCTCCCGATTGGTTTAACGCTTCTTGGTTCATATTTCGCTATTGCACTTCATAAATTTATTGCCTTTATAAATTTATTGCCTTTCGCAGCCGTGCACAGGATCACGGGATTGCGGACACGGCTCTTCGTCAAAACTCCTGCCGCTCGAGATCTTTCACTAGAGCATAAACATGAGTCATCCCGAATTTTTGTAGCAACGGCGCACCCTGCGCCGTTGCTACAGTCCTTCGTCATTGCGAGCCTAAGCAGGGGTATAGCTAGGGCGGATAAAGCCCATCGTTGCATCATCCGCGCAGCAATCTCCTGGCACTTACTTGGCAGCGACATCAGAGCAAGGAGATTGCTTCGTCGCTCGTCACCTGCCAACGACCAACTCCAGTCTAAAGGTGTACTAACTTATTGTTCTACGCAATTCTGTCCACTTGGGTCATACCGACACGGCTCTGGGCACGGTGTATCATTAAGGGCTAAATAGGTCGAGCTCTCAGTACTTTGTTGGGCGTTTTTAAGAGCTATGATTTTGTAAGCGTAAACAAAGCCCCTACTATAGATGTCGTCTAACGACGTGTGGGTATAGCTTGTCTCTGCGGTTTCTGTTAGAGGTTGAAAGTACGGTTGTCCATTATCGCTACAACGGTCATACTGTGCGAACTCGAGTCTGTAAGTAGCACCAGGAATAGCATCCCAGCTTAACTGCACCGCACTGGAGTTCTCAAGCGTCGCTGTAAAGTTACTTGGTGCGGGTGGCGGTGTAAAAACGACAGCTTCTACGCCAGTGCTAGCCGCACCATCGCGCACGGCGCGCACACGGTAGACATAACCTGTATCGAGCTGTAGAAAGGTCGTGTCGTTGTAACTCGTTTGACTGGCGTTCGTTTCAGTTAAAAAGCTATAGTTGCCGTTCTCAATTTTTCGTTCGATAATGTAACTCGTTGCTTCAGGGACGGGGCTCCAGTAAAGGTTCGAGCCACTTCCTGAGTACTGAGCATTCAAAGAACTTGTATCGGGCGGTGGCGCACCTGCACTGCATTCTTTGCGAATGTACTCGGTGCCTTCCGAAAGTACTACGCGGCTACCGTCACTTAAATTGGTGATGGTGTATTCGACAGGGCGCAACTGCGTAAACGAAGCAACACCTGTAAATTCTCTGAGTGTGCCTGGGTCTACTGCGTCAATCGGGCCTTGTTGTTGTGGGCCACCATACACATAAATTTTGATGGCAGCATTTCCCCAAATGGTTTGCTGTGTGGGTGTAAGTTCTTCAATCTTTTTACCCTGATTTAATACTTCGTCGAGCAAGCTTTGGAGCTGACCCATCGAAGCGGTAGCCTCGAGTGCAAGCATCACGAACTGCCCATAACTCACACTCGAGACATAAGCAATAGGATTGTCTGTAGCAATGTCGCCACTGGCTAAACGTTCATCGAGTTTCGCTTTGGTAAAGTCGGCATTAAACAAATCTGCTGCACTTGCAGGTGGTTCCATGCTGATAGTGACAGGCTTGGCCAAGTAAAAGGCAAAAATGGTTTGACGTTCCAAATTTTCTAAGCGTTCTTGGTCAAACTTGAAGTGTTCAGTCACTTGACTTGGTAGGTAGCGGCTCGAGTTGCCCTGTCCTAACAGCGACGAGCGCACAGAGGTCGAGGTCACGGAGTCTTTTTGCCAGAGTGTATTAGCACTGAGGGTGGCTCCGTCACGCTCTGCTGTCGAGAGTAAATCATCTACAGCCCCACTGATGGTCTCGAGGCTAGGGGTTTGCACGTTGCGGCTCACAGCATTTGGGCTGCCATTAATATTCGTGACGAGCACAATCGGTGTACGTTCTTTAATTTCTAGACCGCGCACGTCGCTAAGATTGCCCGCCAACGTTTCGCCCTGTAGAAAAGCACCAGGCCACAAAAAGTTATTGGCGGTTGGCACCACGAAGTTATCTACCGTACGAATCATGTTGTAGGGCGTGCGTTTGCAGTTGTAAACCGTGTCACCAAAGGTAATTTGTTCGCTGTATTCGTCGCCAGTGGCTAGGTCAAGGGCTTCTTGGGGTGGAAAAGTTTTTTGAACTGTGGACATTGAGTTGAGGTAATCTCGCACGGATTGATCTTGGGTGGGTTCGGGATCAGGTTGTGGTGTTGGGGTGCAGTCCGGCCCCTCACAGTTTTTCGTGGGTTGACCACAAGCTGAGAGAAGCAAAAGCAGCATGAGTAGACTCAGCCAACGCAGCACCTTTATGGTTGAATTCATAGTAATGTCTCCATAAGTGTTGTCTAGGTTCCTTCATAAGTGCATCCGCACGTGCCTGGCACGTGCGGATAAAAAATACCAAGGTTTTAGCGTGGACGGTTGTTATACTCTGTTTCAGTGATAGGTTCTTTATAAAGGCTGTAGCTAATGCGTAAGCCATCTTTTTCAATTGAAAAATACTCGCCTTCACCTGTGGTTGTAGGATTGATGCGGAAGTCAGCAAACGTTGCGGTGTCATAGGTACCTTCATTCCAACGTTTGGGCTCATCCTTAGCTTTTAACTTTCTAAAGCGGGTGCGTACACTGCCATCAAATGCAAACCCAGTTGTACCTGCACCTTCTCGAAGTACGAAAATGGTCGCTTCGCAGCCTTCACTACTGCCACCCCTTTGGCAATTATCGAGGAGGGGTTCAATATTAAAGAGAGAACTACCTGGATAGGTTACACGCACGTCGTTCAAATCTCTGTTAGTGGCGGGGTCATCGGCACGCCAAATAGAGTTACCTTGAAGCAAGATTTGTCCGAAGTGTCCTTCACCACCTTCTTCGCCGCCAGAACCTATCTTTTGTGTGATGTTGCGAATCGTGATCGTCCAAGCATCTGCCACAGGATTTTCAACGAGCGGTTGGCAGGTTGTTACGTCGTAGTTCGTGGTCTCACTGATACCCGCATAGTTTCTACTCACGGTGTCACGCACGGCGTAAGACACAGGCACGTACTCGGTGATTTTGGGCAGATACTCTGGGCTAAAGTAGAGTTTAAGCCCTTCGCTTAACTTTCTAGCTGTAGCGTTTTCAATGAGGGCATTGTTTGCATTTGGGTTACCACCTAAGGTCGTGATACGGATGTTCGATTGATTTAAGATTTGCTCCTGACGACTGGTTAGACCGGCATCAAGGTTATATTTGCTGGCATTGATTTCTAGTTTGATAATGGTATCGAGTTCTTCGCGTCTGGCAGTGCTTGTCATTTCTATGAACATCATGCGTCCGTAAGTTACACCTGAAACATACAAGATGGGTTTACCTGGGCCCATTTCGCCGCGAGCTATATATTCGTTCAGACGGTCTTGCGTAAACTTATCGGTGAATAAATCACCAACACTGGCAGGTGCATCTACGTTAGCGGTGTAAGCAGTTTCTATATAGGCGATATAAATGCGGTTTTCGTTTATACTGCGGTCAACTTCTCTAGTGGCATCAAGCCCAACTTTTTTAGCAACATTGATAGACAAGTTTAAGTTTAGCAAACTGCTTGCTAAAGACTCGGAGCTTTCTAGTTTATAGGTAGCTTTGCGTTGCAAATCAGCTTCGTTAAGTTTGGCCTCTTGCACTAAACTTCCTAGGGCTTGTCGCGTGGTAGAGAGGCTAGGGTTTTTGACAATAGCAGCGTAGTTGCCACCATCGGTTAAGTTCAGTGAAAGGACTGTAGGTGCGCGTTCGCCTTCACGTACGGCAATGGGGCGCATAGACCCTAAGCTCGTACCACCATACACGCCACCTTGAATCAGTGAACCTGGATAGACGACATCTGAATCAGGGTCGAGAGTAACAATTTTTTCGGGGGTGCGGGTTAGGTCGTAGCTGGTTACATTGCAAGTATATGTTTTGTCAACTTCGGGGTTTACATCAGAAGGATATGAAAATTTTTTAGGTTCCTGTTTGTCATCTAAAATCGGTTCGGGGGTGCCTTGAGTGCTCGAGTCTTCCTTAATAATGTTTTGTTGTGCTGAAAATTCATCCCAGCCAATCACGCCGTTAAGTACACTTTGAACTTCGGGTGGCGAGACGGGGCCAAGGTCTGGGTCTTCACCTGGAGTAATAACAACAACGGGTTCTTCGGGTTCATCATCGGGTGGGGTGTCAGTTGTTTGACCGCCGCAACCTGCTAACAAAAAAGCTAAAGTACAAATAAGTGCCAGTAGTGTTTTAAGTGAGTGCTGCATAAATCTCCTTGAATGGTGTTTGTTTAGATAGATTTCCTTGGAAGAGTTGAGGTGATTACAGGCCGTATCTTTTACATAAAGTTTCCTTTCTTCTAATCACATGAAAGCGGTTTTTATGGTTTTTATGTTGCACGAATACTCGTAGGAAGTTGGAGTTTTTAGGTGTTACAAATTTCTTTTCCAAATCACTTCACTGTTGCTTCTTAGCGTGGCATCGGTTTTAAGCAGGTCGTAACCAAAGACTTCAATATCTACACTCACCTTGCCTTGCACATAACCCTCGAGCCCCATTTCTGGCCGTTCCTTATCTTTGTGTTCGTAGTACAGCCTGCCCACAGCCTCGAGGGTTAGCGTGGCAACTTTGCCGTAAAGCTCGATGCCAAAGGCCAGCGTGACCGAGGCTCCCATTTCGCTGCCGACAGAAACCTTGCCCTGCCAAGGTTGACTTGTAATTTGGTTCGTTTTTACGAGGACGAATCTACCTTGCTTCTTTTCATAGCGGGTGCCAAGGTAGCTTTCGCGTTGGTAGCTCGTACTCAAAGATAACGTTGCTTTAAGGTTGGCATCTAGTGTGAGGTAGAGTTTGAAGACGGGCTTGTAGACCACCGGAACGCCTGCGACAAGAACAGTGCGTCTGGCAAAGGCAACTTCTCCTAAAAGAATGGGTTTACTTTCTAAAGCTTGACCTATCAGTGAGCCCGTGATATCTACCGAAAGTTCGGTCTCGAGGCTGTTCTGCAAACCCATCTCGAACTCTTCTAAGGTAAACCAGTCAATCTCAATCTTCGTCTTAATACTGAGGGCAAAACGTACACAGCCTCCTACAGAGGCTTCAGCCTTCGTGCCTATCGGGACTTTTGCGTTGGCACTGACAATAAAACCTTTATTGCCGTTCTTTCTGCAACTGTTGTTGTCGATGGCTTGAGAGCTTAACAGTCTGGAGTCACGACGTAATTCCATTCCTTCAGGTAGAGCTTCCACGTCTTCTTCCGTGAGTTCCTCCGTTTGGTCAACACTCGCTTCTTTGACCGTTTTCTCGAGGGGGATGGGTTGCGTCTTAACTTGGTAGCCGCCGTCGTCTTGTGCTTCAATTGCCAAAATCTCTGCTGGAGCTAAACCATCAGGTGTTTGCTCTGAAATACCTGCTGCCAAAATTTGCCCAACTTCAAATGGGGCTTCTTCGCTGCTGTTAGCAGGGTCACTGTCAGCAAAGTCTAGTGTGCCGTCCTCCGAAATCGCCTGAAGTGAACTTAGGGTTGCCCCAGATAGGACGACGGTTTCTTTGGCGGTGGTTTGAGTAGGTTGGCTCTCGCTACAAGCTACAAGCACAAGCAGCAGCAGCAGAGCAACACAATAAGTAACCCTTCTAAAAACGCTTACACGGTGTAACCTCATGAAAGACCCCTCTTACTGAAGTTGAGTTGCAAGATGGTTGCCTTGATAGGTCAACTGCCTTGCTAAGAAAAGGGTAGCAAGGGGGGGATGAATTCCCCATGAAATGCCAAGAAATGCTTGAAAAATATAGTGTTTTTGTAAGGTGAAAACGTAAAGTTTACGGCTGTAAAAGGCTCGAGGCGAGAGTGAGATTTTACACATTACTCAAAAGAAACTAGTCTGAATTATGTGGTTGTTTCGACTCAACATGAACCTAACAAGTGTGGGTTATGTTCGTAGGATAGTTGCTAAGTAAAGAGTTAGGGCTGTACCCCAAGTGCATTCCCCTATTGGGTTGTAGGAGGGAGAAGGATAAGCTCGAGCTTGACTTTAATCAAGACGTACGCAAAAGTGGTTCGGTACGCAGAACAAGGGCGTTGTAACCCCTTGTTCCTCGCAGATAAACGTGTGATTTGAAGAATCTTGCGTAAGTCCTGTTTAATGTGAGCCTTGGCTTACAGCCTTTGGCAAGCTGTGTATTATGATAAAGGTAAATAAAGCGCATCGGCTCTGGTGCGCTTTTTAATTGTCAACGGTTGTAAGGGCGATGTACGCAGTTTGAGCGAAGCGTATTCGCCCTTGGCAAAAAGTAACCCTGGAGGACACCATGCCTGTTTACGTTTATAAAAATCTCAAAACAGGTGAAACGTTTGAACTCGAGCAGCGTATCACCGAAAGCGCACTTACCGCCCACCCCGAAACGGGCGACCCCGTGAAGCGTCTTATTCAGCCTGTCGGGATTGCCTTTAAGGGTTCAGGCTTTTATGTCAATGATTCTAAAGGATCGAATGCCGCTAGCAAAAAGCCTGACACGAGTAGTGATACGGCCAAAACTGAAGGCTCCTCGGACTCAGGCAAATCTGATGCAGGTAAATCTGATACAGCCAAAGCAGATACAGCTAAGTCAGAAACAAAAGCAGACACAAAAACAGCAACGAAGGCAGAAACCAAGACCGAAGCCAAACCTAAATCTGAAAGTAAGGCACCAACGAAGAGTGCAGGCTCGGGCGACTAAGCGCAAACATGACTACTCACAAGTTCCAACAAGGGTTTCAAGGTTAAAAATCCTACAAGTTTATTTACAAATGATAATGAATACGGATTTTCAACCTTGAATTCAGCCCTTTGCCATAGTGTGAGCCAATAGAGCTCTTGCGAAATCAATAAAGAGCATACAGAGTAGGGATTATTGAACATATTCATCTTCCCCAACCCCCTTCCTGGTTGCGACGAATTGATGTGATGTAAGGATAAATTGGCAAGAAATCCCTACCCAGACCCTCAGAAAGTCTCTGAGTCAAGGGCGCACAGAGGTTGCTGAAGCATCCTTGTCGCCTTTTTCATGACTCCCTATCGTCATTTCCCCGTGTAAAATAAGGCTTTTCGTAATTTCGCAAGATGTCTAATGACAAACAGTTCTGTAGGGTGCACGCACCATGTGTTGCATAAAGGCAAACGTGGTTTCGCCGCGAATTTCGCAGTTGGCGCATAAAGGCACCCTACAGCAATGATGCTCTAGACCTGAAACACACCGATTTTTAATTCCTCTTGGTGCGGGTTATTGGCACAGACCTCGAGGCTCTTAATTAGTCTGTCTCTCGTTTCTAAAGGATGCAAAATATCATCGAGCCATAATCTTGCGGCGGCGTAACGTGGGTCTAAGGCTTCATCGTATTTTGCTTTAACTTCGTCGTAAAGTTCCTTGAGCTCTTCGTTAGCTATCTTGTGACCACCGCGCTCGAGCTGCGCCACTTGAATATCCAAAAGTGTTTTTGCAGCAGCGTTACCGCTCATGACAGAATATTTCGCATTTGGCCACGCATAAATAAAACGTGGCCCGTATGCCTTTCCTGCCATCGCATAATGGCCGGCACCATACGATCCACCTGTAATAAGCGTGAGCTTTGGTACGACAGAATTTGACACCGCGTTCACCATTTTTGCGCCACGCCGAATGATGCCTTCGTGTTCGCTATCGCGCCCGACCATAAATCCTGTTACATCGGATAAGAATAAAAGTGGCACACCGACTTGATTAGCGTTAAGAATAAAGCGTGCAGCTTTGTCGGCAGCTGGCCCGTAAATGACACCACCCACTTCAATGCGTCCTTTTTTCTTAATAACGATTCGCTGATTGGCCACAATCCCAATTGGAAAACCGCCCAAGTGTGCAAAACCAGTGACAAGGGTTTCACCGTAGGTTGTTTTGTACTCATCAAACGCAGAGTCATCTACAAGTCTGGCAACCACGTCGCGCACGTCGTAGGGTTTTGAATTGTCACTGCTGATAAGCTCGAGGATTTCCTTCACATCATGCTTAGGTGGTAGTGCAGCAGTTCTGTTTTGCGCCCAGGCTGCTTGGGGTTGTGGTGTGTAGACGCTGGCGACTTTGCGGACGCGCTCTAAGGCGTGTGTGTCATCGGGCTCGAGATAGTCCACTGTACCCGACATACTCGCGTGAACCCTAGCTCCGCCTAGCGTTTCTGAATCAATGACTTGACCAATCGCAGCTTTTACAAGCGCAGGCCCAGCAAGATACAGCCCCGAGCCTTCAGTCATTATGAGCGTGTCAGACATGACGGGTAAATAAGCACCACCTGCTACACAATTACCCATAATCGCAGCAATCTGCGGAATGCCGAGCGCGCTCATTCGTGCGTTGAGGTAAAACACCCGACCAAAATCATCTTGGTCGGGAAAAATCTCGTCTTGCATGGGCAGATAAACGCCAGCTGAATCAACAAGGTAAATAATGGGCAAGCGGTTCTCGAGCGCAATCGTCTGAGCGCGAATAACTTTTTTACTTGTAATAGGGAAGAAGGCTCCTGCTTTCACGGTTGCGTCATTAGCGACAATGAGCCAATCGCGTCCAGCAATTTGCCCGATGCCTGTAACCGTGCCACCTGAAGGACAACCGCCATGCTCGGTGTACATGTTCCAACCGGCATAAAGCATGAGTTCGTGGAAGCCTGAGTCTTCATCCACGAGTTTTGCAATGCGTTCTCTCGCTGTCAAACGACCTTTGCTGTGTTGGCGTTTGTTGGCTTTTGCGCCGCCACCTGTTTTAATAACGCTTGCGCTTTGTTCAAAGTCAGCTAGCAGCGTTGCCCAATTTGGGGTTGGTTTGGCAGTCGATGTCATTTGGTCTAGTTACCTCTCGAGGCTTGTTGGTTGTTATAGTTATTTTGTTAAAACATTTTTTGAAACCTGCGTATTTCAAATTGTATGGGCGAGGGGCCCCTCGCCCATACGCAAACGTTGATGTGAACGGATTTTTTCATGATTGACCTGTGGGTTTACGTTGCATCAATGCTGTCCGCCGACACGTTGCCACCAATTCATTACGCTGATTAAAGGCGCGGTGTTCAAACGTGACGATACCAGCGTTTGTTCTAGACGTCGATACTCTTGTGTTTACCACTTCACTTTCTGCATGAATTGTATCGCCGTGAAACACAGGCTTAGGAAAATTAATCTCTTCAAACCCCAAATTGGCGACAAGTGTACCCAACGTAAGTTCGTGAACACTGAGGCCGATAAGCAAACTGAGCGTAAGCAAACTGTTGACAAGTGGTTTACCAAATTCTGTTTGTGCTGCGTACTCCGCGTCTAAATGAAGCGGTTGCGGGTTCATGGTGAGCGTACTAAAGAAGACATTATCCGCCTCAGTTAGTGTGCGCCGAATGCGGTGCTGGATGACAAGCCTAACCTCGAGCTCTTCAAAATACCGACCCGCAGGATGTTCGTATATCGTTTGATCACTCATAAAATTCTCGCCCATTTCCCTTTAATTGATCTTTGAGCCTTTTAGTTTATCTTTGAGCTAATACCTGCGACTGCCAAAATTGCTCGAGCCTTCACCAAAACAGGTTCATCCACCATTTGCCCTTCAAACTCAATTACGCCTTGACCTGTCTTAGCTGCTTCATGGTAACGCTCTAATAACTGTTGTGCCCTTTCAACTTCTGCTTCACTGGGTGTAAACACTTTGTGGGCGAGTGCAACTTGGGAGGGATGAATGCAAAGTTTACCTGTATAGCCTAGTTGTTTTGCCCCTTTTGCGTCTGCCATAAAACGTTCATCGTCTTTGAAAGTCGTGACTACTTGATCAAGTGCCAGAAGCCCTCGAGCCTTTGCTGCCAAGACAACTTTAGAACGTGCGTAGAGAACCTCAAGATTTTCTCTCGTTCGTTCACCGCCCATATCAGTAATAAAATCCTCTGCTCCGAAGTAAACAGCTTTCAGTTGTTCGGGTGCTTCCCTCAGAATGCTACTCACATCTTCAATGCCTCGAGCTGTTTCAAAGCCTGCAATGATGCTGAGGTAAGCGAGGTGATGTTGTTCAAGTTTTCCTGCTGCACTTTGTAAATCTCGAGGGGTTTCAATTTTCGGTATGACAATACCGTCAATTTTTTCAATGAGGCTTTTAATGTCGTCAGAAAATTCAAGTGTTGAAACTGGATGGGTGCGAATAAAAATTTGATAGGTGGGTTTACTCTCGAGTAACGCTGACATGCTGCTTCGAGTAATTTCTCTTGCTTCTACTTTTGCGTTTGCGGGAACGGCATCCTCGAGGTCAACGGCAATTGCGTCAGCCCCGCTACGTGGCAGTTTTGCAATAAGATCAGCGCGGTTGCCTGGGGCAAAGAGTAAACTGCGTAGAGAGCTAGGCATCTAGTACCCCCCTCTACTTGACGTGTGATGAACCTCAACGTCGTTACCTCGTGGGACTATTCCCCCCAACTTAGGGGGAAAGGGTATAAAACGGTCAACGTCTATTTTTTGCGTCACAACAAAAGTCGGGGGGGGCCTACGTTGCACAGTTACAAACCCATGCCTTTGGCAATCACTTCATACATAATCTCATCCGTTCCGCCGCCAATCCGCAAAATGCGTGCGTCGCGGTAGTGCAGGGCGACGCGCGTTTCTTCGCAAAAACCCATGCCCCCAAAAATCTGTACGGCATCATCTGCGACTTCGTTGGCAACTTGGGCGCAATAGGTTTTGGCCATACTCACAGGGGTAAGAGAATCTTTTGACCCGCTATCAAGCTGCGCTGCGGCTTGGTACACCAAGAGTCTTGCCAAATTCACTTTGATGGCCATTTGCGCCAGCTTATGACGAATGGCTTGGAATTTACCAATCGTTGTCTTAAAAGCTTCGCGGACTTTGGCGTACTCGAGTGCATCATCCAAACATGCCTGCGCGTGACCAACGGCCATACCCGCAAGTACAATACGTTCAGTTTGAAAGGCACTTGCAATCTGATAAAAGCCGCGTCCAATTTCGCCTACTACACGTTCGGTTGGTACAAAGCAATTTTCAAAAATAAGTTCACGGGTGTCAGATGAATGCCAGCCCATTTTTTCTAACGGGCGACCCACTGTGAACCCAGCATCATGGGGTTTCACGAGAAAGAGCGTGATGCCTTTGTGCCGTTCGTTCGGGTTCGTTTTTACTGCAACAATCAGCCAGTCTGCAATACCACCATTGGTAATAAAGATTTTCGTACCATTTAGAAAATAGCCACCCTCTGTTGGTGTTGCTGTGGTGCGAAGTCCCGCAACATCTGAGCCCGTGCCGGGTTCGGTGATAGCAATGCCTGCCACCATCTCACCTGCAATCATCGGTGCGAGATAAAGACGTTGTTGTTCGGGTGTGCCAAACTTTGCAAGATAAGGCCCGCCTAAATATGCACTGGCTAGAGGTGTGATAGCAATACCTCCCGAAGCTTTAGCCAACTCTTCGGAGACGATAGCTAAGGCGAGTGAATCCGTCTCACCACTGCCCCCAAACTGTTCGGGAAAGCCAATGCCTAAAAAACCTTGGTGGGCGAGGGGCTTCCAAAGGTGTTTGGGAAAGGCTTTTGTCCGTTCGGCTTCTTCGACAAATGGCATAATTTTGTCACGCACGAAAGCGCGACACGCTACTTGGAAATCGCGGTGAATATCATTGAGTTCAAAGGATGAACCAACGGGCAGCTCAACACTGTCTACAACCATACTGTCTGCAACCATACGACCTCACTTTCACCCTGTCTATTTTATTCTGTCTACAGTATAAGCATATCGAGCGTGTTGGAGGGCTTCTTACTTTTCAATAAACTTAACTTCAAAGAGTTTAGGCCACAGCTTACCCGTGATATAAAACGTATCGGCTTCTGGGTTATAAGCAATGCCATTTAAGACCGCATCTCGAGAAAGCTCTGCACGTTCTTCACTCGAGAGTAAATTGCTCGCATCAATTTCACTGACAACATTGCCATTAGCTTTATTGATCTTCATGATTTTGTCAGTTTGCCACACGTTAGCGTAAACAAATTCGCCCACGCACTCGAGTTCATTGAGCATGGTGACATCTTGTCCGTTTTGTTTTACCTTGATTTGCCCTGTAACGTCAAAGGTCTCAGCGTTGCGCTTAAATAGCGTTGCGCTGCCGTCACTCATATATAGATCTTTGCCGTCGTAACACAAGCCCCAGCCTTCACCTTCGTATGTAAAGGTGTTCTCTTTGTTAAAGGTTTCTATATCATAGACAAACGCTTCGCCTTCTTGCCAAGTAATTTGAATGAGTTGGTTATCCACAAGGGCTAAGCCTTCAGCAAAATATTGACTATCTAGAACATAATTGCGAATTACATTACCTGATGCTATGTTCACTTCGCGCAGTGAAGAAAGTCCGTACTGGCCTGTGCTTTCGTAAAACTTGCCGTTATGTAAAAGTAATCCTTGGGTAAAGGCTTGATTGTCGTGTGGATAGGTGTTGATGGTTTGGGTTGTGAGTGTGGTCGTGGTTTGTTGTTGGCAGGCGGTGAGAGTAAAAAGTAAAGCGTAAAAAGTAAAGCGTAAAAGGTAAAAGGAGTTATTCGTTATTCGTCTAACGAATAACAATATCTTTCTAACACCCGAAACCCAAAATCTGAAATTCATTATCCTACTCCTAAATGCTCTTGCACAGTTTGCCAAATCTCTGCTTCTACTGTAGCTTCGTCCTGTTGTGCATTGATAATAACCCAATTCTTGTTTTCCTTTGCTTGCGCTAAAAAACCTTCGCGGACTTTGTGGTGAAAGCTGATGTCGGCTAGCTCGAGCCTGTCCTTTTGCCCACGTTGTGCGATACGTTCCATACCAATCTGCGGATCAATGTCCAAAAGTAAAACCAAGTCGGGTGTGATTCCTTGTGTAGCTTTTTCGGTAAGTGTGTAGATGAACTCGAGTTCTAAGCCACGCCCGTAACCTTGATAAGCAATAGATGTACCAAAAAACCTGTCACAGACGACAACCTTGTTGTTTTCCAACGCTGGTTTAATAACTTCTTCTACATGCTGCGCCCTACTTGCTGAGTAAAGTAAAACTTCTGTGAGTGGGCTAATGGTAAGAGCAGGGTCGAGTAGGACTTTGCGAATCGCATCTGCCGCAGGTGTACCACCAGGTTCTCGTGTTTGCACGACATCAAATGTTTCGCGCAGTTTGCTAACAAGATGGTTGATTTGCGTGGATTTACCTGCACCTTCGGGCCCCTCAAACACAATGAAATAGGACTGGGCTTTCTTTTCCCTCTTCCCTCCTCCCTCCTCCCTTCTGCTGTTCATAAACCAGTAGGCAACAAAATAAACTGCGTTGCCAAATTAAACTCGAGCTTCAACTTTTCTTCCAGTAACTTCACGCCAACGGTTTCGGTCATATAGTGTCCAGCATACAGTGCATTTATTTTTCTTTCAAAAGATTCGTAAAAAGTTTCTTGTCTGGGTTCACCTGTTAAAAATGCGTCGAGACCTTCTTCGGCAGCATCTACGACGTTCCAACTTGCATCACCTGAGACGATGCCCAGCGTTGAAATCTCGAGTTTGCCGCCCGCATGAACGAGAACAGACTCGCCGAGTTCTTTCTCGAGCGTGTTCGCTAAATCTCTCAGTGTCATTGGATTAGGAAACACACCCTTCACGCCGATGTATTTTCCCTTGGACATGGCAAAATCCTGCAAATCTGTCATGCCAATAATTCTGGCGAGCCCGTAATTGTTCCCGACTTCTTTATGTGCGTCAAGTGGCAAGTGAGCAGCATAAAGGCTGATGTTGTTATCCAGCAAATACTTCACACGGTTTTTGTGCATCCCCGTAATCGCCAGAGGTTTACCCCAAAAAAGTCCGTGATGCACGATAAGCATATCTGCACCTGTTTGGGCGGCTTGCTCGAGCGTACTGAGACTAGAATCCACCGCAAAGGCAACCTTGGTAACTTCATCCGCGCCTTCAACCTGCAAACCGTTAAGAGAAGAATCCTGAAAATCTTTAATCGCCAGATAGTTGTCCAGCCATGCTGTTAGCTCAGTTCGTTTCACAGTCTTAGCATAACA
>JBOFGY010000049.1:0-3472 GCA_051649365.1 Trueperaceae bacterium
TTGACAGTCAAGCTGTTGAGATGAAACTTGGAGCTAAACTCCTTAACAAAATGTCTGCCTTGGGGATGCCTGTCTCTGTTCCAGTGAATGCCTAAACGCTACCCTCGGAAATAACTATGATTATTTATGCAACAACGCCACGCACCTAACAAACTATCCGAACAGACGCAAGCTTAGGTTATACTGCTCTGGATGCGTCTTTTTATTTTTTTAACGTTTGTACTCTTGCCTATAAGCTATGCTTTTGAAGAAGTAATGGCACCTCGAGTCCACGTTGTTTACGATGACCCTCTTGTTGCTGATTACGCGCAAGAGGTCGCTACACAAGCCGAAGCGGCTCTTGATATCTTGGTCACATATTTTGGCGAACCGAAAACACGGATTACAATAAAGCTCACGAATAACTCGGACTATTTTAACGCCTTTGGCTCACCTCTGCCGCGTCCGTTGGTGAGTGCACGTGCGTTGTTTCCAAGTGATGGCTTGCTAGGCTTTGGTGCCAAGAACGAGCTTTTCTTGCTTCTCATTCACGAACTGACGCATGTTTCGCATTTGACGTACACAGAAGGTAAACAGTCTCCACGTCTTGGTTTGGTTGGTGAAAACACCGCACAGATTCCACCTATGTGGTTTATCGAAGGTATTGCCGTCTGGATAGAATCCGAATACACGGATGGGGGGCGGCGCGAAGACGCACTCACAACAGGGCTGTTAGAAACACTCGCGCTTTCAGCAGAATTTCCGAGTCTTGCGGATGTATCCCTCTCGAGCTATGAAGACTGGCCAGGTGGAAATGCGCGTTATCTCCTCGGTGTGTCTTTTTTACAACACCTTATTAAGCGTGACGGGATTGACGCTGTTATCGAGGTACTGCGAGATTACAATTCAGGGTCTTTTTTGAGAACCTTCAGCGAGTCTTGGCAACGTGTTACAGGTGCTGACCTCGAGACCGAATGGACGACCTGGCGTGAAGCTTTAAAAGAGAATGCCGCAGCCTCGTCGCAGAATCTACCCGAGACTGCCCTAACGACCACGGGTTGGTCCACAACGGCTCCTACACTAAGTCCAGATGGCAGGCGTTTGGTCTGGGTGAGTGTGCCACCTAAAATTGTGATTGCGGATGTTGCAAAAAATGCCGATGGTATTGAGCTTACGAATCAGCGCACGGTTTTAGACCGCCGCTTACCCGATACGCTCGAGTGGCTCGATGACAACACACTGCTCTACAGCCGCTTGGTGCGTAGACCTGGCACGGAATACCTCGAGCTTTTTTCGCTTGATGTTAGTACAGGTAAAGAAACACAACTTACCGAGGGGGCGAGAGCTCTTTTTCCCAATGCCTTACCTGACGGCTGTATTTTATTCGTGCGCGACTTGCCCTATGAAGGCTCGAGTCTTCGCACCTTTTGTGATGGCACCATCACACCATTCTGGCAAGCACCTGCTGGAACACACATTACAGGTGTAGATGTTAGTTCGTCAGGAAAAATCTTGATAAGTTTATGGCGGGATGGTGCTACAGATATTGCTTTGCTCGAGGAAGGTGAGCTCGAGTTTTTGACCGAAGATAGTTTTCAAGACATCCACGCGGCTTGGACAACGGAAGACAGTATTGTGTTTTCCTCGAACCGTTCTGGACGTTACGAACTTTATGCCTTAAATCTTGCCACAAAAGCTCAACACCTATTAACACAATTAACCCTGAGTCCTGGTGCAGCTACACAGCCAAGCTCGAGGGGTGGGGATGTTTTCTATATCACGCTCGGTGCAAAGGGTTACGACGTTGCGGTGACACAAACTTTAGGTTCATTTGCAGTTTCGTCAGATAACTCTCTGATTGAATTAGAGGGTAATGCAGGTGTAGCAGAGGTTGAAGCACCAGCACCGTTTGCCATACGTGATTACAATCCTTGGCCCAGCTTGCAGCCCTATGGTTGGCTACCCTCAACCTTTGCTGTGGACGTGGTGGCTCCTTTTGGCCTATCGTTCGGCGTATCACTTTACGGCTTAGATAACAGCCTGACGCATAGCTACAGTGTGAACGCTAATTATACAACAGGTCTAAGTGGACACTTGGGCGGTTTGTCTCTCTATACCTACTACGAACATAATTCCAATAATGTTTACACGCAGCTCTTACCTTTTTATCCCGCGAGTTTTGGTGTACTTGCAGGAGTCTGGGAACATTCTGCACACCTTATAGGTACGACAGAAACGGCGTTGGGCTTTCAAACTATTTTCCGTGTCACGTATCCATTAGACCGTTGGATTTTTAGAGTAAATCTCGTGGGTGGGTTATTGCATTTGCAATCTTATGGAAACATTCAACCTGATTTTTCCTTCGGCGTGAGCCTTAGTCAGCGCAGCACCGATGACTGGGATTACCCGACACGCGGCCCGCGTGTCTCGCTCACAGTGGTAGAAAGTGCCACATCTGAAGGGCCATCATTTGGGGTGTGGGGAGATGCGACGTATTACAGAGCTCTACGTTTACTAGGTATAGATGGCACGCTCGAGTTAGCTCTACGTGCAGGTTATCGCCCGACACAAGACGTTCCCCTTGAGCTGGCAGATTGGACCGCAGTAGGTACGGTGGGTTACCGCGTCAGCCTTCCCCTCGAGTGGCGTTGGGGAGATGGACGTTACGCGCTTGAGCGCGTAACACTCGAGCCTCGAGTACGCCCGTATGTAGGGAGTAGTGCTGGGCTTGCTGCGGATGTTGCGCTTTCTGCCGATACCATACTTGGCTACGGTGCGCCAACAAGTTTTGGCGTGAGTTTTGGGTATGTACAAAATAATTTCTGGCTGACCTTTACATGGAGCCTGCCTCTTTAATAACTTTACAGTTGATTTGAGTTTAAGGTTACTGCTGTTATATGTAAGGTAAGCCGTTAGCTAAAAAGATTTTGCTGATAGCTTTTTAAGGCTTTGCCTACAGAAAACGCAGAACTAGAGCTGGTTTGAGACTTTCCTCACTTTGTCTCCAACACGCAAAACACCGCCTTGCAAAATGCGTGCAGTGATGCCGCCGTGACCGCGCATGGCATTGTAGCCACCAGGGACTAGATTTTCTTCCATACGTGTACAAGGCTGACACAAACCTGTGTACTCGAGCAGCACTTCACCCACAAACAACTGTTTATCTTTAAGCGCAAGTAAGTTCATGCCCGACACAACCAAATTATTCTGTGGCAATGTTTCTAAAACGTCTTTCAAGATGTACATAGGAAGAGGTTACGCGTTTTTAGAATGGTTTAGACTAATACAATAGATGTGACCCGCTTAGAGATTACTCAAGGTGATATCACAACCATCTCGGTAGATGCGGTTGTGAATGCTGCTAATTCGTCGTTGCTTGGTGGTGGTGGATCTGACGTGCAAATCTATCAAAGAACCTACCAAGTTCTAAGTCTTTAGCCTCGAGTATGAGTAGGTCTTAAGACATAATTGTCCTTATTTTGTAAGCCTGAAA
>JBOFGY010000050.1:0-6575 GCA_051649365.1 Trueperaceae bacterium
GCCCTGCTTTCTCTGTGCCACCTGCGACGCTTACATAACTTTCCCACACGTTAATCGCATCTCCGTAACGGTTCAAACTAAAATAAGCATTGCCCAGAAATAACAAGGTGTCTAAATTTTCTGCGTTGACATCTCGAGCCTGCTCTAACACCCCTACGGCATCTTCGGTGCGCCCAGCAAAAAAGAGAGTTTGCCCAACTCGTGATAAAGCTACATCGTTGTGCGGCCCAAACTGGGTGAGGATGTTTAAGTACACTTCGGCAGCGCGTTCGCGTTCTTCGGCTCTCCAATAAGCATCGGCGAGGGCGAGTTGGTTGGCTTCGCTCGGGTTTTCATTGGCAGCACGTGAGGCGGGGGCAATACCCTTGAAGGTCTCGAGCCTCTCTTTGGCCTCGGTGTCATTGGCACCTTCTGGCGTAGCGACCAGAGCTTCTAAAGTCTTCACGGCATCATCAGTTTGACCGGTCACAAAATAAACTTCTGCCAGCGTGTAAAGCGTGTCTAGGTTTGTGGGTTCTGCGTCTCTGGCTTTTTCTAAATAATCTTTTGCTTTTTCTAAATCTTGTTGCAACACTGCAAAGCCCAAACGCTGATAGGCAATCGCGGGTACAGGTTCAATCTCGTCTACAATGCGTTGATAAATTTCCTGACCATTTTCTGCGTCGCTTTGTTGCCAATACCAGTCACCAAGTGCAAGTAAGTTTTCGGCATTGGGTTCACGTTCGGCGGCTTCTTGTAAATCTTTGAGCTGCTGCGCGAGTTCTAAGTCCTCTTCAAAAAAGGTCGTTACACTGGCGTTCTCGCCAACTCGAGGTAGTACAAATTGATTGAGTGCGAGTGCAGACACGACCATGACGCTAAGTAGCCCCAACACCCCATAAGGAATGCGTCGTGGTGTAGTTGGTGAGGTTGGGGTTACGGGTAGACCTTTAAGTTGCGCTTGTCGTTCGTCGAGCGCACGTAAAACTTTGGCCGCTTTTGCCTCGTAGCGAGCACGAAGTTCATCGCGACGTTCAGCTTTTAAGTCCTCACGCGCCTCGAGTTCCCTTATCGCCCGAAACAGCGCGTCGCGCTCTTCGCCTAAATCCTCGAGCAGTGGGTCTTTTTCATTGGGCAGTTTATCCGCTTGCTTCGGAAACAGTAGTGGAATTGCCGCGTAAGCGAAGAGGATGATAGCGAGAAGAACTATGACGATTAGGCTAAACATAGAACCTCGGTAAAAGGTTGAAAAAACTTTTAACCTTTAACTTTTTACTTTTTACTGCTTTTCTCACTGTTCCCATCGCATCTCCTCACGGACGCGCTCGAGGTCTTCTTTGCTTACTTCGACAGGGGTTTTTGCTTGCTTCGTCCAACGTTTTAAGTACATCACTAAAAGAGCAACACCAATCATAGAGGTGATGAAAGGTAAGAGCCACACGAGCAGATGCACACCGCGCTTGGGTGGATTAAGCAGAATCCAGTCGCCGTAACGCTCTTGAAAATAACTTAAGATTTCTCGGTCACTTTTCCCTTGCTCGAGTTGTTCCTGAATGATGTTGCGCATTTCTACGGCGATGGGTGAGCTGCTGTCCCCAACAGACTCCGCGGTACACACAGGACAGCGCAGCTCGCCAGCCAGCTCGAAGACTTTAGGGTCGAGGGTTGGCGGGGGTGGGTCTTGGGCGAGAGATAGACTTATTACCGACATACAGAGGCACAGAAAAAGTAAAGAAGGGAGTAGGGAGAAACCTTCAACCTTTAACCTTTTACTTTTTACTACTCTTATCATTGGAGTAGTTCTCCGATTTTTTGCTCGAGTACATCAGGTGTAATTACACCCTTGGATTGAAAGAGTAGTGTGCCATCCGCACGAACAAAAAATGTTTCAGGTACGCCGTAAAGCGCGTATTGGATACTCGTGCGACTATCATCGTCAATGAGGCTTGGGAAGGTTAAGTTAAATTCGTCCATCAAAGCTTCGCCTTCTTGGCGGTTGCCCTTGTCTTGTGTTTGAATACCAATGAACATAACTCCGTCACCGTAGTCTTGCCAACCCTTTTCTAAAACAGGCATCTCTTCACGGCAAGGTGCACACCACGAGGCCCAAAAATTAATAATCATGGGTTTGCCTTTATAATCACTTAGCTTGAATAGGGGGCCGTACTCGTCTTGGTAGCGTGCGTGAACAGGTAGTTCAAAATCATTGAGGGTTTGATTGAGTTTTGCGGCAGGTATATCGCTACGGCTTTTGTCAGTGCGGGTAAGACCGAAAAAGAACAAGCCACCAAGTAGGGCAACAATTGCACTTACTGTAATTAAACGTGTCATAACAAACTAACGCTATCACTTTCACAAACTATCTTAGTAGTGCGTTTTAATTCGTCATTGCGAGGAGCGTTTTGGTTGTGAGACCTTTTCCAGTCAAGCTTCAAGTGTAATTTGTAAAAAGCTAGCGACGAAGCAATCTCTTTGAGCTGAGTCTTAAACAAAACGAAGCAATACAGATTGCTTCGTCGCTGCGGTACACGCAAACTTAGTAAAAGACTTGGCCTGTTTCCGACGTAGACTCGCAATGACGAGAGAAAGTAAATAGGATTTGAAGTGTGGGTCGTTGTAAGTATCATGCGTTGACCCTCGAGTCACGGCTCTCACGCACGCTGCGTCCACTTGGTGATAGCGCGTAAGCCGTGCCAATCACCATAATCGCTCCACCTACCCAAATCCAAGTGACGAGCGGGCTTTGCACAGCACGAATAGTTACGGATGTAGTTTCAGGTGTGACTTCGCCAACAATGTTTAAGTAAATATCATAAAAAGGTAAATAAATGACGGCAGGGGTAGCCACGACCATTTGCTGTCCTGCAAAACGGTTGAGCTTAGGACGCTTTACTTTAACGAGCCTGTCACCTTGCCACATTTCAATGACAGCCCCTGCACTAATGCGGTTTGGTGAGCGTCCTTCTAAAGACATAGCTTGAAGTTGTTCCATAGGTGAGTCAGTAAATTTATCAATCGCTTTTAGCGTGTAGCCTTGAAAGTTTACGCTTTCGCCAAACGGAATATTCATTTGCCTGTCTACACGGTAAGCACTACTGCCCATGACACCAAGTGCAATAACAATCACACCAAAGTGAACAATCATCGAACCAAAGCGACGTTTGTTTTCAAAAGCATATTGTTTGAAAACCGTAGCAACGTTTTTCTGGGTGATTTTTGCCCTTGGAATCACTACACCCGCAATAAGCAAGCCGAGACTCACTAAATTCCAGCCGACCATGGCCATGGTGATGAGCGGATAAACTTTTCGCATTCCAAATGCAAATGAAGCAATAGTAAAAACAATTGCACCACCAAGCATCCACACTAAGTTCTTCGTTAAAGATTGTGTTTCCGCTTTGCGCCAGGGCAGTAATGGCCCAATGCCCATAAGTGCAAGTATCAACATCCAGATAGGCAAACTGGTTTGATTAAAGAAAGGTGCACCTACCGTTACTTTTTCGTTCGTCAGTGCTTCGACGATAAGTGGGAACATGGTGCCAAGTAAGATGGCAAAGGCCATCGCAAGAAACAAAATGTTGCCACCTAAAAAACTTCCTTCGCGGCTTACGACATCATCGAGTTCGGCTTGGTCGCGCACTTGGTCCCATCGCCAAGCGACGAGTCCGAAGGCAACGAGCATAACGATGATGAAGAACACCAAGAACACAATGCCCACAGGCCCATCACCAAAGGCATGAACTGAAGACAACACACCCGAGCGTGTTAGAAAGGTGCCAAGAATTGTAAGCGTAAACGTCAGGACGATGAGCATCATGTTCCAAGACTTGAGCATCCGGCGGCGTTCTTGAACTTGCACACCGTGAATAAAAGCCGTTGCCGTAAGCCAGGGCATAAAGCTGACGTTTTCAACCGGATCCCAAGCCCAGTAGCCACCCCAACCTAAAACTTCGTAGCTCCACCAACCACCGGCAATAATTGCTGCACTAAGGAAGCCCCAACCTGTCATCGTCCAGGTTCTTGTTTGCGACATCCACTCTGTACCCGGACGGCGCGTAATGAGCGCAGCCATCGCAAAGGCAAAAGGAACCGTAAGCCCGACGAAACCTAGATACATCAGAACAGGGTGAATGGCCATCATCCAGTGATTTTGCAAGAGGGCATTAGGGCCGGGGCCATCGGCGGGAGGGTTTGGTAATATTGTAAAGGGATTTGCCACAAACGCCACTACGCCAATAAAAAAGACTTGTACGGCTTGCATGACGACAAGAGCCCAAGGACGCATGACATTGTTGGGTGCGGTTAGGGCCAAAACAGCGGTATAAGCAGTGAGCAGCCAGGCCCAGAGCATGATGGAGCCCTCGAGCGCAGCCCACAGCGTCACGACTTTCACCCAGGTTGGCGAAGCAATACTGCTATGTTCGGCAACATATTTCATACTGAAGTCATTAAGCAAAAGCCCAACCTCAATGACTGCAATGCCGGTTGTCGTTGCTAAAAAAACCGCAATCGCCGTAAACCGCGCCGAGGTTTGCAACCGCGCATCACGGCGCACTGCACCTAACACACCTACAACAATCGCGTAGAGCGAGAGTGCCAAGGCCATTAGTGTGCTGGCTTGTCCGAGCTGTCCGAGGCTGAGGGTCATTTGGTGACCGCCTTGATTTTTACTCTTTGATTTAACTGAATGAGACAGGAGACAGGAGACAGGAGGCTATGTAATGAAGCGAAGCTACAGGAGAAAAATCTCTTGCCTCTCGTCCCTCGTCCCTTGTCTAAAGTTTTTTTATTCACGCTCGACTCCATCTGCCTAGTACAACGTTTCTTTTAATTCTTCCAAATTCACGGCTTCACCTTCAGCGGGTGGTTTGTACTGCTCACTGTGTTTTACTTTGACGACGTTGCTCACAAAAATATCATTATCGAATGTTCCTTCAACAACAACACCCGTATTATCATTAAAGAGTTCGGGTGGTGCGCCTGTGTAGTTAACAGTATAGGTTTGAAAGGTATCGGTAATATTAAAGGTGAGCAGCAAATCTTTTTCAATAAATTTAACGCTGCCTGGTTCGACAACGCCCCCCAGTTGTACGCGGCGGTTTTCATAACGTTCTTTATGCTCTGCGTATTCACTTGGTAAAATAAAGTAGGTGAGTCCTGATTGCATCGCCCTATAAACTAAAAACCCAGCAAACACCAAAATCGCAACACCTGCAATGCTGTACACGATTTTTTTCATTCTCTCTCGTCAGCCTTTCCTGCCCGCCAATTTAGATAAATAAGGTAGCCGCCATAGGCAATAACCAACTGACTCCACGCGATAATGACCCAAGCCCAACTAGACATGTACGACCTCCCCTTTAATTTTAGGTTCAGGTTGCTCTTGTAGTTTCGCTTCGATGCGTCCAATACGAACACGTTCTAAAACAAAATACGTGTAAATGAGAGCTGCAACCACAACATTAAAAAGCAAAATCCAGCGCATGGTTGGATCCATAGAATCTTCGACACCTGACGAAGTAATTTGTAAACTTTTGTTGGGGTGAAGTGTTCTAAACCAAACGGTGGCCATCCAATTAAAAGGCAGACTTACTAAAATAATAATAGAAACAACCGCACTGACACGTCCTTTGCGAACAGGGTCATCAATGAGACCTCGCACCACAAAATAACCCACCAACAAAGCAAGCAATAAGGCAGTTAGTGTAAGCCTTGGTTCCCAATCCCAATACACGCCTAAGGTTGGTTTGCTATAGGTCATACCACCAATAATGGTTAACAGCGCAAACACCAAAGCACTTTCGGTATGGGCAACGGCGTGAAGGTCATCGCTGGGTTTAGACCGCCATAAATAAAGCATTCCAAATACAGCGGCGACCCCCGAAGCTAAAAAGCACACCCAAACCACAGACACGTGGGCGTAGGTAATTCTAAAAAGTTCGCCTTGTTGGTAATCAGGTGGGCTAACAACCAAGCCTAAATACGCGCCAACACCAAATAGCACCAAGGTTACTAGGCCAAATACGGTTAGCCACATGGGTCTTTTTTGTGCGTTTGTCATGACGGGTTACTCCTTCAACATCCTACTTTACGACTTCGCTTTGCTTCATGCTATTCGTTCTCTAACACTTGATTTCTCTAATACACTACTTAACGTTCTGTGAGGCTCGAGCCCGAGGCTGGAAGGACTTATTTTAGCAAGTATGTGCTTATACGGCTAAGGGACATCTGTCTGTAAAAGCAGAAGAGAAGAGGGATAGGGAAGCAGAGGGGAAAACGAGAAAAGTTCCCTCCTCTCCTTTTCTTCCTTTCGCCTCTTCCTGCCTACTCTTCGGTTACAAAGTGAAAGAGGGCGGTACACACCACGAGATACACGAGGTCAAAGGCTAGCAAAATTTGCAATCGCCCTACCACGAAGCTTAAGTCTTGATCTCGGGCGAGTTCGGCGGTGGCGAGAACGGCGGAGTGAACGACGGGTACGACCACTGGAAACATGAGAATAGGCAGTAAGGATTCCCTAGCGCGTAAATTGGCGGTTAGAGCTGCGTAAAAAGTAGCGACGAGGGCAAAGCCAAGCGTTCCTAACAAAATAATGA
>JBOFGY010000051.1:0-17270 GCA_051649365.1 Trueperaceae bacterium
CGTTGGTTACCCAACCTTGCTAATACTAAAGCTCTTGCCCGGGCTGAGTATTATGCTGCTCAACCAATGGCTGATTTCCATCAGATTCGCCAGCTCGCTTTTCCTAAACGTCTCTAGTCACCTTTTTGTGGACGCACCCGAGCCCCCAAATCCCATTTACACAAGTTACACATTATGGTAAACTACCTCCTATGAAGCGTGGTGGTTTCCCTGATTATGAGAGCTGATTGTGGGCTCGAGTGGGAGAAGATTTGTTAAATAGACCACAAGTGGGGAAATAAGTGGGAGCTTGTGGGAATTTGTGGAAATATGTGTTACACTGGGCAGCACGTAAGTTGTGCTGTCAAAACCGTGCTTTTTGAATGTTTTTGACCCAGATTTGCGAATTCGGCATGTGGGAGCCTAGTGGGAAATGCCTTTCGGTGAGTTTCAATACTCTGTTGACGACAAAGGTCGAGTCATCATCCCACCCAGCTTCAGGGAATTTGTCGAAGATGGCATGATCGTCACCCGCGGCTTAGACACCTGTCTTTACGTCTTTCCCGTTGCCAAATGGCGCGACATTGAGGGTAGACTTACTTCACTTCCTATCACTGACGAAGATTCTCGTAGATTTGTACGTTTCTTTTATTCTGGCGCAACCAAAGCACAAACTGATGCAGCAGGTCGCATCACCTTGCCTGCCTCCTTACGGAATTACTCTGGCATTGGTGCAAATGTTGTCATTGCTGGAGCCCCTAATCGGCTCGAGGTCTGGGATGAAGCCACATGGCTCGCCAGCCTCAATTCCATCGCCTCACAACCCCCCGCCCCGAATTTATTGAGCGAGTTGGTGGGATGATGAAGCAGCAGCTATCAGCTATTCCACAACAAGGAAATAGGGTATGGGGTGTGGGGTGTTGTAGGTTTACTTTCTCCTACCTCCTACTTCCTACTTCCCACCTCCCTTTCCACAGAGGTGCGCTGTGAGCCACATCCCCGTCATGCTAGACGAATGCTTAAACGCACTTAAACTTCAAGCGGGTCACTGGTACATTGACGGCACTTTTGGTGCGGGTGGACACACACGGGCTCTGTTAGAACGTGGTGTCAACGTGTTGGCAATAGATCAAGACCAACACGTGCAGGAGACCGTGAACATTTTCAAGGCTAGGTTTGGTGAACGCTTTAAGTTCGCTAATGGAAATTTTAGACGTTTAGTCGACTTAGCGAAAGACGCAGGGCTCGAGTCCGCCTCTGGCATTCTTTTAGACATTGGTGTCTCTTCAATGCAACTCGATAATGCTGAGCGCGGTTTTGCATTTCGTCAAGACGGGCCGCTCGATATGCGTATGGGCAGTGACGGCGAAAGTGCAGCAGACATTGTAAATTCACTAGACCAAGAAGAACTCGCTGCCATCCTTTATAAATACGGCGAAGAGCGTCACAGTCGTAGAATTGCACGGGCGATTATAGAACAGCGTGAAAAGAAAGCGCTTACGACAACGCAGGAATTAGTGGACATTATTCAACGTGCTTATCCTGGTGGCTATCGTCAAGACCACCCCGCACGCCGCACCTTTCAAGCCTTGCGTATTTATGTCAACGATGAACTTGGCGCACTCGAGGCAGCTCTCGTATCGGCAGAAAAAATTCTAGCTGACGAGGGCAGACTCGTCGTGCTGAGTTATCACTCGCTCGAGGACCGCATCGTCAAGCACACATTGAAAGACAATCCGCACCTTCAAGTCATTACAAAGCGTCCGCTGGAAGCCAGCGAAAAAGAGATTAAGGAAAACCCTCGCGCACGCAGTGCCAAATTGCGTGTCGCCGAAAAGCAAAACGTAACAGAAAATCAAGCCTTGTCAAACAAAAGTACTGTGGTAAGTAAAAATAAATATGCGCATCTGCGCCAAAAGAGCCCGAGGCTCGAGGCGCAACTTCTCGGACACAAAGAGAAATTCCGTGCTTTAGGAACAAGGTATGAAACAAATTATCTCGTTGAAGTGAGCCCACCAGAACAAAGTCGTGTGACTTATTTCGATGTGACAACTTACAGTAGTCCACATCCTCTACATGAACAAGGAAATTTTCAGCCACAACATCTCGAGGTACACCCATGACCTACACCGCAAAACGTTGGCTCAGTTTTTATTTTGCCCTTCTTTTAGGGCTTGCTATTCTTGGTAGTTATAATCAGCAGCTTTATAAAACCCACCGCAACCTTATTAGTCACAAAGACGACCTTGTCACAAAACGTACAGATTTGAGCGCGAGAAGTAGCAAAATTACAGGGCCTGTTCCTGTCACAACTTGGGCCGAGTCCCACGGCATGGTACGGGTCTCAGGTCTTAGTCGAGCAGGCACGATTCCGCAAGGCGGCGCACCAAGTGTGGAACCGCTTCATTCCAAAGTGGAGATGTATACGACATGGCGTTAGAGCGTCCCAAGCGCACCCTAAATAAGCATAGGGCCCAAACGCGCAAACTACGTTCAGAAACCTTTACACCTGACGTAGGGGGCGAAGGCAGCGTCTTGCGTTTGCGTCGTCGTTATCTCGTTTTGCTTCTTCTCATTGTGCCGTTTGCTTTAGCCTTCTATGGCTTTTTTAATCGTCAAAACGTGAGTCCAAATTTCCCAAGTATTCCTACCGAAATGCTCGAGCGTGGTCGCATTCTTTCACGTGATGGCATTATCTTTGCCGAGGGACCAGCCGAACAAAGAAAATATCCACAAGGCCCACTGGCCGCACACGTCGTTGGCTTTAGTGGCAAGTTACAAAAAGATAATACCTACGGTCTCGAGGGTTTAGAAGATACGAAAGACAACGCACTGCAACAACCTCGCGATATTGTCATTACGTTAGACGCAAACATTCAAGCCATTGCCCAAGAAGCATTAAAAAAGACAGCGATGAATCTGAGCGTAGATACAGGCAGTGTAGTTATTCTCGAGAGCAACACGGGTCGTATTCTTGCGGCGGCGAGTTATCCCGAGTTTGATCCCAACACCCAAGCGCAAGTTCGCAACCGTGCTATCATTAGTAATAAAGCCTTCTTACATCAGTATGAACCTGGCAGTGTGATGAAACCGTTTGTGGTCGCGTCACTTCTCGAAAGCAAAAAATTAAACCTCGACAGCCTCATTGATACACCAATGAAAAAAACTGTTGGCGAAAAGGAATATCAAGATTCCGCCGAACATGCTCCCCAACTCAATCCTTGGGATATTTTGCGCTACTCAAGCAACTCAGGCATGATTAACATGAGCCTCGAGTATTTTAGCGATACAGAATTGTTTGATTGGCTCAATCATATTGGCTTTGGTCATGCAGTCAATACTCCTTCCATTTACACACGCGCCGGTCAACTCGACCCAACGCCTTGGGTTCCTCAAGACCAAGCTTCGAGAACCATTGGGCAAAGTGTTTCGACCACCACGCTACAACTTGCAGCGATGTACAACATCTTTGCAAACGATGGCGTTTACCTTACACCTTACCTTGTTGAAGGCGACACGCTGCCACAACCACGCCGCGTGTTCTCGAGTAGTGTTGCCACAACAATGCGTACAATGCTCGAGTATGTCGTGCAGCAAGGCCAACTTAATGACATCATGCCACGCGAACTTGACATTGCAGGGAAAACCGGCACTGCAGACAGCTACGACTCACGCGAAGGTAAATGGATTGATGACTACACACTGAGTTTTGCAGGATTTTTTCCCGCACAAAATCCAAAAATCACGATGGTTGTTTCACTACAAAAAGAAGGGGCAAGCAATATGAGTACCTATATTGCCGCTCCTTTGTTCGCAGAAATTTCCAAAAACATGTCCGCACTTTTGCAATCTGATGGCACGTTGTTCGTTGACAATGAAGTGCAAATTCCAAATCCTGAACCATCTGTCATGCCCATCAATACGAGTTCAGGCTCGTCACAATAGCACTCGTGATAAAAGAGGGAATAAACCTATAAATCAAACCATTTTATCGTCGCTCGAATTATTTTAATTTTTATTTTTGTTATGTGTTAAGTAGGAGATGCAGGTGCCAACACTAAGCGCACAATTTATTGCCGAGATCGGTGGAACAAAAGTGGCATCTTCTCTATCCGCAACATCTTCTCTATCTCATGCAACAGGTGTTTCATTTAGCACACACTATTTAGAAGAGGGTCAAGCTTTTTTTGCCTTACCTGGTGAGAATACACATGGGATTACTTATGCGGCTGATGCGCTCGCTCGAGGGGCCGCCTTCATTGTTTCAGACAAACCTCACCCTATGGGCATTCAGGTGAAAGATGCCGTAGAAACGTTACTCGATCTAGGTCGCTGGGCACGCGCAGAGCGCAAAGGTGCCGTCGTTGGTGTGACAGGTTCCGCAGGTAAAACGAGTACCCGCACGTTTATAACAAATGCACTTGAGGCAAAGAGCAGCACAGGTAATTTGAATACACCTTTTGCACTTGCCAGCATTCTTGTTAATACACTGTTAGCTCACGGTGCGCAGCAGCACCTCGTTTTAGAAATGGGCATTGACCATAGCGGTGAGATGGACACACTTGTGGGTCTCGTGCAACCTACGCATGGTGTGCTTACACTCGTCGCACCAAGTCATTTGGAAGGACTGGGTAGTGTCGAAAACGTTGCCCGAGAGAAAGCAAAACTTTTAGAGTCGGCAGGGTTCAAACTTGCAAGCGAGCAGACCAAAGCTTTTCTCGACGACCTTGGTGTGACATCCAAATTTTACGGACTAAGTGAGCTTGCTGATTTTCGAGGCACGTATGCCAACGGGGTACTAACGTATAAAAATGTCAATGTCAACATGAATGTTTTAGGTGCGGGTATGGCTATGAATGCCCTCGCAGCTATCGTACTTGCTGAAACCCTCGAGTTTTCATTAAGTGACGTAGCAAAGCGACTCGAGGGAGCGCAGTTAGAGCCAGGACGTTTACAACTGAAACATGTTGGTAAAGCAACCGTTATTGATGACACCTACAACAGCAGTCCTGAGGCCGCCAAAGAAGCACTCAGCGTGTTGCGTTCACTCCCTGGCCCGCACACAGCGATTCTCGGCGACATGCTCGAGCTAGGACCGCACAGCAGTGATTATCATTTCGAGTTAGGCAAGCAAACCAAAGATTTAGAAAATGTCATTGCCATCGGACGTATGGCAAAATATATTGCCGAAGCCAATCCCAAAACCAGGTATTTTGCGAACATTGAAGAAGCATTAGTGTTTTTACAAACTTACAACATTGCAGGGACAATTCTCGTGAAAGCCTCGAGGGGAATGAAGCTCGAGCGATGTGTCGCAATCTTGTTACAACAAAACGGAGTACGCTCGTGAAGGGAGTACTGTCATGAATGAGGTACAGCCATGATTGTACTCATCACAAGTTTTGTTTCACTGCTCTGCGTTGGAATTTTTTTACAACTTGCAAACCACTATGGTTGGGGTAAACCGATTCGCAAAGCTGGGCCACAAAGTCATTTAGTTAAAGAAGGCACACCGACAATGGGTGGTTTAGCTTTTTTAGTTGCTGCCCTCAGTGTGTGGTTATTTCTACCTAAAACAAACGATGGCTACGCGCTCGTACTTTTAACGCTCACCGCAGGTTTAATTGGTTGGTGGGACGATATTCTTTCTTTGCAACGCAAGAAAAAAGTTGCGCTTGGTGAAGATGCTTCGACGGGTTTATTGGCGCGTTACCGCTTGCTCGGTCAAGGGATTGTTGCCTTTGCTTTTGCCATCTACGCAACCCGCACCGGTCACACACTTTTTAATTTAACGTTTCTCGACCTTCTCGTTTTTGCACTTGTCATCATGGGTGCGATTAATGCCGTCAATTTTTCAGATGGCCTAGACGGGCTCGCGGGCGGCATGATGGTGATCATGCTGTTACCCTTCACATCGTTACCGTTTGTACTACCTATGATGGGTGCGTTGCTCGGTTTTCTTTGGTATAACAGCAAACCTGCCCGGGTGTTTATGGGCGGTGTCGGTTCAGAATCACTTGGGGCAATGCTCGCGGGTGTGGCGATTTTGTCGGATTGGGTTTGGTATTTACCTCTCATTGCGCTTATACCCGTTTTGGAAGTTCTGTCTGTGATGATTCAAGTGATTTATTTCCGCGCAACGGGGGGCAAGCGTTTTTTCAAAACAGCTCCGATTCACCATCACTTTGAACTTAGTAGTTGGTCAGAAGAACAAATTGTAACGCGCTTCTGGCTCGTGACAGCAGTGTGTGTAGCCACTGCCTGGGCATTAAAAGGTGGCTCATGAACGTTCTCGTTTATGGACTCGGGCGTAGTGGTCTTGCTGTCACACGACTTCTTAAGAAACAAGGTCATCACGTGATGGCTTATGACGCGTCACCTAAAAACGCTGACATAGATGAACTAGCGCGTTTAGGTGTGCCACTTACCGTGGCACTCACTACCGAAGAGGTAGACCTTTGCATCGCTGCGCCTGGTGTACCCTATGACAAACCTGATTTAGTTGCACTGCGTGAGCGCGGTATTGAAACGATTGGTGAAGTCGAGTGGGTGTACCGTACGATTCCTGCAACCTTTATTGGTGTAACGGGTACAGCCGGCAAAGGTAGCGTGACACGCTGGCTTACCGATGTATTGCTCCTTGGTAATTTACCTACCAAAGCTGGCGGCAACATTGACCCTGCACTCGCTGCAGTTGCGGAGGAAGGTGACGTGCTCGTCACAGAGTTATCTTCATTTCAGTTAGAGCGTTGCCCCACCTTAAAACCTAAAATCGCCATCATCACGAATTTAGGGGTTGATCACTTAGACCGCCATTACACCGTCGCGGCCTATCACGCAGCAAAGCACAATATTCTTAAAAACCAAACGAGCCCTGATGTTTTTATCTACAACCGTGAAGACCCAGTACTGTGTTCTTGGGCGAGTGAAGCCGCAGCGAAGACGCTGAGTTTTTCGACAGTGGGTTTTTCAACAGTAGGGTTTTCAACCTCGAATTATGAAGCAGACGCATGTTTGCTCGAGCAAGACGGCGAAACATGGTTCAGACTTCATGGCACGAACCTTATCGCAGTTTCAGAACTGCACCAAAAAGGCACACACCAACTCGCCAACGCGCTTGCTGTTGCACTCGCTGCGAAAGAAATGGGTTTAGACAACGAAATCATCAAGCAGGGACTTCGCAATTTCAAAGGTATCGAAGGGCGTTACTCGGTCATTAAAACACTAAACGGCATCACCTTTATTGAAGATTCCATCGCTACGCGCACCCTCGCGGTGAAAGCTGCCCTCGAGTCTACACCCTCCCCTATCGTTTGGATCGCGGGCGGTGCCGATAAAGGTGCAACCTTTGAAGAACTTACACCCTTCATCAAAAATAAAGTGAGTCTTTTTATCGGCATTGGTGAAGCAGGCGAAAGGTTTGCTGAACGTGTCAAAGATTTAACGACAACCCTTGTCAGCAAAGAAGTGAGTGGTGAAGCCGCGTTGCACTTTGCTTGTGCACAAGGTGTGAAGCATTTGCAAGAGCTAGAGCACTTACAAACATCTAAACATTTACAAACACAGTACTATAAAGGTACGATTTTGCTGGCCCCTCTCGCCGCTTCGTTTGATCAATTTAAAGATTATAAAGACCGCGCCGCAGCCTTTAAACGAGTTGTGGACGCTTTGGAGTTAACACGTGGATAGCTTACTGATTTTTATGCAACTTTTACTTGGCATGTTGGGTGTGCTTGGTGTTGCTACCAGCAGCCCAAGCCAGTGGCCCGAACAACTCTTTAACGTTGGGCTCGGTTTATTCGTAACCTTCGCGGTCTCGAGATTTAATCCCAGAGGCATTGTGAAACTTAACCCCATCATCTTTGGTAGCACGCTCATCGCGCTGATTGCTGTTTTGTCGCCCCTTGGTCTTTCACCCGAGGGTAGCGAGAGTAATCGTTGGTTGCCCCTTCCAGGTGGTAAAACCTGGCAACCCTCCGAGCTTGCCAAGATTGCTGTCATTGTTTATCTTGCTTCGTTTTTTCATCATCACGTGGGCCGCTGGGAACTGTGGCGACCCACCGTTGTCATTGGTTTTATGGCCGCACTGATTTTGCTTGAGCCTAACATCAGTACGACGCTTTTTATCTTTGCTTTAGCCTTTACTATTATGCTCGCTGCGGGTACTACCGTGACACGTTTAGCAAGCATCACTTCCGCAGCAGCTCTCGTTGCTACACTTTTTGCTGGTGTTTATCTCAGTATTAGTGGCATGAGTTATCCGCAACAACGCTTAGAAGCCTTTCTCAATCCTAGCGAACACGAAGAAACGCTAAGCTACCAAGCATTGCAAGCTCAAAAAGTTTTGCGACGTTCAGGGTTTGTGGGCATTGGTCCAGGGCGCCCCGTTCCCGTTCCCGAAGCGCACACAGATATGGTGGCCATTGCCATCGCACAAGCCCTCGGGCTCACAGGTATTGCTAGCCTTATCATCGCCTACCTCATCATTGCCTGGCGTGGCATTCGTATCGCTTCCTTGCATCACGGCCCAGGCAGTTTACTCGCAGCAGGGTCGGCTGCCTATATCTGCGGACAAGCAGCTCTTAATCTTCTAGTAGCTTCAGGTATGTTACCTGTAACAGGTGTTGTACTTCCTTTTGTAAGTCACGGCTTTAATAATCTTGTCTCCGTGTCCATTGCCATGGGCTTTATGCATAGTGCCTTTCGCAGCTTCCGCAAAGAAGGTGTGACGGTATGAAACTTGTCTTTGCAACGGGCGGCACAGGTGGTCATATCTTTCCGGCCATTGCGGTTGCAAACGAAGCCAAAGGGCGTGGCGATGAAGCTATTTTTATCGGACATGAAAGCGGCATGGAAGCCGAACTCGTCCCTGGAGC
Source organism: Trueperaceae bacterium (assembly GCA_051649365.1). Taxonomy (GTDB): domain Bacteria; phylum Deinococcota; class Deinococci; order Deinococcales; family Trueperaceae; genus CAVTAE01. Next base: position 8,856 of record JBOFGY010000051.1, read on the forward strand.
AGGCTTTCCGTTTTATGGTGTGACTGCTGGAAAATGGGATAGACAAAAACCAAACCCCAAAGAATTTATCAACGCCTGGAGGGGACAACGCCAAGCCGTCAATCTGCTCAAAGAACTGCAACCTGAACTCGTTATCGGCTTTGGTGGCTTCGCAAGTTTCCCAGGGATTGCAGCAGCGCGTTGGCTTAACGTGCCTTACGTGTTGCACGAAGCCAATGCCTATCCAGGTTTAGTCACTCGCCTTTTTGCACGCGCCGCGAGAACCGTTGTTCTGTCACAAGATGCTACCGCAAAACATCTTCACATTGCTCGCAAGACTGTCCTTGGTTTCCCTGTGCGCGAAACACATGTAGAAAAAGACGAGGCAAGACGTCAACTTGGTTTACCAGATGATGCTGTTGTCACCTTTGTTATGGGTGGATCGCAGGGTTCGGTCTTTCTTAACAACGCTGTGCCACTCGCCTTTCAACACCTTACGAAACCAACCTTCGTGTTGCATAGTAGCGGCAACCGTTGGGAAGAGCTAGTGAGAATACAGACACAATCTTTTTCTCATTATGCAGTGCATGGTTTTGTGAATTCGATTCTGGCGTGGTCGGCTGCCGACTTGGCCATCACACGCGCGGGCTTTGGTACACTTTCTGAGGCAGCCTTTCATGGCATACCCACACTTATGCTTCCTTTATCAACCTCTTCAGATAATCACCAACTCCGTAACGCTCAAGCTGTTGCAAAAACAGGTGCAGGCTGGGTTGTCGAAGAAAGACATAGTGAAGACCTTGCTAGGGTATGGAATGAAGCCCTAGAACATGACACGAGGTACAGGGCAAGCGTAGCAGCAACACAAAATGCCAAACACGGTGTCACGACAAAATTCGTAGACCTCATCCATGAAATACTCACATTTAAATCAGCGAGAATGCTAGAGGAGAAAAATAGACGTTCAACGTTTAAGCACTAAAATAATTAGCATTAAAATAATTAGCAACCAATGCACCACCGCTAATTTCAGAAAAACAATGTAAAAGCACTTACGGCTTTAATGCTAAGAAACATAACAACATTTGGAGAAATAATGGCGCGAGCAGGCAAACAAAAAAAACATTTACACTTCATGGGGATTGGTGGTGTGAGCATGAGCGGTTTAGCGCGGTGGTACAAGCAAGATGGCGACCGTGTTTCTGGCTGTGACCTGAGCCCCTCCTCTATCGTCGAAGGCTTGATTAAAGAGGATATTGCAGTGTTCGTCGGACATAGCCCGAGTCATCTAGAGACGAGTATAGACACGCTCATCAGCACGATGGCCCTCTCAGATACACACCCAGAAATCGTAGCGGCGAAAGAACAGGGCATTCGCCATATCAAACGCATCGAACTTCTAGCTGAACTTTTTCAAGAATGCAAAAGTATTGGCGTAACAGGTACACATGGCAAAAGTACTACGACTGGCATGGTGGCTACCGTTTATATGGCCGCAAACCGCGATCCCTCGATACAAATTGGTGCTAATCTCCCCCTCATTGACGGCAATATGCGCTACGGACAAAGTGATGTTCTCGTCGCCGAAGTGGATGAATCTGATCCTGGCTTTGTCAATTTACAAAGTCATATTGCGGTCATCACGAATTTGGAAGACGACCACATCGCCGGTGACTATGATGAACGGCGCAACTATCACGCGAGTCTCGAGGACTTAGAAGAAGCGGCCTATTCCTACGCGAAAAAAGCCAATCACATCCTCTACTGCGCCGATTGGGAACGTCTCACAGCACTCGTAGGCGGATTAGAAACCGCCGTGTCGTATGGTTACAACAACAACGCCACCTATATCATTAAAAACGCGGGACTCAACGACGGTAGCTCGCGCTTTACACTCGAGACACCAAGTGGCAACGTGACTGTCAATCTCAATGTCCCGGGCAATCACAATGTTCTCAACGCGGCAGCAGCACTAGCCGTGGCACATCTTGACGGTATTGATTTGAATGTCGCTGCCCATGCTCTTAGCACGTACACGGGTGTTGGGCGACGTTGGCAACGGTGGGGTGAAGTTCACGATGCGCTCGTGATTGACGACTACGCCCATCACCCCACCGAGATCACCGTCACACTCACGACGGCAAAAAACACGGGCCGACGTGTCCGTGCCGTGTTACAACCCCACCGTTACGTTCGCACAGCGCGGCACTGGCCGGCCATCGCGGACGCAGCAGGGTTAGCCGATGAAGTTTTAGTGCTCGAGATTTATGGTGCGGGCGAAAGCGTGATTCCAGGTATTTCTTCTCAACTCATCGTCGAACGCCTTAAGGCTGCAGGTAAAAACGTGAGCTTTCACGATCTCGTGTCCGCACAAGATTATTTAGCACAAACCTTAACCCCGAATGACTTAGTGATTACCCTTGGTGCAGGTGACGTATGGCGCATTGCGGCGGGACTGGTCAAGGGGCAACATGCATAGAGCTACGAACACATCAGCGTCGGCGGGCAAGGGGTTACAACCCCTCGTTGCTGAAAATAGTTGTCAAATTCTTTCTTCGTCATTGCAAGGCAAAGTTAAGGCTATGACATGTCTCAACTCTATTTGCTGTGACCTCGGCACCGAAGCAATCTCTTTTCGCTCACTAAATTTCATGCATTTTGAAAGAATCAATTTGCTATCTACTCAATCTAGAGAGATTGCTTTGTGGCTGCAACAACGAGTCGCTTTGGCAATTTTCACTATTCTGCAAACTGAAACTCTCCCTGACGAAACGTGGATTAGACGGCGTTCATTGCAGGGTTTGTTCATATTTTTGGTTAAAGAAAATGGCTAATGTTTTAGGGCAACTACTTAACTTAAAGCACTTCACTACGCTCAAAGTGGGTGGGCCCGCAGAAATGTGGGAAGTGGAAAGTCTCAAGGACCTCCGTGAAGCTACGAAAAAACCTTACCGCGTCCTTGGTGCTGGCTCGAATTTACTCGTCAGCGATGAAGGTGTAAAAGAGCGCGTCATTAAACTTGGACAAAGTTTTAATTCGCTAAAAGAGTTTCGTCAGCAGAGTGATGGTTGGCTTGGTGCTGCTACACCACTACCTGGGCTCCTTCGCCGAGCGCAGCAAGCAGGCTTGTCGGGACTCGAGGGTCTTCTCGGTGTCCCTGCTGTGTTAGGTGGTGCCATTGCCATGAATGCAGGCACCCGCTTTGGTGAGATGTCGAACATCTTAAAAGAAGTCGAAGTTTTTATGGACGGTGAATTGCAACGCTTACCCGCTGCCGTGTTGGGTTTGCGTTATCGCCATAGTGAACTTCCTGAGGGTGCCATTATTACGCGGGCAAGACTCGAGCTAACACCCTCCACTCCAAAAGCCGTGCAAGCAAAATTAGATGAGGTAGACGCGGCTCGCAAAGGCCAACCCAAACAAAAAAGTGCAGGCTGCGCCTTCAAAAATCCTGTGGGCTACAGTGCTGGCAAACTCATTGATGAAGCAGGACTTAAAGGCACGCGCGTCGGTGACGCGATGGTCTCACATGAGCACGGCAACTTTATCGTAAATCTCGGCAATGCTAACGCTAAAGATGTGTTAGCATTGCTTGACCTCATCCGTCAACGTCTTTCAACTCAACATGCAATGGCACTCGAAATTGAGTGGCGATTGTGGGGATTTTAATGCATAAATTAAATCTAAAAAGTAAAAAGTTAAACGTGAGCGGTTTTCCCGTTTTCTACTTTCCACTTCCCATTTTCCACTGCTTTAGGATGGGGTTCTAATGCGTCGCGCTTTCATGGTGTTATCTCTTCTCTTGCTTCTCGGTCTTGCCTTTGCAAGCCGTTACTATCCAACGGTTCGTTATATCCAAGTTTCCGGCAACAAGCATTATAGTGCTAGTGATATTGCAGCACTTACAGGCATTCGCGTCGGTTCGCCGTTACTCTGGATAACGAAACAACACTTAAACACACTTGCCAACGATCCTTGGATTCAAAGTGTGCAAATCGTTCGCGCGTTTCCTAATGCACTTCATATTCAGTTAAGCGAACGTGTTCCTATTCTTTATGACACTGTTCAAACCTACGCAGCAGATGGTACAGTCCTACCGAATGTAGACGCTGCGGCGCGTCAATCCCTTATCAAACTTCAAGGTTGGGGAAAACTACGCATTGATGAAGCACTAGACATTGTTGCACTCGTGAATGCAGATTCTCCTCATGCTCATCAACTCGAAGTGATAAGCTATTCAGCAGCAGGGTTTACCCTTCAATTTGCAACACCACCAGGGCAAAATACGAAGGAAATTTTTACACCTTCGGTTGACGCTCTTAAAACACAGTGGGCGAGTGTGATGGCCTTAAGCGAAACAAGCAAAACCATCGCTCTGTACCCTTGGGGAGTGACAGCACATGAATGAACGCATCATTGTTGGGCTGGATATTGGTACAACAAAAATTTGTACCGTTATTGGCGAAGTCGCTAATGACGGTGTATTAGACATTATTGGTGAAGGCACCGTGCCAAGTGATGGACTTCGCAAAGGCGTGGTCGTCAATTTAGAACGCACTATCGCCTCGGTGCGCCAGTCTATCCTCGCAGCACAGCGCATGGCAGGTGTCGAAGTTACACACGCCTGGGTTGGTGTGGCTGGCAGTCATCTTAAAGCCTTTACAAGCCACGGCATGGCCGCTATCCGTCGCGGTCTAGACATTACACCTTCCGATGTAGAACGTACGATTGAAAACGCAAAAGCCGTGCCGATGGAAACCAATATGGAAGTTATCCACGTGATCCCACAAGAATATGTTGTAGATGGCAACGACGGTATCAAAGACCCCATCGGGATGTCTGGCGTGCGTTTAGAAGTTGACGTTCACGTCATTGCTGGAGCGCAAGGACCCTTACAAAATTTGAAACGTTGTGCTAGAGACGCAGGCGCAGAGGTTGAAGGCATGGTTATTCAAGCACTCGCTTCGGGGCTGGCGGTGCTGGAAACAGGCGAACAAGAAGTCACCACTTTACTGATTGATATAGGAGGAGGAACCACAGATGTTGGGGTTTTTAGGCGCGGAACCCTGACGCACTCGGCTGTTATTCCCCTAGGCGGTGACCACATCACCCAAGATATAAGCCAGTTACTCCGTATCCCACCCGATGAAGCCGAACGTGTTAAAAAACGTTATGGCGTTGCCATACCTGACTTAGCAGACCGCGATGTCGTGTTAGAGGTTGCTAATCAAAACTTTACAGCTTCGCTTACGACTTTCGAGTTAGCACAGGTCATTCGCCCGAGAGTCACCGAGATTTTAGACTTGGTGAAGCAAAATGTTGAGCAGCACATGGGAGCGTTAGAACTTTTAGCAGGCAACGTCGTGATTACCGGTGGTGCTTCGATGATGGTGGGTTTAGACCGCGTCGCTGAAGACCGCTTTCGCCTCCCCGTGCGTGTGGGTAAACCTCACGGCTTTTCTGGTTTAACGGATATTGTCTCGAGCCCTGCCCATGCAACAGCGGTGGGTTTAGTGCGCTACGGTATGCAATATGGCTCAGGCTTTAGTACCAGCAACACGCGCACCCGCAGCGACTCGAGCGACCTAACAACTACAGGAAGCGACTCGAATCTTCTGAGTAAAGTACGCAATATTCTCAAAGAATTTTTCTAAACGTTTTATTTTTACGTTACGTCATGTTTACATCAAGCTCATTCCAGATGGCACTATACTTGGATATTAGCTTTAAGGTAAGATTGCACTAAACAACAAAAATCTATTTCATTTTCACTTGTTTGTTTAAGTAAATTAGTTTGTAAATAAAAGAGAATTGGAGAAGCGCGTATGACAAAAACAGACAACGCAATCATCCGTGTGATTGGTTTAGGCGGCGGTGGCAACAATGCGGTAAACCGCATGATTGAAGCAGGTTTACAAGGTGTCGAGTTTATTGCTGCCAACACCGACGCTCAAGTGCTAGCAACAAATTTGGCCGACACACGGATTCAACTTGGTGATCACCTCACCAAAGGTTTAGGCGCAGGCGCAAACCCAGAAGTTGGTGAAAAGGCCGCCATCGAAGACCGTGACCGCATCGCAGAAGTTTTACGTGGTTCCGAACTCGTCTTTGTCACAGCGGGTATGGGTGGCGGTACAGGTACAGGTAGTGCACCTGTCGTTGCTGAAATTGCCCGCGAACTTGGCGCACTAACAGTAGCTGTTGTCACGACACCCTTTGGCTTTGAAGGGCCAAGACGCAAAAAACACGCCGAAGAAGGTTTAAGAAAGCTCGAGGACAAAGTAGATGCACTCGTTGTTGTTGAAAACGAAAGATTGCTTTCATCGCTCGAGAAAAAAGTAAAACTCACCGACGCTTTCCGCGTGGCTGACCGTGTGCTTTACCACGGCGTGGGCGGCATCAGTGATGTCATTAATAAACCTGGTCTTATTAACGTAGACTTTGCTGACGTGAAAACGCTTCTCTCTGGCGCAGGCAATGTCCTTATGGGTATTGGTGCAGGTCGCGGTGAAAAACTCATCGAAGATGCGGCCAACAGTGCTATCCACAGTCCACTGCTGGCAAGGGGCATTGAAGGTGCCAAACACCTCCTTATCAACGTTACAGGCTCAGAAGACCTTAGCCTCGCCGACGCTCACCAAATTGTCGAGCGCATTTGCGAAGCCACCGATGTTGAAGACCCCGAAGTCTTCTTTGGTGTTACCACCGATGAAGCTGCTGGCGACGAAGTGCGTGTCACGGTCATTGCCGCAGGCTTTGACCACCAACCCAGCATGACCAAAGTCATTAACACCGCGAACCTCCGCAAAGTCGTTGGCGCACGCAACTATGACCCTACGAATTACGACATTCCCGCTTTCTTACGCTATCCAGAAAATAATAATAATTAAGTGAAGAGTAAAAAGTGAAAAGTAAGGAGTGTGGCACGGTGCAAAATCGTGCCACACTTTTATTGCTCGTCAAGGTTGTCCACAGATTGCGCAGGTTACCTAGGTACAAAAGTTACCTAAGTACAAAAAATTTTTTATCTGCTAAATCTGCACAATCTGTGGACAAGAAGGATCTCTTATGAACCGCAAAACGATTTATCAAGGTCATATTCTCTCGCTCGTTATTCAAGACAGTAAGTGGGAGATTGTCGAACATGCTGAGGCTGTTGCCGTGCTCATCTTGCGTGGGCGTGAAGTACTTGGTGTGATGCAACCTCGCCCTGCCATTTCTCAAACAACTTGGGAGTTACCTGCTGGACTCATTGACGAAGGTGAAACACCACAGGAGGCCGCCAAGCGCGAACTTGCCGAAGAAGTGCAACTCACCGGCGACTTAGAACTTATCACCCAGTTTTACACCAGTCCTGGCTTTACGAATGAAAAACTCTATGTATTTGAAGCTAAGAATCTTTCAGAAGCTTACGCAAAACCTGATAGTGATGAAAACATCCAGTTAAGCTGGCGCGACGTGGACGAAGTTTGGGAAGAGATTAAAGCGGGTAAAGTGGCTACTAGCAGTCCAACCGTTTTAGGACTTAGCTGGGCTCGAGCCAAAATGTAAGGTCCAAACAACATGTGACAACTCGAGCAATTTACTGATACTGTTATAGGATTGTTATGAAAACCGTCACCTCCCTTGACCAACTTACTCTTAAAGGCACGATTATCTGCATTGGCAACTTTGACGGTGTTCATGTGGGGCATCAAATGTTGTTGGAACACATGCAAAAGCTTTCGAGCGAGCACCGCAAACCCAGCGCCATTCTCACCTTTTTCCCACCCTCTAAAGTCTTTTTTCAAGGTGGTGATTACCTTAGCAGTGAAGCAGAAAAACTCGAGTTACTCAGAGTTTATGCTCCTGACGCAGTGGTTGTCATCCCTTTTAACGAAGCCTATACGCAAACCCCCAAAGAAGATTTTTTAGCGCAGCTTGGTCAATTAGAACCGCACACCATCATTGTGGGTGAAGATTTTCGTTTTGGTTATAAGCGGCAAGGCACCCTGAATGATTTAAGCCATTTACCCGAGAGACTCGAGGTCTTTGGCATGAAGCGCGTGAGCGGCGAAGAAGTGAAATCTACACGCATTCGGCAACTCCTCAGTGAAGGAAATGTAGAAGCGGTAAAACCTTTGCTTGGACGCAACTACACAGCGCAAGGTGTAGTGATAAGGGGTGATCAACGCGGACGCACGATTGGGTTTCCTACCGCGAACGTGCAAACGCCTAAAGGCAAAGCACTACCGCTCGGTGTCTTTGCTGTGAATGTTGACAGTGAACAAGGACATTTTAAGGGCATGGCCAATGTCGGGCCGCGCCCGAGCTTTCCAAATGATCCACCCTCTTTAGAAGTTTATCTTTTTGATTTTGATGGTGATGTATATCGTCAACCCTTGAATGTACATTTTGAGGCGTTTATTCGTGCACAGCAGAAATTTTCCGGACTTG
>JBOFGY010000052.1:0-7811 GCA_051649365.1 Trueperaceae bacterium
TGACATCAAACAGCTTGGCAACTTCGCGCTTGCTCATGCCTTTCTTGGTCACTGCCGCTACCACTCGTTCTCGCATGTCTAGGGAATATGCGACCATCTCTTTAGCTTATCATTGTCTCAATCAACCTTGAAACTGCTATTTGTATCAATTTTTTGTCATGTAATTAGATAGAATATTCATAAGGGTGTTAAATGTTTATAAAACCTCGAGCAACCTTACCAAATCTCGAAGCTCCTTACAAAGCAGCATCACGCCACTTTGTAAAAGCTCTTCTTCACTACCATACCCCCATAACGCACCGATGGAGCGCACGTTATTTTCCTTCGCGCCAATCATGTCAAACTTGCGATCACCAATCATGATAACTTGGCTGAGGTCGTTCAAAATTCTGCCAAGGAGTTGTGTTTTTGTTTCAGGTGTATTAGGGGAGCTGCATATGGCATGAAAGAAGTAGGAAAATCCAAGATACGTTATCATGTCTTCTACAAAATGCGTGCGCTTTGAGGTTGCTACCATGAGTTTATAGTCTTGGCTAAGTTGCGCGAGCGTTTCTAGCATTCCTGGATAGTGATTCGCCTCGAGCTTGCCCACGAAGTTATAGCATTCGCGGTAAACGTCTACCGCTTTATCGGCAAGCGTTTCCCCGGCTAGCTCGGAGAAAATATCACGAATAGGTGGCCCAAGATACTTTATGCAGTTCACGTTGAGAAGGCACAGGAAGCAATAATGTTTCTAAAGTGTGAGCAATGCTATTTAAGATGCCTGGATGCGCCTCGAGCAACGTACCGTCTAAGTCAAAAAGTAGTGTAGTAACAGACACGCACGTATTTTATACAGAACGGCTTAGCGTTAAGACTCTGTCACCAGGCTCGAGGTCTTGAGGGTTAAATAACCTTTTCATCTCGCCACGCACAAGGAGGAGTGGCAAAGCTAAAGTTTGTTCAAATCGCTTCTCGTCACCTTGTTTTTCAATCATTTGTGAGAGTAGCCGGGCTTCGTTGCTGAGAAGTTTTTCATCCCACTCCAAAATATCTACCGTATTTACAAACAACGGCTTCGCAGAAATTTCAGTCATAATCTCGAGCAGTTCTTTATTTTCTTTTTCACTGAGGTGCACGCGCAAATCCGCAACAAAAAAATGTTCGTGAGCGCGCTGGGCAATCATGACATTCACTTGCGAGTTTGGCGTGATTGCAATAAGGGTGCCTGCGTCTTCAATTTTTGCGTCCCGCAGCACTTCATTATTCAAGGCGTTACCACGAATAACTGTCAACCCCAAACTTTCCGCAGCCTGATAATTTCCCTCGTTCGCATCAATAAGGGTGACAGGGTTCGTGCTCGAGAGTTCCTTTGCGAGTAACCGCGCTACAGGCCCAGCACCCACAATCACCACACCTTCACGCCCGCTACTACGCACGAGTTCACCTCTGCGCTTGAGCCAGTTAATACCCCACTGCAACGTTGTCGGGGTCATAGCTGTAGTGATAATCGCCATAAACACGAGAATCGAAAAAACTTCCTGGTTGATAATCCCTGCTTGCAACCCAATATTGGCAATAATAATTTCAACGACACCGCGCCCGTTCATACCGGCACCAATCACGATCCCCTCACGCCAACCAAAACCACTTGGTAAATAAAAGAGAGCAGTACCGATAATTTTTCCGAGCACAGCTGCGATGATAAGGAAGAACAGCAGCCAGAAATCTTGTTGAAAAACGGTGAACGATACTTGAAAACCTGCAGTCACAAAATAAATCGGTGCCAGAAAACCGAGCGACACATCTTTGACTAAATCGGTGAGTTCGTGCGACAGCTTGCGCTCGGCAATCGCCTCGCGCAAGTAAAGACCTGCTAGAAACGTACCAATTACACCGTGCAAACCCACGAGTTCCGCGGCTTCAGCAAACAAAAAAGCAATGAGCAAAATCAGCGTGGCATTAAAGGTGCGTCCATTGAGACCACGTGAATGGAGCCAAGCATAAAGCCTCGGCACGAGCCGAAGACCTACCAACCACGTGATAACAAAAAACGCCATAACTTTGAGTAAAATCAGAGCAATTTCTGCAACGTCAAGTGAGCCAACTTGCGACAAACTTAAAATGCCAGCAAATAGAACGAGACACAAGGTATCGGTGATGAGCGAACCCACCATCATCACGTGGGAAATGCGCGTATCTAAAATGTTGAGCTCGAGCAAAATCCGCGACTTCACTACGAGCGCGGTCACGCCCATGGCCATACCAATAAAAAGGGAAGGAATAAAATCAAAGCCAAAGGCGCGCGAAAGTCCGTAGCCCATCACCGCGGGTACAATAAACCCGCCAACCGCTGCTAAAAAGCCAGGCCAGGATGCTTTTTTTACATCATTAAAGTTAATCTCGAGCCCCACATACAGCATCATGAGGAGAACACCCACTTGCGCGAGCACCGTAGTTGCAGCATTAGGTTCTAATAGACCGAGCCAAGGCGGCCCCAACAAAATTCCGAAAATTAGCTCACCGAGCACTGAAGGGTAACCTAACCGTGTTGCTAAATTGCCACCCAGCCAAGCTGCCAGCAGCACGAGGATGAGGTTGTATAAACTCAGTTCCATAATCCTCCAGACCAAAATCCTACCTTAGCGACTGTCAGGATTGTGTATCAAAGCAGGTAGCATCTGGTCATAAACCAAACATAACCTGAATTTGGAGTTACTATGACTCCTTCTCTAGACCTAAATATGTTTTTAACCGTTGTTCTGTTACCGTCCGCTGTGTATCGTTGCTGGCCAACTCGACGCTAAGCTCGAGCAATGCGACATAAAGCCCTTCATAATAATCCCGCTGTTCCTCACTCCACGGCGACGAAAAGCCTGTGAGAAAACTACCCTTAGAAAATTGTAAGGCTTTTTCAATGCTCACTTCATCCGATGCCTGACGTGCAGCTTGCTCGAACAGGGCAGCGTCCCAAACATAAGGTCGCAACAGTCGCACGACCACCGTGTCCTCTTTCACCGCAAACTCGGCTAACCCTGCAAAGGTTTTCCGTGCCCGATTTAACAACACGTGCAAGGTATTAAGTTCGACGGGCTCACGCCACAGGTCGCGCAAAATATCGGCATAAGGTGTGGGATGGTCTTTCGAGCGCAAATAGAGAAAGAGCTCGAGCCCCTTTTTCTGTTCGTGAAAGTCACGCACTTTGCCGTCCGCTTCAACTACTACCCCACCCAAACTCGTAATAAACCAGATCTCCTCCGCCTCTCGTTCCCGCAAATCTTGGGTGCGCTCGAGCCTCGCCTCTACAGCCGCTTTAAGTTCATTAGCCGTGAAGGGCTTCACTAAATAATCGTCTGCACCCTGCAACATGCCTTTACGGAAGGTTCCTCTGTCTCCCAATGCCGTTAAGTAAATAAATGGCACGCTGCACAGCAACTCACGCGCGCGCAGCAGGTGATGAAACTCGAACCCATCCATCCTCGGCATGTTGATATCACACAAAATAATATCTGGCCTCAACCCCCGCAACGATTGCAACGCTTGCTCTGTATCTACAAAGGTCATGACGGTGTAGTGAGCTCCAAGAATATGCTCCACCAGCTTCAGAATCGTCGCTTCGTCATCAACGGAGACAACCAGCGGTTTTGTCGCCAAGGTCGCAATAGGCATTTGTTCAAAGTATACCTAAGGCAAAGGGCAGAGAGCTGCAGAAGGTAGACGGCAAAAGGCAGATGGCTTAAGGTGGAAACTAAAAGCTTAAAAGCCTTTGCTTTCGACTTTAGCCTTGGCCTCTTCACCTTCCCGTCTTTAGTGGGATGACGCTTTTGTTTTTCATCGCTAAGCTTGTTAAACTAAAGCTTGTTAAACCAAAGCTCTAGTCGTTGGCGTTTTGTTATCAATAGAGAATTTAACTGTTCCCACAGCGTAGCTGCTGGAGGGTGTTTAGGATTCAGGTAAACCTTCGCGTGTGGCTGGGCCACATTAAACATTACTTTTCTTACCGAATGAGGTGGCATGAAGCAGACAAAAACATTAGGGGCGATATTGATTGGTTTAGGCGTTGGCTTGCTTATCAATAGTTGGTTCCCTGGCTTACGCTGGCTTTGGCCCTTTGGACTTATTGTCGGCGGCATCTTGCTTTGGCGTGACCTTGGTCCGTATGGGCTGAGAGTGGGGCTTACTGCTGCCGCACTTGCTATCCCGCTTTTGGGAGGCGTGACTTGGCCAAGTTTGGAAAGTGGAAACCGTGAACTTGCTCGCTATGAAAGCAGCGACGAAGATGAAGCAGCCTGGGAAGGGCTCGAGCGTCTCCTTATTGTAAATACCTCGGGTGATATTGAGGTAGAGCGCGGTAACGACCTCGAGGTCGAGGTCAGCTATCACAGCTACCGCCGCAATGCCTATACACCTGAACGTTTACTAAGTGACTACAACAACAACACAAACACCTTGCGTATTTTTGGTATAGACCCAACCCTGAGCGAACGCGAAAAGCGCGGTCTAAGAAGTGACATTCGTATTTATGTACCTGAGCGCATCCTTGTCGAAGTCGTGAACGACACAGGCGATATTGAGGTAAGCGGGGTTTCGGAAGTGAAGCTCGAGACCGGTACAGGGAACATCGAAGTTCAGAATATTGCTAACAAAACAGCTATTCAAACCGATACAGGCAGCATCTCAATTGAAAATGCTAGGGGCCCGATTGCTGCCCGCAGCGACACAGGCTCTATCACTATTGAATTAGAAGATGAAATTCTTCATGACCTTTCTGCCAGCACCGACACGGGCAAAATCTCGTTGAGCTTGCCAAAAGAATCTGATGTCACTGTCAATGCCACATCTGAAACCCACCAATTCTCCGACAACTTTGAAAACATCACCGCTAGCGAAGGCAAACTACGCCTAGGCTCCGGCGAACACACGGTGACGCTGTCTACTGATACAGGGAGTATCGTCGTGAAGGAAAGATAGTTCATGCTGAAAGTGAAAAGTGAAAAGTTTTACGCCTTCTACCTCCTCTCCTCTGCCATGTTACGCTCTCCCCTGTGACGCTGCTCTTCCTTTGCTTTTTCGCTTTTCTAGCTGGTTTTATTGATTCGATTGTCGGTGGGGGCGGGCTTATTTTGTTGCCAGCACTGCTTATTTTGCGTCCAGACTTAGACCCTACCATGATTCTCGGCACCAATAAAGGCATTGCTGTTTGGGGAACACTAACAGCAACCCTTCAATACTCGAGAAGCGTCGGTATCCCTTGGCGCATCATGTTACCCGCGGCCCTATCTGGTTTTATTTTCTCTGCACTTGGAGCGTTCGTTGTTACAAAAGTTGATAACAGTTTTTTGCGCCCTTTTATCATCGTGCTACTTATCGCTGTTGCTATTTACACATTTTTCAAAAAAGACTTTGGCAATTTACACGCACCCACCGTCAATATGAGGAACCAACAGCTCGTGGCTTTAGGTGCCGGCGCAGCCGTTGGTTTTTATGACGGTTTTTTTGGCCCAGGTACAGGCAGCTTCTTGATTTTTATTTTCATTGGTCTCATTGGCTTTGGCTTTTTAGCTGCTTCCGCCTCTTCCAAGCTCATTAACTTTGCTACCAATGTTTCGGCTACACTCTTCTTCGCCTTCACCGGGCATATCGCATACACACTCGTTCTTCCCCTCGCGCTTTGTATGATCCTCGGTTCCATATTGGGCTCGAGAGTCGCGGTAGTGCGTGGCAGTAGTTTCGTCCGCGTGTTATTTCTATGTGTTGTCACAGGTGTTATTTTGCGCTTGAGCTACGACACGTTTTTACGTTGAACGGTTCTCGGAACTCAAACTACATCTTTTTACTCAGCTTAGTGTGACAAGTGAAGGGCAATCACTTCACCTTTCCAGTTACAAAATCCTGCGTGATGAATCTGTTCAGAAGTGACGACTTGATAAAGGCTTGACTCTTCTTGGTAAAATCTTTTATGGAAACCTTTGATAATCTGGATTTACTGCCCAACCTCGAGGACGACGAAGGCCCGTCTTATATTACCCCCAACCCCAACCGCATTTACGCCAACCGTGAAAAGTGGCATATCGCCGCAGATATACTCGAGCGTTACACAGGAACTGCACCCAAAGATTTCCAAAAACAAATTATTCTGACGAACTTTAATTACTATCTCGAGCGGTTTACAACACTGTGCGGCGACGCTGAAAAAACCTCGGGGAGTGCCATGACCGCCGTACACAGTAAAAAAATGGGCGTTTCGATTATCAATTTCTCGATTGGTTCACCTAACGCTGCACTTATTATTGAAATTTTAGCAACCGCTGACCCGAAAGCAGTTTTGTTTTTGGGTCTTACAGGTGGTTTACACCGTTCACTCAAAGTCGGCGACTTAATTTTACCTACTGCTGCTATTCGTGATGAAGGTGCCTCGCGCCATTTTATGCTACCGCAAGTTCCTGCTTTGCCGACTTTCAAAATTCAAAAGTTCGTGTCACAAATGGTTGTAGAAGGAGGACTTGATTACCGCACCGGTGTCATTCATACCACCGATTACCGTTTTTGGGAATTTGACGAAAAGTTTAAGGCTCAACTTTACGAGGAGCGTGCACTCGCTATTGACATGGAAACAGCCACACTCTTCTCCGTCGGGTTTGCCTCGAAAGTTCCCATTGGTGCACTCCTACTTGTCTCGGATTTACCTTTAACCAAAGGTGGTATTAAAACTAAGAAAAGTGCCAACGCTGTGTTCAAACGATTTACTGACGTGCACATTGAAATTGGCCTAAAATCTATGAGTGAAATCGCCGAACGTGGTGAGCAGATTCGTCATTACCGTTGGTAAATTAGCTATAAAATTCTTTATAACTCATTCTCAAAGACTCTTCTTGATCTTTTTGTCCAATCAAGACCGTACAGGAGTCCTTTTTAGCCTTTCTAGGTTGTATGAACGTTTTGCCATGTACATGGCTGCGCCCTAAGTTGATCACCCTTTTCGTGTGTAACAAAGGTCAATTTTCAAAGCAGCGTAAAGATTTATGTGATTTTTCTTTGTGAAACCACCCCAAAACGAGCTCAATTTTTTTACCAAACCATGCTATGTTTGTAGTTGCCAACTTTATTAAATATTAGGAGAAAAAAGATGGCTCAACGAAAAATTCAGCTATGTCATTAGATCCTTCTCTCAACAACTCAACTTCATCCAGGGTTTGAGATGATGGATTTTGCAGATTACCCAGGGTTGTGGCCCTGGGAGGTCATTGCTGGAATAATAAAGACATTGAGAGAAGAGGACGAGTTAGTCGTTCTCATGGAAAAGGAAATGGATGTACCTCATCAGGTGGTTCTCCGCTTAATGGAACAATTCACTTTCAGTAAAATACATTACGACCTGGTAATGGTCCAGGGTAAACCCTGGACACAAATTACTATGCAGTAATATCTCTTTTTTGTTTAAAAACCCCATGCTCTCCTAGCATGGGTGCCCCAGTGCCAACAGCCTGGGGTTTTCTTTTGGGTATTTTTAGACTGCGCCCCTAGGTACACAAGGGGATGCATCCATTACCCCTAACGTAAAGCTAGTAGAATCTGTTTGAACAAACTTTTCGTACACCTGAGCTATCCAAGAACACATCTGTTTCGGCAACGCCTTAAACGACAATTGAATATAGTTCGATACTGAACTATGTTTTTATGCGCTCACCCCTCAACTATTGAGGTTCACATAAATAGCTTAAGCTAAGTGGCTGACATGGTATCCCAAACAACTCACACGAGAACAAGAAGCGGAGCGAAGACGACAAGGGTTTGAACTCCTAAAGCAAAAGCGATTAAGCCAACGAGCTATA
>JBOFGY010000053.1:0-4187 GCA_051649365.1 Trueperaceae bacterium
GTCAGGTACTTCAATGGGAAGACTCGAGCCTTCCTTGAGTAGTGTATTGCTTGCGTAAAGAATGCGGTTCGCGTCTACTACAGGAATGGCTTCGCCAAAACTGTAAGCACTATAGGTTTGTGTTGCGATGTTCTCGAGCGATTTGCCCCAATTTACAAGATCGTCTACAGGAGTTTCAAACGCAATTGTGTGTTCTGTTTGTGTAAGGGGAGTCTCGAGCCGTTGTCCATTTTGAACAAGTACAGCGTTGTCTGGTATTGAGGTAAAAGAGAGTTGGCTCGAGTTTGAAACATCTAACGGTGCTTGTGCAGTAAGGGTCTCCTTTTGCCATTTGCGAATATCACCCATATCGCGCCGCGCAAGGGGTAGACCAAACAAAAGTGCGAGTGGGTAGCCAAGTAATATCAGTGTAAGCAAAACAATCGTGATAGGTAAAGCGTTTTTCATGATTAATGTACTCCGCGTAATGCTTCACGCACTTGCGTAGCAAGCTCAAAAAACCTTTGTGATTCCCTCGTTTCTGTATCCCTTGGATGCGGCAAATCTACGTTGATAATCTGTTCAATTTTGCCAGGTCGTGGTGTCATGACAACAATGCGTGTAGATAAAAAGACGGCTTCAGGAATCGAGTGTGTCACGAAGATAACCGTCTTTTTAGTTTCTTGCCAAATTTTAAGAAGTTCTAAGTTCATGGCTTCGCGGGTGATTTCGTCAAGCGCGCCAAAGGGTTCATCCATTAAGAGAAGTTTTGGATCGAATGCCAATGCCCGCGCAATACTGACGCGCTGCTGCATACCACCCGAAAGTTGCCAAGGATAACTTTTGTGAAAATCTTTAAGTCCGACCATCTCGAGCAATTTTGCCGCGCGTGTTTGATGTTCGCTTTTTGGAAACCCCATTACTTCTAGAGGCAACATTACATTCTTTAAGACACTGCGCCACTCGAGGAGAGCAGGGGCTTGAAAGACATAACCATATTCGCGGTGAAGTCGTGCTTGACGTGGCGATTTACCTGCAATCAAAATCTTGCCCGAGGTTGCCTGTATTAAATCTGCAATGATTCTAAGCAGGGTGGTTTTGCCGCAGCCTGATGGCCCGATGAGGCTAATAAATTCACCTTCTAAAACCTCGAGGCTGGCATCTTTAAGGGCTACCGTTTCCGCGTTGTGCGTTTGGTAAATCATATTGAGGTTGTTGATGGAGATGACGTTGCCCATAAAGTAATTGAAGAATCATAACAAACTTTTGAGTTTTTCCACAACTTTAAGAACGACGGTTGTCTTTCCTGTTCTGACTAATAGCGAATGCCGCGCCCCACATAGGGGTCATCCTCAAAGCGTGGTATCACATGCAAGTGTGCTTGCGGAGTACATTGCCCGCCTACAGGCTGTACATTCCAACCCACGCTGTACCCATCAGGGTTTAATATTTCGTCCAGGTGGGCTTTGACTTTTTTTAGTAAGTCGTGCGTTGCAATGAAATTTTCTCGGGTTAAATCAAACACAGTCGAGCGGTAGGCTTTGGGGATAATCATGGCACTGCCTGGTAAGATGTTACTATTTTCATCTTGTGAAAAAAGGCAAACATGAGTCATCCCGAACTTTAAGGGAAGACGAAGAGAAATCCCTTCCAGTAAAGTAATTAGATGACCAAATCTAATGAAAGGAAGGGATTTCTACATGAATTATGACGAAAAGAAACCCAAGATACAAGCGAAAGGTTTGAGTCAAGACATAGCGAGGCAGTTGGAGGGGTATGTTGCCCCGTTACTGACAAGCCTCCATGCTGTACTGGACAAACGATTAGTGCGAACATTTCTTGGGTTAATCGAAGTGATCATTCGCTTTCGGGGTTATCGTCACGGGTTATTGCTAAGTGAGTTAGGTGGTTATTTGAATGCCACTAGGACACGCCCCCGCAGGCACGAAACGCCTGAGTAATCTGTTGCATGGAACCTGGAGTTACAAACTGATTGAAACATTTTTATGGCAGGGAGCGAAAGCTAGATTAGCGCAACTCGAGTCTATCAAAGACAAAGCCCTTTTGCTCTGGGATGAAAGTGTCTGGGAGAAGCCAGAGAGTTTGAAGTTAGAAGCTCTCGGTTCAGTCCGTTCAAGTAAAGCCAAACGCTTAACGCGCATTAAACCTGGCTTTTATCCTCCACCTGGCAAACCTATTTTTGTACCAGGCATGAATTGGCTGGGTGTGCTGCTCGTTGGCATGAAAGGTGTACCCTGTTTAGTGAAGCTGCGCTGGTGGACACATCGAGGCAAATTCGCCACCGATAAACGCAGCCAAGAACGTTCCTTCCTGAAAACCCTGGCACAGTTCAAGCAACGTGTCATTCACGTCTTTGATCAAGGATTTGCAAGTGCTGCCTGGCTTTTTGAATTACAGCACCACCAAGTTTTATTCATCTTGCGCTGGCGTAAAGATTACAAACTTATAGACACACTGGGCAGACATCTCAAAGTGTGGCAACTCGTGCGGGGTAAGCGTTCAGTTGACCATCGTCAAGTCTGGGATGCCCGCAGACGCTGTGAACGAACAGCAGGACTCTATTACACCCAAGTTACCCATCCCGAAACACAACAAGTCTTATGGCTTATTGTCTCGCGTATGGGTAATGGACGTTCGCCTTGGTACATCCTGACGAATCAAACCATCACCTGCCACGACGATGCTTGGCACATCATTTTTGCTTATGCTAGACGCTGGCAGATTGAAATGGCGTGGCGATTTGCTAACTCTGAACTTGCCTTTGAATCTCCTCGTCTTTGGAAATTGCAGACCAGACTCAAACTCCTCTTCATTGCTACCCTTGCCTTTGCTTTCCTCTTACTCTTGTTGCTCACCGATCATGAACTCACTCAAAAACTCATTCGTCTTTTCTGTCATCGCACAGGTCAAAAACTAAAGCAGACCAAAGTTCCCCTTTACAGGCTCAGGTCTGCTTTATCTCGTTTTTGGCTTGCTTATCCCCCGAATGTCACCTTGGTTGGGCAAAATTCGGGATGACTCATGTTGTCATATTGTTTTAGATGTTGATACCGAAGAGGGTTTGTCTCGGGGGACTCGAGATACTCTTACCATGCTTTTTGGTGTTTTTCTGAGAGTGTCATGCGTCCTCGAGCTTCAGATATTCTTCCTCTGTGTACAAGCGTTCGGCAACCTGTGACATGAAGAAAGTTTAGCACGACTACTTAGAATTTGAACCCGTCAATGCTGCGCTCACACCAAGCCCGATATAAACGCTGCCCGTCACATATTTTTGCTTTCTTAAAAACTGTGTGTTGCGCGTTAGCCAAGGTCTGAGCCAGCTTGCCAAGAGCGCATACGCACTATCAGAAATTATGGCCATGAGCGCAAATAACCCACCAAGTAAGAGAATTTGCACGATGGTACTGCCACGATGGTACTGCCGTGACTGGGGTCAACAAATTGCGGCAGAAAGGCAAAGGTAAAAAAAGCCATCTTGGGGTTGAGTAAATTGACCATGTAACCTTGCCCCAAAATTTTGAGCAGGCTTTCGTGTTTGAGTGTGGCGGGCTCGAGCTGTGTTTTAGACATAAACTGCTTAATGCCCAAATAAATAAGATAAGCTGCGCCCGCATATTTCACGATGTTAAAGGCGACAACGCTCGTCATCAAAATCGCGCTGAGCCCAAAAGCTGCCGCAACGGTATAAGTAAACACTGCCAGATTAACCCCGACGACAGAGCTAATACCTGCGGCGCGTCCTTGCGAGATGCTGCGCGTGATGATGTAAAGCACGGCTGGGCCTGGAATAACCAGGATAACTAGACTGGCGAGGATGAAGAGCGTGAGTTGCTCGAGGGGAATCATAAACGTCCTTTCGTATATATTTTGGGTTTCGTAGGGGCGAATGGCATTCGCCCTTCAAGGGTGATTCGCGGAACAAGGGGCTGTAGCCCCTTGTACGTTGATGGTGGTGTGATTTGAAATTTTGGTGAACAGAAAACAGGATTGGTTTTTATTTCACCGTGCGGGTGGGTCACAAATAATTAGTTCCTGTATCACAAACTGAATTATTGAGGTTCACATAAATAGCTTAAGCTAAGTGGCTGACATGGTATCCCAAACGACTCACACGAGAACAAGAAGCGGAGCGAAGACGACAAGGGTTTGAACTCCTAAAGCAAAAGCGATTAAGCCAACGAGCTATA
>JBOFGY010000054.1:0-19137 GCA_051649365.1 Trueperaceae bacterium
GGCGTTTTACCGTGTTTAGCAAGTGCTTCTAATAACATCGCCTGCGTTTTGTTTTGCTCGAGGACGAGGGCGTAAGGGTGTGAGCTAAGCCCCTTACCCTCATACGGAATTTTCCCTTTGGTTTTGCCATCAATCATGAGGTCAACCCAGTTAAACTTCACACCTTTTTCTAAAGCTCCCGAAAGGATGCCGAGTTTATCCCAAAGCTCTAAGGTGCGAGCGTGAACCCACAAGGCCCTGGACTGCTCAATGGGGCCAGCATCACGTTCGATAAGCCGAAAAGAGATGCCTTCACGCGCCAAGATATTGGCTAACGTCAGGCCAGTTGGGCCTGCACCAACAATCAAAACAGAAGATGGTTGCATGATTACTCCTGCGCTTTCGGTAGGAGCACTAATACAACTTGATACTGTTGGTATTCGGTTTTTGCGCCGAGACCCGCTAGCGTTTCATTGAGTTCTTTCATCGTGGTTAAGGTGTGACCTGTCATTTTGGAAATTGTGCCTAAAAAATCTTCGACGCTAGCCCAATGTGCGTAGGTCACGAGCGTTGTTTTTTCTTCACCACCTAAGACGGGTAATACAGCAGCAGCTTGAAAACCTGGCATCGCTACAAAGCCTTTAGCATGGGCGATGGTTTGTGCGCTTAACGTTTCGTACTCTTCAGGGTTCGCGTGAATAAGATCAATAATCACAGTGTAGTCGTGCTCAGTTTTTAGCTCGAGTTGCGTTAGGTTAGCTGGGCTATCGAGAGACGCAACCTGATACTTGCCCGTCGTGCGCGATGTTATGAGGTCTTGATAGGCGAGCGTTTGCTCTTGGTAGGCAGGATTGTCTAAAGCCGTTTGCAAGGTTGTGCTGTCTTCAAATTGCGTATAAGCAACCACATAGTCGCTGTCGGTGCTTTGATGCAAAACACTCGAGACAAAGCCTGGTTGTGTTGAAAGGGTCTCGAGGCTAGGCTGTATGTTTTCGACAACAGCAGCTTGTTGTTCGGGGGCAGCTACCAAAACTTCAACATAGCTTATGTCGCCATTGACCTCAATCAGGGCTGAGGTTTGGGCAAAACCATTTTCTCCAAAGCTCAGTAGAACGAGGGTAGCGGATAGCAAGAGGGATAAACGGAAACGGTTCATGATAAAGCCTCCTTAAATGTGTAATGACTATTCAAAAGTAGAATGACATTCATTCTACTTTGATGTAGTGATTTGTATTACATTGTATTTAAAGAGCTAGATTTTTGTAGATGTGTGGTCACACTCGAGCAGCTATCCTAAAACGCAAAGCGGGTCTTTTATTAGATGAACAAATCCGTAGTTTTTGGATAGACTCTAAAGCTTGATGTGTTTGAGCCACGTTTTGGCCATCAGTTGATGGCCTGCTGGAGTAGGGTGAACACCGTCTTTAGCCCAATAATCAGCGGGGGCTTGGTGTTGCGCGTTATCAAACATGGTTTGAAATGGTACGAAGGTTGCCCCAGTATCTTCAGCGATTTTTTTGACGATAGCCCGACGCTCTTTCATATCTTCAAACCAGCGTTCATCAGTCAAACCACAGGGCAAGAGAAAGGGCTCACACAGCACGAGCTTCGTTTTGGGCAGCTTGTCTTTCGTGAACTCGAGCAGTAAACGGTAGATGGTGTCAAAGCGTTTTAAGTCCACACCGTTTTGATGAAACAATTCGTGCCAGATATCGTTCACTCCAATAAGAATGCTGATGACATCAGGTTCTAAATTCACTGCGTCCACTTTCCAACGGGCATAAAGGTCAACAACACGGTTGCCACTGATGCCACGATTTAGGAATAAGTGTTTTTCTGAAGGGTGTTGGCATAAGAGCCTCGAGGCAATATGGTTCGCGTAGCCTGCGCCAAGCCCACTGGGTTCATTAGGGTGGAGCTGTTCACGGTTTCGACCTGCATCGGTAATAGAATCACCTTGGAAAAGAAGTTTCATAACTTTGATAGCCTATCGTGAAGGTCAGCATCTTTCAATAGCTGCTTGTTTCAGACATGTGCCTCGAGCAACCCCAACCGAAATAAATAAACCCTTTGCCCTGGCACATTCCTGGCGGTATATTCTTCCCACAATCTTGCCAGCTCACGCTGCAATTTTTTCGCGTCTTCAGGTTTTAGAGCTAGCTTTGCCATGTTCTCGAAAAAGACAGGCTCTAAGTCACCCAGCATTGTCCATTCTTTTCGCTCAAAAGGCGCTGAAAATTTTATGCGTCCCGCTTCGCTCGAGATGTGCAAACCTAAATGCTGTTGGTCAGAAATCTTCAGGGAAAACCTGACTAAGTTATCGATCCAAAGCTGCTGATTGCGTAAGAGTTCTTGCTTAATAATTAAGTCCAAAGGCACGTGTTGAACTGCAATGAAAAAAGCTTTAGCAGTAGTTTGATAAAGCTTGCTCGAGCTGCTCAGTTTTGAAGCGGTGACTGCGAGTGGCTGGTTTGTTGCTTTGCCCATTCTGATTGCGATAGATGCGTGGTACTTTTACCGCGTTTACAAAAACAAACCTGTGACTTGGCTACACACAGCTATCGTCTCGAGTGTTGTCTTTTCTGCTGTTTCTCTACCGCTCATGTCGCACTTTTTTGTTTATCCTAGCGTCACACTGCAAACGATTCCTATGATGATTTTGGCAAGCACCTTTGCTGCGCTGGCCGCAAGTTATCTAGCAACAAAACTTGGCACTGCACTCGCAAATCAGGCAAGGGAAACAACGCCCGCGACGGTTACGGAATACGCTGGGCACCACCAGGAGTCCTGCTGGGAATGCTGGACTTTGTCGTGACTTTACATCGTGACGGCAGCACCGCCCGTAGCAGCTTAGTTGTGAAATGAGTTACTTGACTTTCTTCACAAAATACTTTACATTGATTACCATACCGTCTGGACGGTATGGTAAAAGGATAGTAGTGAAACAACCTGATACAACTCGCAAAACCATCCTCGAGGCAGCCAGTCGTGTGACCGCCAGGGACGGCGCACTTAGTCTCACACTCGAGGCGGTAGCTAAAGAAGCAGGTGTCAGTAAAGGCGGCCTGCTTTACCACTTTCCAAATAAAGAAGCTCTCATCAGCAGCATGATTGACGAGCATCTGGGAAATTGGAGCAAAGCTGTTGAAGCAGTGAAAGATAAAGATAAAGGAGCCTTCACCAGAGCATTTGTCAAGACAACCACGACACCTGTAGACCTTCAAACCCAACTTGGTGCAGGTCTGCTTGCGGCTGTTGCTTTAAACCCTGCATTGTTAAAGCCTGTTCAAAAGCACTATGCTACCTGGCAAAAAGAATTGGGGCAAGACGGCATCAACCCTGTTACAGCCACACTCGTGCGCCTTGCTGCCGACGGACTTTATTTTTCTGAAGTCTTTGACCTAGCACCACCCAAAGGGAAATTACGCAAGCAACTCGAGACACGCCTTCTCGCCATGACAAAAGAAACCTCAAAGAAAGAGACGACATGATTAACATTCTCATTGCCATTACCTTGCTCGGTTTACTCGACAGCTTAAACCCAGCAACTATTATTGCTATGGTCTTTTTGCTCAGTACGGCAAATCCTTCACCTCGCACTATTTCATTTTTGCTCGGTGTTGGTATCACCTATTTTGTTTGCGGTTTGTTGGTTCACTTTGGGCTTTCTTCGGTCTTCGATTATGTGCAAACCTTTTTGGCGAGCACTTGGGGCTATGTATCGAGAGCAGTTCTGGGTGTTGGCTTAGTTGGCGCGAGTTTGTGGCTTTATTACAAAAAGAGTGAGTCAAGCACGAAAACTCCAACTGCGATTCATCCTCTAGCAACATTTTTCTTTGGTGTGACCTCGACTATTAGCGATATGCCAACCGCGTTTCCGTATCTGGTGGCACTCGAGCGCATCAGCACTATTAATCCAGACTTTATCACGACCTTTATTCTGCTGCTCTACTACAACATTCTTTATGCTTTGCCCGCATTGATTCTTCTCTTCAGCTATCTCATCGCTAAAAAACACGCTACGACAATAATTGACAATATCAAAACTTTTTTTCAGCGTTGGATGAAGTCTGTCACGATTAGTGCATTATCTATTTTTGGTGTTTTACTCGTTGTAGATAGCGGTACGTTTTTTGTTTCGGGAAATGGTTTGCTTTAGGAGCCCTGTCTTTTAGGAGCGCGTATGAACGCCTGGATTTTTTTAACCTTAGCGATTATCAGCGAAGTCATTGGTTCGACGGGTCTTAAAGCCTCGAAAGGGTTTACTGTATTTATTCCGAGCGCACTTGTCGTGCTGGGTTATGGTGGGGCATTTTATTTACTAGGTCTTGCACTTAAAAGCATTTCCCTCAATACTGCTTACGCGGTGTGGGCAGGCTTGGGAACTGCGCTGATTGCATTGGTAGGCTGGCTTTTTCTTAGCGAACTGATGAGCCTCATTAAAGCAGGTGGCATTGCCTTGGTTATTGTAGGTGTCGTGGTTATCAATTTGGCGGGTGGTCACTAATGCTTGGTTTGTCAGGATTCTTTTTGGTTACTGATATTGGTTTTATTGTGTATTGGTTACTCACTGCGCTAGCACTCATTCCGCCCGAGTATGCGTTTAACGACTACAAAAACCCAATCATGACTGCGTGGAATTGGTCGTTTTTACCACTCGACCTACTGATTTCCGAGACAGGTTTAACGGCAGTATATTTGCACAGAAAGAAGAACTCGAGCTGGCTCCCACTTGCACTTATGTCACTGGTACTCACTGTTTCGTCTGGACTCAATGCAATTGCCTTTTGGGTGATTCGTGGTGATTTTGATTTGGCGTGGTGGTTGCCAAATTTATACCTCATGCTTTATCCGCTTTTTTTATTTCTCGAGTCATGCGATATATGGCTGTGCGTTAAAGCGTGTTTCAAATACTTACCCAGCTTCATTTTGTGGGCTTCACATTGGGCAATTTGCTAAAGCCATATTGTTGAACCACCTTACACCCTAAAGTTTTAGTAGTTGCAACCAACGCTCCTGCAATGCTTCGCGTCCGCACGTTTCAGCATATTCGCAAGCATCCATATTACCCAGCAAACTGCCCAAACGTTTGGCAGAAAGGTTAAGTGATTTAGCGTTTTCCAGCCAGTCTTTGGCACTTTTATTGCTGGCAATGTCGTTATCGAAATATAAAAACAACGGCAGCTTCATTTGTGTTGTCCAAGTGGGTATGTCTGCAAATGCACTACCCAACCCGATGATGCCGTACTCTGCTTCACGCAAAGACAGGTAACTCACCATCGCGTTCAATTCGCCCTCGATAAACAGTAAACCTTTGGTTGCTTGAAGCAAATTAGAAGCAAGCCACGATGGGTTTCTGTTTTCGGTAGGAATTCCAAAATACTTGTTTTTACCAGGCTGTAAATAACGACCTTTCAAACCCAGGAGTTCACCATTGACATCTCGAATAGGAATAATAGCGTTGCCGTGTTCATCTATACCAAGCTCTAAAGTGATGCAGTCCTCTATCCTCAAGCTTCTACCTGCAAAAACTTCAGGTAGTATAGACACCTCACGCAAACGTTGTTGGGCAAGTTGTAGCATCACCAATAACTTTTGCTGGTTGCTATCTTTCATGCGCTCGAGTATAAATTAGAAATCAGGAATTAGAGGGTAGATTTTGACTTTCTCCTAACTCCTAGTTCCCAATTTCTCAATTTCTATAACTTCACCTTGAGCCTTTTAAGACCACGAAGTGTAAAATTTGGATTATACTCCAACCTTTGTTCAGGCACAGAAAAATTTGGATAGCTTAAAGCTAGACGCTCGAGAAACACTTGGGCCTCGAGCCTTGCTAACGGCGCACCAAGGCAATAGTGCGGTCCACTGGCAAAGGCGACATGCTGCGAAGCATTAGAACGAGTAATATCAAATTTGTCAGGCTCTACAAAGGTTTTTGGGTCACGATTGGCTGCGCCAAGCATTAAACTGACGTGACTACCTGCAGGCAACTGATGACCGTTCTACTCGAGGCTTTCTTTCACTAAGCGGTCTGTGCCAGCAACAGGACTGACAAAGCGCAAACATTCTTCTACAGCGTTTGGAATTAGTTCAGGGCGTTCGCGCAATAATTGCCAATGCTCAGGGTGACGGGAGAACTCGAGTACGGCACCCGAAATTAAATTTGTCGTTGTTTCAAAACCTGCACCCAAAAGTAAAACTGCATTGGACAGAAGTTCATCATTACTGAGCTTGTCTCCATCGGCTTCAGCTCTGGCGATCGCACCGAGGACACCTGGCTTATTATCTTCTCGCATGTCGTTTGCTGCCTCACGGAAGTACGTGAACATTTCATCGGTATCTCTTGCAAGATGTTCTTGATTAGCGTTTGCCAGCGTTGAACCATCTAAAGTAATTGCCAACGCTGTTCCCCAGCGTCTGAATTCGTTACGGCTTACTTTTTCTAAGCCAAGCAATTTTGCAATCACAAGCATTGGTAGTAGCACGGCAACATTGGAAACAAAGTCGCCGCCTTTTTCCTTATGCTCAGCCAGCAGTTCATCGGTTAATGCCGCAATAGCTTCTCTCGTTTCCGCAATCGCTTTAGGCGTAAAGGCTTGAGCCACTAAACCGCGCAATCTCGTGTGTGAAGGAACATCGTGAAAAAGCATCCATTGGTTTTAGCAACTTTGTGGCAAACCAATCAGAGGGCATCTCTCCTAAACGGTCTGCACTTACAGAGCGGTGTCTGAACAAAGCATTGACCGCATCTACACTAAGAATCTATCCGTAAACTTCCGTTACACCTTTTTAGATAAACAAATCAGTACGTTTTAGGATAGGCTCTAAAGGTAAAAGCATTATTCCAGTTAGACACCTGAACCAATTCACCATGCAATCTGGCGCGTTGATAAATGGGATGTGGATTTTGCATTGCTTCAGATGTGAAAAGTGCTTGTAAATCAGTTTCAATAGACATGAAAGTAGTTTAGGAGGTTAAGGCCTTTACGTCAAACACCGAAAGTAGGATGATGTAGTAAAAAACAATGTGTAGAAAGTAAAAAGGACATTGGGTTTGTGTAATCATGCAAACCTTTTTACCTTCTACTTTTAACTTTTTACTTCTTTACTGTCCATACACATTCGTGTAGCGGTGATGCAGTTTAGCAATATCTTCTTTGCTAATTTCAATCGGTTTACCAAGTTGCACCGCGAGATACGCCGTCCGCGCCACATCCTCACACATCACCGCTGCTTTTACCGCATCTTTGGGTGTTTTCCCAATCGTGAAAATACCGTGATTCTGCA
The DNA here is from genome assembly GCA_051649365.1 of Trueperaceae bacterium. Classification (GTDB taxonomy): domain Bacteria; phylum Deinococcota; class Deinococci; order Deinococcales; family Trueperaceae; genus CAVTAE01. The sequence continues at coordinate 7,267 of JBOFGY010000054.1, forward strand.
TGATAATCGCTGGTGACTTGTGACCCGTCAAAACCCGCACGACTTCACGCCCAATTTCTTCACCGCCAATAAGCGCAAACCCACCGAGTGGAACCGGGCCGCCAAACTCGTCTGCCATCGCTGTTAAAAAACAAGGGATTTCTTTGCCAATGGCCGCCCAGGCTGTGGCGTAATTGCTATGTGTATGAACGATGCCGCCAACCTCAGGCATATTTTTGTAAATGTAAGCATGAGTGGCCGTGTCAGAAGAAAACTTATAGGAAGATTTGTTTTCAAGTGTTTCCACATCTACCACACACATGTTCTCAGAACGTAAATCTTCAAACATAATTCCGCTTGGTTTTATAATCATTGTGTTTGTGTTGGGTAGTCTGCCACTAATATTGCCACTTGTCCACGACACGAGATTACTCTTGGGTAAATAGGCGTGTAAGTCTGACACTTGTTGGGTAAGTTGCTCGAGGGTGATAGGATTATCCATAATATATAGGGGCATTGCCTGCTTTCCATTTGATATTGCAGCCCATGCTGGGATATTGTGCGCCCGAGACTTCTTTACCTGCCAGCACGGACTCGAGGGCAGCGCGTAATTCTTGGCCAGTCACAGGGTCATCGGTTTTAGGGCGGCTCGCATCTATGCGTCCACGATAGACAAGTTTGTGCTTTGCATTAAACAAGAAAAAGTCTGGTGTGCAAGCGGCGGTGTAGGCTTTGGCAATCTCTTGTGTTTCGTCATAAAGATAAGGGAACACAAAACCTTCTCGTTTTGCTTGTGCTTTGAGGTGTTCGGGTGAATCATCAGGATAAGTCCCAACATCATTTGAGCCAATCGCAACGATGCCAAAACGCTCTACATAATCGCGCCCGAGTTTGGCGAGTTCTTTTTCAACATGTTTGACATAGGGGCAGTGATCACAAATAAACATTACGAGTAAAGGTTGATTCGTGTAATCCTCGTTTGAAATCTGTTTACCTGATACGACATCGTGTAGCGTAAACACTGGAGCCAGTGTGCCTAGCTCGAGCATTGTGGATGTGACAGCCATACGAATCTCCTTACGGTGTGTTCGGCTATAGAAGTTATTATGATCAAGCGATGACTCCAACCTGGCCGAGGCTAAAGAAATACTAACGCGAACACCAAGTGTTTTGAAAGCCCATACTAAACGCTTGGTATAAGCAGAGCGAGGATTCCGAAATGTGGAGCTCTTAGTTGAGGTTTTCCTTACATATCTCTGACTCAAACATGATAATCTTTTAGTTCTGGCAAGTTAATAACTCTAACACGGGTTACAGGCTTGCCTACTTGTTTGAAAGCGTTTTAAGGTTGCAAAAATCCAGGCAAGCAGGACTCGAGAATTCTTCGGGGAGGTTCTAATGGCAAAAGTATTGATTATCGGTGCAGGTGGTGTCGGGAACGTCGTGGCGAAAAAGTGCGCCCAGAATGATGCGGTCTTTGACGACATCATGATTGCCAGCCGCACCAAGTCCAAGTGCGACAAAATCGCGGCTGACATCAAGAAGTATTTTCCAAAGAGCAAGACGAAAGTCTCTACCGCCCAGGTTGACGCGGATAACGTGCCCGAGTTGGTCAAGCTCATCAAAAAGTACAAGCCTGCAATGGTTATTAACGTGGCCCTGCCTTATCAAGACTTAACCATTATGGATGCCTGCCTCGAGACTGGCGTTCACTACCTGGACACCGCCAACTACGAGCCCAAAGATGTCGCCAAGTTTGAATATTCCTGGCAGTGGGCTTACCAAAACAAGTTTAAGAAAGCCGGACTTATGGCGTTACTGGGAAGTGGTTTTGACCCAGGCGCGACGAACGTGTTCACAGCCTGGCAGGCCAAGCATCACTTTGACAAAATTGAAACCTTGGATATTGTTGATTGCAACGATGGCAATCACGGTAAGGCGTTCGCCACAAACTTCAACCCAGAAATCAACATCCGTGAAATTACTGCCAATGGTCGTTATTACAAAAACGGCAAGTGGATTGAAACAAAGCCGCTCGAGATTTCCCAGGACATCTATTATCCAAAAGTTAGAACGCGCAAAAGCTACGTGCTCTATCACGAAGAACTCGAGAGCCTGGTTAAACACTTCCCCACGCTCAAACGTGCTCGCTTCTGGATGACCTTTGGTGACCCATATATCAAACACTTAACCGTGCTGGAAGCCGTCGGCATGACGAGCATTAAACCTGTTGACTTTAAGGGTCAGAAGATTATTCCGCTCGAGTTCCTGAAAGCTGTTCTCCCTGCACCAGAATCTTTGGCAGAAAACTACACGGGCAAAACCTGCATCGGTGTACAAATCAAAGGCAAAAAAGACGGCAAGCAAAAAGTACACTTCGTCTACAACGTCTGCGACCACGCCGAGTGCTACAAGGAAGTGCAGGCACAAGCCATTTCCTACACGACAGGCGTTCCCGCGATGATTGGTGCCATGTTGATGCTCCAAAATAAATGGATGCAGCCAGGTGTCTTCAACATGGAACAACTCGACCCCGACCCCTTCATGGACGCAATGAACGTGTGGGGGCTGCCTTGGCACGAACTCGCTGATATTGAGCTTGTAAAAGATTAAGAGAATTTACCACAGAGGACACAGAGAACACAGAGGTAAATCAACAAAAGCCTCTTGGTATTGCCGAAAAGCTAGTGTTTTGCTAACCAAAGAGGCTTTTGCTAAATCTTTCCCGTGTCCTCTGTAGTTTCGCTTCGTTACACAGCGTTCTCTGTGGTGAAAAACCTTTTTGGAGGTAAGTATGACCGCGACGATGACAACGCCCTTTGATGTAGCTAAAGTCAAGACGAAAATTAAGCCTGCTGAGACGATTGATTTTTCACAAATTCCTTCGCCGTGTTTTTTGCTGGATGAGGCGCGCTTGAAGAGAAATCTTGAAGTGCTCGAGTACGTGCAAAAAGAGTCTGGTGCGAAGATCATTCTTGCCTTCAAAGGTTTTTCGATGTGGAGTGCTTTTGATTTAGTGCGGCGGTATTTACCAGGCGCGACAGCCTCGAGCCTCCACGAAGCCCTCCTTGCCAAGCACGAATTTAAGGGGGAAGTTCATACTTATCTGCCTGCCTACAGCGACGCAGAGTTTCCAAAAGTTTTAGAGCTGTCTGACCATTTGGTGTTTAACAGTTTTTCACAGTGGGAAAGATTTAAGCCGCAAGTACAAGCAAGTTCTCGTCATGTGTCGTGTGGTATTCGCATCAATCCCGAATATGCCGAAGTCGAGACCGATATGTACAACCCGACCATGCCTTTTTCTAGGCTTGGCGTAACTCGAGCAGAATTCCGTGCAGACCTCATGGACGGGCTCGAGGGTTTACACTTTCACTCGCTCTGCGAAAAAAATAGTGACACACTCGAGCGCACACTTGCTGTCATTGAGAAAAACTACGCTGATATTTTGCCTAAAGTGAAGTGGGTCAACTTCGGCGGCGGTCACCTTATGACGCGCAGCGATTATGATATTCCTCGTCTGATCAAGGTGATTAAAGCATTCAGGGAACGCTGGAATGTAGACGTGGTGCTCGAGCCTGGCAGTGCAGTTGCCTGGCAGACAGGCTGGCTGGTTTCAACCGTTCTCGATGTCATGCATAATGAAAAAGATATTGCCCTGCTTGATATAAGCGCGAGTGCTCACATGCCAGACACGCTCGAGATGCCCTACCGTCCGAACATCTTGCACGCGGATTATCCAGACAAAAAAGCCCATACCTATTTGTTAGGCGGCACAACGTGCTTATCAGGTGATGTTGTTGGTGAATATAGCTTTGATAAACCCTTGCAGGTGGGTTCAAAAGTTGTCTTTGACGACATGATTCATTACACGATGGTGAAGACGACGACCTTTAATGGGGTGAAGCATCCGAGTATCGGGATTTTACGCGAAGATGGAAAATTTGAGTTAGTTAAAGAGTTTGGATACAAGGATTTTAAGGCTCGGCTTTCATAACTTCACAAAGCTGCTAATTCTTCCATGAGTATTTCAGTTGACTAAGTTGCTACGCCACAACCAAAGAAATCTTTGTCGTTCGTCCAGATACCAGTGTTAAGTGCTAGTGCTAGCGCGACACTTTGCCAGTCATTCGGGTCTCGAGCTATTCGCCTTCTTGCTTTTGGCTCGAGATGTTCATAACTCGTTTTCTCAAAAAGAATAAGATTTGAGGCAGCTAACTCCAAGCTGGTTTGCAAAAGTTCTTCGGCAGTTGTTATAGAAAGTTGGTTTCGTTCAACAAGAATCGTGAGCCGTCTGGTCAGTTCATACTGGGTTTCGCTCCACTGAACATCGGTGATGGCAAGCTCGAGCTTTGTATCTGTAAGCAACTTGCGCCCGCGTTCACGCAAAAGCTCAGCGACAAGTGCGCTTGCGTCTACGACTACTAGCACAGCTATTTTGCCTTGTTCACGAGGTCAGCAAATGCGTCTTCACTCAAGCCCGTTTCGTTGAGAGCTTTTTTTAACGCCTTCTCAAATCTAGTCAAGGATTTTTTGATCTTTGCTTCATCGCGCTCAGCGACGGGGATGTAAAAGCCGACAAGTTTGCCGTGTCGCTCAATCGCCACAGGTTTCTCAGCACGAAGATATTGTGTGGCTTTGTTCTTAAATTCTTTAATACCAACCGCTTCCATAAAACCTCCAAAATAGCTACTTAGTAGCTACAAATTTAGCACAATTTTCGTAATCATGTCTGTCTAGTAGACGCTATAATACCTTTGTGAATAATTCTCTTTTGGAGCGCATCACCTTTAACCCTAAACAGTGTGGCGGCAGGCCGTGCATCAGAGGAATGCGAATTAGAGTCAGTGACATTTTGGAAATGCTTGCTGAGGACGTATCTGAAGAAGAAATCCTTAAAGACTTTCCAGACCTGACCAAAGAAGATATTCAAGCCTCGTTGCTTTTTGCGGTTTAAGCGTTAAGCCTACCCATCAGTCTAAGCCAAAGCTCTCGAGGAATAAATCTAACCACACGCGCCATAATTTTGAAGCCAACGTTCGTGATGACGTAAGAGCGGTTCTTTTCTAAAGCCTTTAGTGCCTGCTTCACAACATCTTCGGGGCTGTCCATTTTTCCAACTTCTTTTTCAGGTACACCCATGTTGGCAAAGAAACCCGTAGCCGTATTACCTGGACACAGGGCAAGTATATGAACACCTCGCTTGCGGTTTTCCACCCATAGACCTTGCGTAAAACTAAGCACGAAAGCCTTCGTTGCTGCGTAAATAGACATATACGGAAAAGGTGAAAAGCTGATAATTGAGGCAACGTTAATGATGCCGCCAGAGCCACGCCCCAACATGGCGGGTAAGAATAAATGCGTGAGGTCACTTAACGCCGTGACGTTTAACAACGTCATAGCGTGTTGTGTTTCAAATGACGTTTTTTCAAACTGTCCGTCAGCCCCGAAACCCGCGTTGTTGATAAGTAAATGAACGTGTTTGTTCGCATGTTGAACTTGCGCGAACACAACCTGGGCTGCACCTTCAACACTGAGGTCTTGGACAATGACTTGAACGTTAGCACCGTGATTTTGCTTCAACATTTCGGCTAAAGACTCGAGCTTGTCGCGTGAACGTGCTACCAAAATAAGCTGACAACCTCGTTTGGCTAGCTCGAGGGCAAAAGCGTAACCAATCCCAGATGAAGCACCTGTTATCAAAGCTGTTTTATTCGCATATTCAAAGCTCATATGGGTGACTGACTCATTTATGGTTATTGTGTCACTGGTATGAAACTATCCGTATGAATAAAGTTACTTATCACGAATGGCTACGCCTCGACACCCTAAAAGGTCTTGTTAAAGTTTTTTCTTGTTCGCAAGAGTAATGAACTCATCCAGTGAGACTATTTCCACTAGACCGTCGTACTCGAGATATTCTTTAAGTGCTCCACTCAGATACCATTCTTTTAACGTCCAACCACTGCAATCTACAATGTAAGCACACTTAAATTTGCTTTTGCTGTGTTTGATTGTGTGAATGAGCTTAATAATTTCGTAGGGTAATGTTTCTTCAAGTTCTCTGTCTAGTCGGTGAGATTTGAATGATACTAATACTTTTTGATGTTTTGGGTCTACAGCTAATATGTCTATCTTGTACATGTCACCATTGGGTTTAGGTCCAACTGTCACATGTGATTTTGGTTGATAACCGTTATTCTCAAGACAAGGGATGATAGTATCGTGTAAAGTTACATCTATTTCAATGTTTTTCAGCGACATTTCAGGCTCCTTAAAGTGAATGCAATTATATCATTTCGCTTTTCCTATGACCGCTTGGATTGCCTTTTGCTCTGCGAGATTGCTATGCCATCTCGCAAGAGCTTCATAACTTAGAAATCTTACTGTTTCTTTAATATCTTCAAAAGCTCTTGCCTCGAGCTTACGTGTGAATTCTTGCTTCCGAGCTTCATCTGCAACGATCCAGCATTGAACACGAAAATCCTGAAACTCTACAAACTTTCTGAATGAGTTGTAGATGTCTGTTGAATGTTCGACCTCGAAGAAAGCATTGGGCAATTTACGCTTATTGAACCATGTAACATCTATTGTCTTTGAAAATTGCACAAGCTCATCGTAAGTAAATGCGTGATATTCCTTTAAGGACGTAATTTCTGAGAGCTTTCTATTTAGGAAAGAGCGGTTTTTATCTTGGTGTGGTACAAATGTATCGTAATCACTCAAATTACCTAATTCGACGAGTAAACCTTGGTAATAGCTATGATTAAACTCTTCCTCTTTTTTCGCGTTTACACTTTGTGTTTTGAACTGCTCCAAAACGTCTTTTTTGTGTGAGGTTAAAGCCCAAAGACCAGGTTTAATTTTGAAAAATCTCCTGTCAGTTTGAACGATACGGCGCATAGAAGCAAAAGGGGTTTTAGTTCCCCATTTAACTTCTGGAACACTCAGTACATTTTGATAAAGATACCCAAGAGTTGCGTAACCTCCTACTTTCTCCATAATAAAAACAACTGCGTCTGCTTGGGTCATTTTCACAGCATAACACTTTTCAAAAACTTGATTTCTGCAACAACTTAACCATGCCGCAAGGAGCGCAACCGCTTCATCACCCCACCCACCTCATTACTTTTACTGCGCCCAAACAAATCATGCAAATAAACATAATCCTTATAAAGCCCGTCATAAATGTTTACATTTTCAGCAATGGGCTTGTAAACAGTTTCGCTAAGTTTGCCCATGTGCTTTGCAGCCTCTTCAATATCCTTATATGCTCCCGCTGCCACAGCCGCGTGCATTGCCGCGCCAAGTGCGGGGCCTTGTTCGCTGTGCAGAATGTGCAAATCCTTCTGACAAACATCCGCGTAAATTTGCATCATCAGTGGGTTCTTAGCAGGTAGCCCACCCGCCGCTACAAGTTTCTTCACAGGTACATCGTTGCTTTCAAACGCTTCGATGATTTTGCGAGTGCCGTAGGCGGTGGCTTCTAACAACGCTCGGTACATTTCAGGTGCAGTCGTGGCAATCGTCATGCCGACCATCAAGCCTGTAAGTTCTGCGTCTACCAACACACTGCGGTTGCCGTTAAACCAGTCGAGCGCGAGGAGACCGTGTGCGCCGACTTTTTGTTTTGCGGCTTCTTGCTCGAGATATTTGTGAACATCCACACCAGCTTTTTTCGCGGCATCAAAATGTTCTTTACCAACAGCGTTATCTACAAACCAGGCAAAAATATCACCCACGCCGCTTTGCCCCGCTTCGTAGCCATAGCGACCAGGCACGATGCCACCCATCACCACGCCGCACATACCTTCAACTTCTTTCAGCGAATCCGCGACGAGCATGTGACAGGTCGAGGTTCCCATGATCATCACCATCGTGCCAGAAGATACGTCACCGGTGGCAGGAAAAGCGACGTGTGCGTCCACGTTAGCGACAGCAACAGGTGTGCCTTCTTTAAGTCCTGTCCACTGGGCAGCTTCGTTTGTGAGCCCACCAGCTTTATCACCAAGATTCGAGAGGTCTCTGGACATTTTTTCTTCCACGACGTTGGCAAAGGCTGGATTTAGTGCAGCAAAAAATTCTTTGGAAGGATAATCATCTTGATAAATAGCTTTGTAACCCGCGGTGCAGGCGTTGCGGGTTTCGCGTCCGCAGAGTTGCCAAGTTACCCAGTCGGCTGCTTCGATAAGGCGGTCAGCAGCTTTATAGACTTCGGGGGCTTCCTCGAGGATTTGCAAAGCTTTGGCGAAAAACCATTCACTCGAGATTTTGCCACCATACCGAGGTAACCAACTCTCGCCCATGTTACGGGCGGTTTCGTTGATGCGGTCAGCGTGAGGTTGGGCAGCGTGGTGTTTCCAAAGTTTGACCCAAGCGTGCGGGTTCTTTTTGAACTCAGATAGCGTGCAAAGTGGCGTGCCGTCAGCTTTTGTGGGTAGCATCGTGCAAGCAGTAAAGTCTACGGAAAGACCAATCACATCGTCAGCAGAAACCCCACTTTTTTTAAGCACATTGGGAATGGTTTGTTTGAAAACCTCGATGTAGTCCATAGGATTTTGCAAGGCCCAGTCGGGGGGAAGGAGTTTGTTGTCGCCGGGGAGCGTGTGGTTAATCACGCTGTCACCGTAAGGATGAAGGGCCATAGCAATTTCTGAACCGTCCTCGACGCGCACCAAGAGAGCACGGCCTGACTCTGTACCGAAGTCAACACCAATTGTATATTTACTCATAACGTCCTTTCATTGTCGGAGCTAGTTTAACAAGTTGGAGCTCGAGGTGAGAAGTGAAGATAAAGCGTTCAAATTATTCTCTGAACGTCGGCAGGGCTCGTTTATAACCATTTATACCTACGTATACCTGAAATTGAGTATACGTAGGTATAAATGGTTATAAATCCCAAAATTGATTTTTTTATTTATGGTTTATAGGTCGTTCTAGCAATGGCTTCTCTCCAGCCAGTATAGCGTTCTTCACGCTGTGAGTTTGACATTTTAGGTTCATAACGCTCGAGCTTCCGTTCCAGTCCAGCAATCTCTGTTAAGGTTTTCCACATGCCCATGTGTAAACCCGCTAAGTACGCTGCACCAAGTGCAGATAAATCTGCGGAAGTATTGGCAAGTACAGGAACACCCAGAATGTCGGCTTGAAACCCCATAAGCCAAGCATTGCGACTGCCGCCACCGTCTGCGAGTAAAACGTTTAAGTCTGCTTTAGCCTCGTTTTTCATCACATCAAAAACATCACGGATTTGATAAGCGATGGACTCGAGCGTCGCCCTAGCAAGTTGTGCCCGACTGCTGCCGCGGGTGAGCCCTGTGAGGAGTCCGCGAGCTGCGTCAGCCCAGTGTGGTGCGCCCAAGCCCACGAACGCAGGCACGAGATAAAGACCATCGGTAGAAGTAATACTGCTAGCAAGTTTTGTTATTGATCCAGCGTCTAGCTCGAGCAACTGCTCTAACCACTGCACCGCCGAACCAGTTACGGAGATGTTGCCTTCGAGGGCATACGTAGCATTATCCAAGCCCCAAGCAATCGTAGAGGACAAACCTTGTTGTGACAGCGTGACGTTGGGTGTCGGTATCATTAAAGAACTTCCCGTGCCATACGTTGCTTTCACATAACATTCCTCGAAACCTGCTTGACCAAAGAGTGCGGCGTGGGAGTCACCGATTAAACTCGTGATGGGTACACCACTTGGTAATGCGCCAATGTTCAGGGATTCGCCAAAGTGGGTGCTCGAGTGCATAATTTCTGGTAGGGCCGCTCGAGGAATTTCAAAAATGTTTAATAGTTCGTCGTCCCAAGAAAGCGTATGTAAATTCAAAAGTTGTGTGCGTGAAGCGTTGCTGACATCACAGCGGTGCTGCTGACCACCTGTGAGATTCCACAACACCCAACTGTCAATTGTGCCAATACAAAGCTCACCATTGGCTGCGCGTTGTTTTCCGTTCGGAATATTTTCTAGTAGCCAACGTGCTTTTGAAGCAGAAAAAAGTGGGTCAATGGTCAAGCCTGTTTTTTGTTGCAGTGTTGTAGCAAGGTTTTTTTCTCGCAAGGTTTCACAAAAAGGTGCACTGCGCCGACATTGCCAGGTGATGACGGGCCCGAGCGGTTCACCTGTTTTGCGCTCCCATACCAAAACAGATTCACGTTGATTGGTAATGCCAATGGCTGCGAGCTTTGGATGATTTGCTTTGGTTAAACATTCATCTATAGCTTCTTTTACACTTTGCCAGATGATGTTGACATCTTGCTCGACCCAGGCAGGTTTTGGAAAATGAATGCTGACAGGTTTGGATGCGCCTGCAATGGATTGGCCTGCTTCGTTGACCAAAATGACTTTGGTGTTGGTGGTGCCTTGGTCAATAGCGAGAATGTGTTTGTTCATAAAGAACCCTTTGCGAAACAAAATTTAACGCCGCGTATCTCTAACCAACGTAGGGGTGGGGTTGTTCACTTATTTTGAGGTTGGAATAATGGTGATGAAATTCGCTATGGATTTGTAACCCACCCTTTCGCAAACAATCAGCAATGGTGAATAAATCGTTGCTTTACCCCAAAGGGCGGGTTTGACGTTGGTGTTTAATTTGCAATCTGGCTCCTTGTCGTTTGGTTGAAGAGCTACGGTTTTTTGGAATTGTGGTTTTGAGATTCCATTTATTTTTGTTTTGCGGTTGGGGGTGGATGCTATTCGCCCCTACAAGTTATTTTTTTGCTAATACATCCTTTGCTGCTTTGCAGATTCCTCCTGCGGTTAAACCGAAATGCTCGAGCAACCAAAAAGCTTCACCCGTTGGGGCAAACACGCCTGGCACACCCAAGATACGCATGTTTACTGGCGCGTTTTCAACTACAACCTCCGCGACGGCACTACCTAAACCACCGTGCGTGCTGTGTTCTTCTGCGGTGACAATCGCACCTGTATCTTTTGCTGCGCTGATGATAGCTCCTTTATCAAGGGGTCTTACTGTAGCCATGTTGAGCACACGTGCTTCGATGCCGTCTTCGTGCAGAAGCTCAGCAGCTTCTAAGGCTCTTGTAACCATCACACCATTAGCGATGAGGGTGACATCCCCACCATCACGGAGTTTGGCGGCTTTCCCGATTTGGAATGTGTAAGTGTCAGCATGGACAGCAGGCACACCCATGCGGCTTAAACGTAAAAACATGGGCCCTGGAGTGCTGGCGGCAAGGCGAACAGCTTGCTCAGTCTCGAGCGGGTCAGCAGGAGCAATGACGGTCATGTTGGCAATGGCGCGTGTCCAGGCAAAATCTTCGATGGAGTGATGGGTTGGGCCAAGTGCGCCGTAGGCCATACCGCTACTAATACCAACAAGTTTGACATTCGTATTTGAATAAGCAACATCTGCCTTAATTTGCTCGAGCGCACGACCTGTTAAAAAACACGAGGCTCCACACACAAAGGGAATCATGCCAGCATTGGCTAGTCCCGCACCTACGCCCACCATATTTTGTTCGGCAATGCCAACATTGATAAGACGCTCGGGAAATTTTTTCTTAAAGCCACCAACTTTGCTCGAGCCCACCGAGTCATTGCAAACCACGACAACTTTAGTGTCCTTGGCACCTAAATCCTCGAGTGTACTTGCAAAAGCATCACGGCAATCAAATAATCCTGCGACTTCGCCAACGTTCATGCTAAAACACTCTCGAGTTCTTTCATAGCCTGTGCGTATTCTTCGGCATTGGGTACTTTGTGGTGCCAAGCGGCATTGTCTTCCATAAACGAAACCCCTTTGCCTTTGTGCGTGTGCGTGATGATGCACGTTGGCTTGTCTTTCTGGTGAGGTGCACTATTAAAGGTCTTGAGTAACTTCGCGTGGTCGTGTCCGTCTACTTCGGTGACAGCCCAGCCAAAACCTCGCCATTTAT